>CANBXZ010000385.1 GCA_947373495.1 Acetobacteraceae bacterium
GAAGCCCCCCCAGCACCTGGCGGCCGCGACACCCATGCGGCCGCAGCGGAGGTGGGTTGGGGCAAGGGCCGGTGGAGCGGGGCCGGTGGAGTGGGGGCAGGGCTGGCAGGGTGGCGCCGCCGAACGATGCGATTCGCCGACCAAAACAAGCCGCCCTGGCACTGGCGGCCCTGCCCGGGCGGGGCTAGGCTCTCGCCAGGCTTCCCGTTGAAGGAAGCACCCAGGGATGGCCGCCAGGCCGCGCCGATCGCCTCAGCCGCCGGAGCCCCGATGCACCCCTTTTCCATTCCGCCCGCCATTGCCGCGCGCGTTGCCGCCCGCTGCGGCACCGTGCATCCCTTCGCCCGGCTGGACCCGCGCCGCACCGCGCTGGTGGTGGTGGACATGCAGAACGGCTTCATGCGGGCGGATGTCAGCCACGCCTATTGCGACATGGCGCAGCATGTGGTGCCGGCCATCAACAAGCTGGCCGGGGCGCTGCGCACCGCCGGTGGCCATGTGGTGTGGATACAGAACACCTTCGACAGCCGCTGCGAGGTGGAATGGTCCGTCATGCAGGACATGGTGACGCCCGAGGCCCGTGCCCGGCGCAAGGCGGCGATGAGCGAGGGCACCGAGGGCCACAAGCTGTGGCCGCTGCTGGACGTGCAACCGGTGGACCAGGTGGTGAAGAAGTACCGCTACAGCGCCTTCATCCAGGGCAGCAGCGCATTGCCGGACCTGTTGCGCGCGGCTGGCATCGACACCGTGCTGATCACCGGCACCGTCACCAACGTGTGCTGCGAAAGCAGCGCCCGCGACGCGATGATGCTGAACTTCCGCACCGTGATGGTCAGCGACGGCTGCGCCGCGGTGACGGATGCCGAGCACGCCGCCAGCCTGATCGGCTTCCACCTGCAATTCGGCGATGTGCTGACCACGGATGAATGCATCGCCGGCCTGGTACGGGCGAATGACGTCCCGGCCGCCGCCGCGAACGAAAAGGCCTGAGACGGATGAGCATTCCGATGATCCCGACGGGCGCGAAGCGGAAGGTCGCCTTCATCGGCACCGGCGGCACCATGGCCAGCGTGGGCAAGGGCGCGCTGGACACGGTGGACTACGGCAGCACCGGCCAGTTGCTGGACGCGGCGCAATTGCTGGCCCGCTTCCCCGAGGTGCAGCAGGTGGCGGAGGTGGTGGCGGCGCCGTTCAGCGCGGTGCCCTCCACCCGGCTGGCCTGGCCGGACTGGAAGGCGCTGCTGCTGCTGGTCGAGCAACTGGTGGCGGCGGACCCGGCGCTGGCCGGCATCGTCATCGGCCACGGCACCGCCAGCCTGGAGGAGACGGCCTACTTCCTGTCCCTGACGCTGAAGGTGGCGATCCCGGTGGTGGTGGTGGGGGCGCAACGGCCGTCCAGCGCCATCTCCACCGATGCGGCGCTGAACCTCATCAATGGCGTGCGCGTGGCCGCCAGCCCGGAAGCGCGGGGCCTGGGCGTGCTGGTGCTGCTGAACGACGAGATCCATGCGGCGCGGGAGGTGACCAAGACCTCCACCGGCCGGATGCAGACCTTCCGCAGCCCGGATTTCGGCGCGCTGGGCCATGCCGATGGTGACCGCCTGGCATGGTACCGCAAGCCGCTGCGCCGGGTGGCGCCGGAAACCGAGTTCGACGTGCGCGGCCTGGCCGAACTGCCCCGGGTTGATGTCAGCTACACCTATGCCGGGTCGGATGGCGTGGCGATCCGCGCCTTCACCGCGGCGGGCGCCAAGGGGCTGATCTGCGCCGGCTTCGCCCCCGGCTTCTGCACCCCGGCCGAGGCCGAGGCGATCAGCGACGCCCAGCGCGCCGGCGTGCGGGTGATGATGAGCACCCGCGCCGGCAGTGGCCGCGTGCCGCACACCACCAAGCTGCGCGAGGCCGGCATTCTGCCTGCCGACAACCTGAACCCGCAGAAGGCGCGCATCCTGCTGTCGCTGGCGCTGACCGTCACCAGCGATGCGGCCGAGATCGCGCGGATCTTCGACAGCTACTGAGGCCGGCGCCTGATCGCCGGCGCCTGATCGCCGATACCTGATCGCCTGCGACGGGGAGGGCGGATGGCGGCCAAGCCGGGGCGTGCGCGTTGCCGTTGGCAAGCATCACGCCCCGGGCCGTGCCCCGGCCTGCGCGCGTGTTCTGGTCGCGTGGCTCAGAACAGCGCGTAGCCGCCGTCGATCAGCAGGCTGTCGCCGGTGTGGAAGCGGCTGGCGCTGGACATCAGGTACACCGCGATGCCGCCGAAATCCTCCGGCGTGCCCCAGCGGCGCATCGGCACGCGGGGCAGCACGTTGCCGGCGAATTTCGGGTTGGCCACGCTCTTGGCCGTCATGTCGGTCTCGATCCAGCCGGGCAGGATGCTGTTGGCGGTAACGCCATAGCGCGCCAGTTCCACCGCCAGCGCCCGCACCATGGCCACCATGCCGCCCTTGGTGGCGGCGTAGTGCTCGTTGCGGGCGGCGCCCTCGATGGCGGCCAGCGAGGCGGTGCCGACCAGCGCGCCGCCCTTGTCGCCGGCCTCGGCCCGCGCCTTCATGTGCCGGGCGGCGGCGCGGAAGGTATAGAAGGCGCCGTCCAGGTTCACCCGCAGCACGCGGTGCCAATCCTCGGCGGTGAAGTCGGTGAACGGGGTCTGCTTGCCGGAGGAGATGCCGGCATTGGCGAAGCAGCCATCCACCCGGCCCATCACCGCCAGGGTTTCGGCGAAGGCGGCTTCCACCGCGGCTTCATCGCCCACGTCGCATTGCAGCGCCAGCACGCGGCGGCCGGTGGCTTCCAGCGTGGCCTTGGCGGCGGCGTTCTTGGCGGCGTTGGTGCCCCAGATCGCCACGTCGGCGCCGGCCTGTGCCACCGCCAGCGCCATGCCCAGGCCAATGCCGCCATTGCCGCCGGTCACCAGCGCCACCTTGCCGGTCAGGTCGAAGGGTTGATAGGCCATTGCTTGTGCTCTCCCCATGCGCGCGGCCAGACCGGCGCTGTTCCCTGGCGGTTTTCCACCTCCCGCCCGTGCGGTCCAGGGCCAAATCGGCGGCCTGGTTCAGTCGGTGCTGACCCGGGCGGTGCTGCCGCCGCGCCCGGCGGTCACCTCGATGCGCGCCGCCAGCCGTTCCCGCAACTCGCCGACATGGCTGATGACGCCCACCAGCCGATCCCCGGCCTGCAGGCCTTCCAGCACCGCCACGGCGGTGTCCAGCGTCTCGGCGTCCAGCGTGCCGAAGCCTTCATCCACGAACAACGCGCCCAATTGCCGCGCCCCGGCATGCGCCGCCACGGTTTCCGCCAGCCCCAGCGCCATGGCCAGGGAGGCACAGAAGCCCTCGCCACCCGAAAGCGTCGCCGCCGGGCGCGGCTGGGCGTTCCAGCGGTCCACCACCTCGATGTCCAGCCCGGCCTTGCGCATGGCTTCCTCGCGCCGGCGCAGCGCGTAGCGGCCGGCCAGCATGCCGGCCAGGTGCCGGTTGGCGGCGGCCAGCGCCTGGTCCAGCAGGCCGCACAGCACATAACCCTCGAAGCTCAGGCCGGTGTTGCGGCCCTCGGCCAGGCGGTCCAGGTCCTCGCGCAGCATCAGCGCCGCCTCGGCCTCGGCATGCACCGCCTCGGCGCTGGCCAACTCGGCCAGCAGCGCGTCGCGTTGTTCCAGCGCGCGGCGCGCCAGCACCGCCTGCGCCGCCGCCGCTTCCCGCGCCGTTCCGGCCTGGCGCAGCGCCAGGGCCAGCGCGGCCAGGTCGGGCGGCAGCAGGCCGGCGGCGGCCTCGGCGGCGCGCTGGGCGGTGCCCTCGGCTTCGGCCAGCGCACGCACGAAGCGGTCCTGCGCCTGTTGCAGCGCCTCCTGCGCCGGGGCGTCCAGCATGGCGGCGCGCAACGCCGCCGCATCGGCGAAGCCAGCGGCGAGGCAGGCGGCTTGCAGTTGTTCGGTTGCGGCCTGTTCGGCGGCGGCGGCCTCGGTGGCGCGCCCGGCGGCCAGCCGCGCCGCCTCGGCATGCGCCTGCGTGGCCGCGGCGGCCTGGCTGCGCTGGTCGCGTGCTGCCTGCACCGCCTGTTCCAGCGCCACGGCCTGGCGCAACAGGGTGCTGGCCTGGGCTTGCAGCGCGGCGGCCGAGGCCACCCCCGCCGGCAGCGCCCCGCTGCGTTCGCCGTGCCGTGCCGCCGCCGCCGCCAGCGCCTGCGCCGAGG
>CANBXZ010000386.1 GCA_947373495.1 Acetobacteraceae bacterium
CATCCTGGCCGAGCGCCAGAGCTCCTGGCAGGGTTTCACCACCTTCGTCACCTGGGGCATTGGCCTGACGGTGCTGACGCTGGTGGCGATGGCGATCTTCGTCGTCTGAAATTGAAAACGGCGGGGCAAGCCCCGCCGTCCTTCAGCCCTGAACGGGCCGTTGCTTCAGCCGACGATCTCGGTGCCGGCGAAGAAGAACGACACTTCGCGGGCGGCGGCTTCGGTGCCGTCGGAACCGTGGACGCTGTTCGCCTCGATGCTCTCGGCGAATTCCTTGCGGATGGTGCCGGCCGCGGCGTTCGCCGGGTTGGTGGCGCCCATGATCTCGCGGTTCTTGGCAATGGCGCCTTCGCCTTCCAGAACCTGCACCACCACCGGGCCGCTGATCATGAAGCTGACCAGGTCGCCGTAGAACGGGCGGGCCTTGTGCTCGGCATAGAAGGCGCCGGCCTGGGCTTCCGACAGCTGCAGGCGCTTCTGCGCGACGATGCGCAGGCCGGCTTCCTCGAACTTCGCGTTGATCTTGCCGGTCAGGTTGCGGCGGGTGGCGTCCGGCTTGATGATGGACAGGGTGCGTTCGACGGCCATGAGGGCGTTCCTTGCGTGTGGCGGCGGATGCCGCACCGTGGTGCGGTGCGACGGATGGGCCGCCGGATAGGCGGGGAAGCAGCGCCGCGCAAGCCCTGGCTGCCCGGCGCGCCTCGGCGGCCAGGTGCAACGGGCGGATTTTCCCTCCGGCTGAGCTAGTCGCTGCCGGCCAGGCTGCGGGCCAGCCCGCTCCAGCGTTCCCGTTCGCTGGCCACCCAGCGGCCCAGATCCTCGGGGCTGCCGGTTTGCGGCTGCACGCCGATATTGGCCAGCCGGCGCTGATAGGTCGCGTCCCGCGACAACTCGGCCAGCAGGCCATTGAGCCGGGCGATGATGGCCGGCGGGGTGCCGGCGGGGGCGAAAACCCCGGTCCAACTGCCGGCGACGAAGCCGGGAATGCCGGCCTCGGCCATGGTTGGGACCTCCGGCAGGCCAGGGTCGCGGGCGGCGCTGGTAACGGCCAGCGCCCGCAGCGTGCCGGCCGCGGCCTGGGTGCGGATGATCGACGCCGTCTCGAACGCCGCCCCCACCTCGCCCGACATCAGCGCCTGCAACCCCTGGGCGGAAAGGCTGAACGGCACCGGGTAGGGCTGTGCCCCGGTCTGGCGCATGAACAGCGCCAGCAGCAGGTGCGGCAGGGAGGCACGGCCGGCGTAGGAGGCATTGATCCGCCCGGGCTGCGCCTGGGTCAGCGCGATGAACTCCGCCACCGTGCGGGCCGGCAGGTTGGGGTTCACCGCCAGTACCATGTGCGCCATGGTGGTTGGCGCCACCGGGGCGAAGGCGGTGGCCGGGTCGTAGCCGACGCGCTGGGTGGCCGGGATCACCACCTGGGTGGAAAGAATGCCGAGCAGGAAGCTGTAGCCATCGGCCGGGGCGCGGGCGGCGGCCTCGGCGGCGATGACGCCACCGGCCCCGGCGCGGTTTTCCACCACCACCCGGTTGGCCAACGGGCCGTTCAGCCCCTCGGCGATGACCCGGCCGATGAGGTCGAAGGCGCCGCCCGGGCCGCTGGGCAAAATCAGCCGCACCGGGCGGTCTGGCCAGGCGGCGTCCTGGGCGCTGGCCGGCCGAGAGGCGGGCGGCAGGCTGGTCAACAGCAGGCCCAGGGCCAGCAGCAGGCGACGCATTGGACTTCCCCGTGTTTTGTTGCCGCCGAGCCTAATGCGGCGCGCGCACCGCTGGCCAGCGGGGGTTGCCGCGCCCCGCAATGCTGCGATGCAATGGAAACTTGGGGCGGGCGCGGTTTCGGGCTGCCTCAGCAGGCCGAATTCGATCTAGAAGCCTGACCATGACCGTTCTCACCATCCGCGACCTCACCCTCCGCATCGCCGGCCGCCTGTTGCTGGACCAGGCGAACCTGGTGGTGGACCCGGGCCGCAAGGTGGGGCTGGTGGGGCGCAACGGCGCCGGCAAATCCACCATGCTGAAGGCCATTACCGGCGAACTGGGGTTGGATGGCGGCGAGATCCGCCTGGCCCAGCGCGCCCGCATGGGCCATGTGGCGCAGGAAGTGCCAGGCGGGCCGGAAAGCCTGCTGGAGACGGTGCTGGCGGCGGACACCGAACGCGCCGCCCTGCTGGCCGAGGCGGACAGCCACCCGGATGGCCACCGCATGGCGGAGATCCATGAGCGGCTGATCGCCATCAGTGCCGACAGCGCCCCCTCCCGCGCCGCCACGGTGCTGGCCGGCCTCGGCTTCGACGCCGCCGCCCAGATGCGGCCGAGCACCGAGTTCTCCGGTGGCTGGCGCATGCGCGTGGCGCTGGCCTGCGTGCTGTTCCTGGAACCCGACCTGCTGCTGCTGGACGAACCGACCAACCACCTGGACCTGGAAGCCACCATGTGGCTGGAAGGCTGGCTGCAACGCTTCGGTGGCGCCGCCATCATCGTCAGCCACGACCGCGGCCTGCTGGAACGCTGCGTGGACGCCATCGCCCACCTGGATAAGGGCAAGCTGACGCTCTACCCCGGCGCCTTCGACAATTTTGTCCGCGTGCGCACCGAACGCCAGGCCCAGCAGGTGGCGGCGAATGAGAAGATGGCCGCCGAGCGGGCGCATATCCAAAGCTTCGTGGACCGCTTCCGGGCCAAGGCCAGCAAGGCGCGCCAGGCGCAGTCCCGCATCAAGGCGCTGGAGAAGATGCCGGCGATCGAGAGCGTGGTGGAGGACAGCGTCACCCGTTTCGCCTTCCCGGAACCCGCCACACTGGCGCCGCCGGTGCTGACGGTCAGCAGTGGCGCCATCGGCTATGACGGCCGCGCCATCCTCACCGGGCTGGACCTGCGGCTGGACCAGGACGACCGCATCGCCCTGCTGGGCGCCAACGGCAACGGCAAGTCCACCCTGGCGAAGCTGTTCGCCGGGCGGCTGGAGCTGATGCGCGGCAGCCAGTTCCGTTCGCCCAAGCTGAAGATCGGCTACTTCGCCCAGCACCAGACCGACGAGCTGGACATGGACGGCACCCCGCTGTCCCACATGCAGGACGCACTGCCGCAGGCGACGGTGACCCAATGCCGCAGCCAGCTGGCACGGTTCGGGCTGGACGTGGACCGGGCGACGACGCGGATTTCCTCCTGCTCGGGTGGCGAGAAGGCACGGCTGCTGCTGGCGCTGTGCACGCGGGAAGCCCCGCAATTGCTGATTTTGGATGAGCCGACCAACCACCTCGACATCGACGCCCGCGACGCGCTGGTGAAGGCGCTGGCGGACTACAACGGCGCCGTCATCCTCATCAGCCACGACCCGCATCTGGTGGAGCTGGTGGCGGACCGGCTGTGGCTGGTGGGCGGCGGCAAGGTCACCAGCTTCGACGGCGACCTGGACGATTATCGCGCGCTGCTGGGCGGGGGGGGCCGCAAGGCGGCGCGGGCGCCGGAGACGGCTGTCGTGGGCGGTGCCAAGGCGGCCGGCAATGACCGGCGCGGCAAGGCGGAAAACCGCCAGGCGCTGGCGCCGCTGAAGGAACGGCTGAAGCAGATCGAAGCGCAGATCGCCAAGCTGACGGATGAAGCGACCACGCTGGACAAGGCGCTGGCCGACCCGCGGCTCTATGCCAACAACAAGACCGACCTGGTCAACCGCGCCACCTCCCGCCGCGCCGCGATCAACAAGATCCTGCCGCCGCTGGAAACCGAATGGCTGGAGCTGACCGAAAAGCTGGACGCCGCCTGAGCCAGCGCGGTTGTCCCTCGCGCCCTAAAGCTTTTCCACCGCGGTCAGCAGGCAGCCCGGCCTGGCGGTGTGGATGTTGATGGTCCGCACCCGGCGGTCGGCCAGGGCGCGGCCCAGCAGCGGCGCCACCGCGCTGCCCGGGGCCACGCCGCCCAACTCGTACAGGCACAGCTCCTCGGCGTCGTAGGACCGAACCGAGACCAGGGCGTTGGCCAGCACGGCCGGCGCTACCGCGTTCTCGGTGGTGTAGCGCGGGCAGGGGCCCGCGTGCAGGAAGATCGGGCTCGGGGTCCAATAGACGCCCTGCGGATGCGGCAGGTCGTAGCTGGCCAGCAGCATCACCTCGCCGGGTTCGCCGAGTTGCAGGCAGTGGCGGCAGGGAAAGCCCGGGCCATCCACCACCCGGCGATGCAC
>CANBXZ010000387.1 GCA_947373495.1 Acetobacteraceae bacterium
AATGTGCACCGCTACTTCCTGATGCCCTGGGCGGAGAAGGTGAACAAGGACAGCAACGGCCGGCTGCGCATCCAGATCTTCCCCTCCATGCAGTTGGGCGGCGCGCCGCCGCAGCTGTTCGACCAGGCGAAGGACGGCATTGCCGACATCACCTGGACCCTGCCCGGCAGCACCCCCGGCCGCTTCCCGCGGATCGAGGTGTTCGAGCTGCCCTTCGTGTCGCACAAGAAGGCGCTGGTGAACTGCCTGGCGGTGCAGGAATACGCCGACCGCCATTGCGCGCAGGAATTCGGCGAGGTGCACCCGCTGTGCGTCTGGGGCCATGGCGAAGGGCTGATCCACAGCCGCCGCGAAGTGACGAAGATGGAAGACCTGGCCGGGCTGAAGCTGCGCTTCCCCAGCCGGCTGAACGGCGAGGCGCTGCGCGCGCTGGGCGCCAGCCCGGTGGGCATGCCGGTGCCGCAGATTCCGGAGGCGCTGAGCCAGGGCGTCATCGACGGCGCCGTGGTGCCGTGGGAAGTGGTGCCCAGCATCCGCCTGCAGGAAATGGTGCGCAACCACACCGAGATTCCGGGCAGCCCGACGCTGTACATCGCCACCTTCATCCTGGGCATGAACAAGGCGAAGTACGCCGGCCTGCCGGCCGACCTGCGCGCGGTGCTGGACACCAACAGCGGCGCCGCCGCCGCCCGCATGGCCGCGGTGCCGTGGGATGAACGCGGCCCGGTGGTGGAAGCCGAGGTGCGCCGCCGCGGCAACAAGATCACGCTGTTGAGCGAGGCCGAGAAGGAACGCTGGACCCTGGCCACCCGCCCGGTGGTGGACAACTGGCTGAGGACCGCCGGCGAAAAGGGCCTGGACAGCGCCGCCCTGCTGGCGGACGCCCGCAGCCTGGTTGCCCGCCACGCCAGCGCGGCCTGAGGCACCGGTTCCATGACCGAACACGCCCCCACCGGCGCATTGGCCAGCCTGGCCCGGGTGCTGGCGGTGGTGGGCGGCCTGCTGATGCTGGCGGTGGCGCTGGTTTCCACCACCAGCGTGGTGCTGCGCTGGCTTACCTCCAACCCGATCCAGGGCGATTTCGAGATCGTCTCCATCGGCGGCGGGCTTTCGGTGTTCCTGTGCCTGCCCTGGGCGCAGCAGCGCGGCGCCAACATCCTGGTGGACAGCTTCACCACCAGGGCGCCGGCCTGGTTCAACCGCGGGCTGGATGCGTTGTGGGCGCTGGTCTATGCCGGCTTCTGCGGTGTGCTGGCCTGGCGGATGACGCTGGGCGCGCAGGACACCGTGGCCTCCCACACCGTTTCCATGGTGCTGGCGCTGCCCTTCGGCTGGGCCATGGCGCTGGCCGCCGGCTGCTTCGCCGTGACCGCCGTGGTGGCCTTCGCCACCGCCTTCAAGCCCGCGCCGCGCAGCTAAGGAACCACACCGCATGTCCGAGCCCATCATGGCGGCCTTCGGCTTCGCCTGCATGCTGGTGCTGATCGCGCTGCGCATGCCGGTGGGGCTGGCCATGCTGGTGGTGGGCGCGGTCGGCTACCACGAACTGGCCGGCATGGACGTGCTGCTGAACTACCTGAAGGCAACGCCCTGGCACCTGTTCGCCAACTACACGCTGACCACCATTCCGCTGTTCATCCTGATGGGCGCGTTGATGGAACGCGGCGGCCTGGCGCGGGATTTGTTCGAGGCGGCGAATGCCTTCCTCGGCCACCGCCGCGGCGGGCTGGCGCAGGGCGCCATGGTGGGCTGCACCGTGTTCGGCGCGGTATGTGGCTCCAGCGTGGCCACCACCGCCACCATGGGCCGCGCCTGCCTGCCGGAGCTGACCAGCCGCGGCTACCCGGTGGGCACTTCCGCCGGCATGCTGGCGGTGGGCGGCACGCTGGGCATCCTGATCCCGCCCAGCACGATCCTGGTGATCTATGCCATCACCACGGAACAGAACATCGCCAAGCTGTTCGCCGCCAGCATGATCCCCGGCTGCATCGCCGCCGCGCTG
This sequence comes from Acetobacteraceae bacterium, assembly GCA_947373495.1. Lineage (GTDB taxonomy): Bacteria > Pseudomonadota > Alphaproteobacteria > Acetobacterales > Acetobacteraceae > CAIMOR01. The sequence goes on from CANBXZ010000387.1 coordinate 2,003, forward strand.
TACATGCTGGTGATCTGGCTGCTGGCGCGGCGCAACCCGGCGCAATGGCCGGCCATGCCGCGGGTGCCCTGGCCGGCGCGCTGGCGCGCGCTGCGCGGGGTGTGGGCGATTGTCGCCATCACCGTCATCGTGGTGCTGGGGCTCTACCTCGGCATCTTCACGCCGACCGAAAGCGCCGCGGTGGGCAGCGCGCTGACCCTGGCCATGGGCGTGGCGCGCGGCGACCTGAAGGCCGGCGACATCGCCCAGGCCCTGCGTGCCACCGCCGAGACCACCGGCATGATCTTCGCCATCCTGCTGGGGGCGGAGATGTTCAACGCCTTCCTGGCGCTGTCCGGCCTGCCGGACCTGGCGGCGGAATGGGTGGCGAATTCCGGCCTGCCGCCCTACGGCGTGCTGGTGGCGCTGCTGCTGTTCTACGTGCTGCTGGGCGCGGTGATGGACGAGCTGGCGATGATATTGCTGACCCTGCCGGTATTCTTCCCGGTGGTGGTGGCGCTGGATTTCGGCCTGGGCGGCACCGAGGACATCGCCATCTGGTTCGGCGTGCTGGTGCTGACCGTGGTCGGCATCGGCCTGACCGCGCCGCCGATCGGGCTGAACGTCTTCGTCATCGCCTCCATGGCGCGCGGGGCGCCGATCAGCGCCATCTACAAGGGCGTGCTGCCGTTCCTGGCCACGGATTTCATCCGCCTGGCGCTGTGCGTGGCATTTCCGGGCCTTAGCCTCTGGCTGGTGCACCTGATGGCGCAGTAGTCTGCCGGAAACGGAGGGCGTCATGGACTGGGATTTCATCATCGTCGGCGGTGGCTCGGCCGGCAGCGTGCTGGCCAACCGGCTTTCCGCCCGCAGCGGCAACCGCGTGCTGGTGCTGGAAGCCGGGCAGGATACGCCGCCGGGCCAGGAACCCGGGCCGATCAAGGACAGCTACCCCGGCACCGCCTATTTCGACCCGCGCTTCCACTGGACCGAACTGAAGGTCCGCACCCAGGTCGTCTCCCACAACAACCCCACCGCCGCGCCGCCACCGCTGCGCAAGTATGAACAGGCCCGGGTGCTGGGCGGTGGCTCCTCCATCAACGGCCAGTTGGCCAATCGCGGCGCCCCCACCGACTACGACGACTGGGAGGCCCGTGGCGCCGCCGGCTGGAACTGGGACACGGTGCTGCCCTACTTCCGCAAGGTGGAGACCGACCTGGACTTTGATGGCCCGTTCCACGGCAAGCAGGGCCATATCCCGGTGCGGCGGATCATGCCGAAGGACTGGAATGGCCATGCCCTGGCGGTGGGCCGCGCCTTCAGCGATGCCGGCTATGAGTACCTGCCCGACCAGAATGGCGCGTTCCGCGACGGCTGGTTCCCCATCACCATCAGCAATGCCGAGGAACAGCGCGTCTCCGCCGCCATGGGCTACCTGAACGCCCAGGTGCGCCAGCGGCCGAACCTGACCATTTCCACCAACACCCAGGTCAAGGCGCTGGACTTCGAGGGCAGCCGCTGCATCGGCGTGACGGCCCTGGTGGCCGGGCAGGAAAAGCAGTTCCGCGGCCGCCAGGTCATCATGAGCTGTGGCGCCATCCACAGCCCGGCGCACCTGATGCGCGCCGGCATCGGCCCGGTCGGGCATCTGCGCGAGTTGGGCATCGAGGTCCGCGCCGCCCTGCCCGGTGTTGGCCAGCGGCTGATGGACCACCCCTCCATCGCGCTGTCCTCCTTCATCAAGCCGGCGGCGCGGATCAACAACCTGACGCGCCGGCACCTGCTGGTCGGGCTGCGCTACACCTCCGGCATCGCCGAGACCGCGCCGGGCGACATGTTCGTGGCGGCGTTGTCGAAGTCGGTCTGGCACAAGGTGGGGGAACAGGTTTCCTCGCTGCTGACCTTCATCAACAAGACCTGGTCGGAAACCGGCCAGGTGCGGCTGGCCAGCCGGGACTGGCGGGTGGAGCCGGAAGTCGAGTTCAACCTGCTGAGCGACCAGCGCGACGTGGAACGGCTGATGACCGGCTTCCGCCAGATGGGCGGCATTCAGCTTTCCGCCGCGATGCGCGAGGTGACCAGCGACCCCTTCCCCGCCAGCTACAGCGACCGGGTGCGCAAGGTGGGCGTGGTGAACACCAAGAACCGCATCCTGACCAGCGTGATGGCCAAGCTGCTGGACGGCCC
>CANBXZ010000388.1 GCA_947373495.1 Acetobacteraceae bacterium
GACCAGCGGGCGGAATTGTTGCGCACCAGCGGCTTCAGCTATGCCGGCAGCGGCGGCGGGCCGGGCCCGCTTTCGCCGGCCTGGCAGGCGCTGCGCCGCAACGACCTGGACGCCGCCGACAGCCTGGCCCGCCGCGTGCTGGCCCAGGGCACCGGTGACGCCGCCGAGGCCGAGACCCTGTTGGGCCAGGTGGCGCTGCGCCGCCAGGACCTGGCCCCGGCCGAGGCCCGCTTCCGGGCCGCGCTGGCCCGCCGGCCGAAGTTGCCGGCGGCGCTGGACGGCCTGCATGAGGCGCTGCAACGCCTGGGCCGCTTCGCCGAGGCCGAGGAGATTGAGCGGCTGCCGGAATTCCGCGGCCGCGCCACCGCCCGCACCGCCCAGGCCCAGGCCCTGCGGGAACGTGCCCAGCAGGCCGAGGACCCGACCCGCGCGCTGGACCTGCTGCTGGAAGCCGCCCGGCTGGATGGCGACAACGTTTGGGTGCGGCTGGACCTGGCCCGGCTGTTGAAGCGCATGGGCCGGGGCGGCGAAGCCCGCCGCGCCGCCGGCGAGATGGCCGCCAAGGGCGAGCCGGATGCGCTCTACGCCGCCGCGCTGCTGGCCAGCGAGGATGACCGCGAGGATGACGCGGTGGCGCTGCTGGAACGCATTCCGGCCACCGGCCGCAGCCAGGACGCCGGCCGCCTGCTGCAACGCGCCGGGCTGGTGCAGGAAGTGCGCCGGCTGGAACGCCAGCAGCGCGCCGCGCCGCTGCCGGAGGCGCGGGACCGCCTGCTGGCCATCGCCGGCCGGCCCGACCCCAGTGGCGAGACCGCCGCCGAGGTGATGCAGGCCTTCGCCCGGCTGCAGGACCCCGACGCGGCGCTGGCCGCCGCGCGCATCGCCCAGGCCGCCAACCCCAATGCCGGCCCGTCCGGGCATATCCGCCTGGCCAGCGCGCTGCTGGCCGCCGGCCGCAAGGGCGAGGCCGAGGCGATGCTGACCACCCTGGCCAACGACCCGGAATTGACCGCGGAGGACCGGCGGCAGCTCGCCAGTGTCCGTTCCGGCCTGGCCGTGGCCACCGCCATGCAATTGACCCAGGATGGCGACCTGTCCTCGGCCTATCGGCAATTGGCCCGGGCGCGGGAGAACTCCACCGACCGCGCCGGCATGGAAACCGCGCTGGCGGTGGTGCATGTGGCCGCCGGCCGGCTGGACGAAGCCGAGGCGGCGGTGCGGGAGATGCTGGCGCGCGACGCCGAGAGCCCGACCGCGCTGGCGCTGCAACTGGACATCGCCACCGCCCGGCGCGACTGGGCGCAGGCGGAGGACACGCTGCAACACCTGCGCCGGCTGCGCCCGGCGGACCCGCGGGTGGCGTTGCAGGAAGCCCGGCTGGCGCGACGCCGCAGCGACGAACTGCGCACCCTGCGCGCCCTGCAGGACGCCGAGCGCCTGCACCAGGCGCGCACCGCCGGCGGCACCGGGCGCGACCCGCTGGCCCGGCAGATCGCGGATGAACTGACCCTGGCACGGGACGCCGCCGGTACCCGCATGTCGGCCGGCTTCGCCTGGCGGGTGCGGGGCGGCGATGGCGGCCGCAACCGGCTGAACGAGTTCGTGCTGCCGTCCGAGGCGTCCACCATCATCCCCGGCTATGGCGGCCGGATGACGGCGCGGGTGGAGGCGGTGGGCCTCAGCGCCGGGCGGCTGGGCGGCGATACCTATTCCATGCGGGGTGTTGGCACCAATGCGCTGGTGCCGGCCGCCGCGCTGGCTCGCCAGGCCCGGCGGGACAATTGGGCGGTGGGCGGGGCGCTGAGCATGGCCTATGCCCGCGGCGATGTGCGGGTGGAGGTGGGCAGCACGCCCTTCGGCTTCCGCCGCACCAATGCCGTGGGCGCGGTGGAATACGCGCCGCAACTGGCCGACAACCTGCGCCTGCGGCTGACCGCGGAACGCCTGGCGGTGACCGACAGCGTGCTGTCCTATGCCGGGCTGCGCGACCCCAACAGCGGCCGTGCCTTCGGCGGCGTGGTGCGCAGCGGCGTGCGCGGCCAACTGGAATACACCCAGGGCCGCGCCCTGGTCTTCGCCGGCGCCGGCTATGCCGCGGTGGATGGCACCGGCGTGGCCGACAATACCCGGCGGGAAGCCAATCTCGGGCTGATCTACGGGTTGATCCGCTCGCCCCGGGAAGACCTGAACCTGGGCGTGGACCTGCGCTACCTGGGCTTCGCCCGCAACCTGGGGCAGTTCAGCTATGGCCATGGCGGCTATTTCAGCCCCGAGACCTCGTTGACCGCGATGCTGGGCCTGGACTGGCGCCGCCAGTTCGACGACCTGGAAGTGCGGCTGGGCGGTTCGGTCGGCTACCAGCGCTACCGGGAAGCGGCGACGACGGTGTTCCCGCACCAGGCCGCCCTGCAGGGCGCGCTGGAGCAGGCGGCGCTGACCGACGCCAGCCTGGTTACCCGCTATGGCGCGCATTCCGGCAATGTGGTGGTGGGCGCCGCCCGCGCCGGGGTGGAATACGCGCTGACCGAGCGGTTGCGCCTGGCGGCCAATGCCCGCTACGTGCGGGCCGCCACCTACTATGAAGCCGCCGGCCTGTTGCAGGCCCGCTACCGCCTGAGCCCATGACCCGGCGCTGCTGCTTCGCCCTGGTTGGGCTGCTGGCGCTGCTGGTGGCCTCGGCGGCCCAAACCCAGGCCCAGGCCCAGGAAGCCTGCGCCGCGCTGCCCGCGCGCCCGGTGCCGTCGCGGGAATCCCGGCCGGAATACATCGAATGGCAGCCCTGGCGCGACAGCGTGGCGGCGTTGAGCCAGCGCCTGGCCGGGATTGATACCTCGCACGCCCGGCTGGTGTTCCTTGGCGATTCCATCCTGGATGGGTTTCAGGCCGACCTGTTCCGGCAGTTCTACGGGCATCGGGCGGCGGTCAATCTCAGCATTGCCGGGGACATCACCCAGGGCGTGCTGTGGCGGCTCTCGCCCCGCCGGGCCACCGCGCAGGACCAGGCCGGCGGCGGCCAGTGGCCGGCCAGCCTGAAGCCGCGGCTGGCGGTGGTGCTGCTGGGCACCAACAACACCCTGCAGAACCGCGACGCCGCCGAAGTGGCGCTGGGCATCGCCGAGGTGGTGCGGATGATCCGCCGGCGGTCGCCGACAACGCGTATCCTGCTGGTGGGCATCCTGCCGCGCGGGGCGGATACCTCCGAGCCGTTGCGGGCGGTGGGCGCCCGGGTGAACGACCTGATCGCCCGCTGCGCCGACAATGCCACGGTATTCTACACCAACCCCGGGCCGATGCTGCTGGACGGCCAGGGCCGGCTGGCGGAACTGATCGCGCCGGACCGGCTGCACCCCAGTTGGATCGGCTACGCCATCCTGGCCGCGGCGCTGGAGCCGCAGATCCGCCACCTGCTGGGCGAGTGAGCCAGGGACTTGGCCCGGGACTTCGCCAGGGGCCAAAAGCGCCGGCCATAGGCTGAGTCATTCACCTTTCACTGGTTAGAACCGGCCGGGATACATCGGCTGGAACAGTGGCCATGCGATCAGTGACGAATGACTGGGAACAGGTCTGGGCGGAGTATGACCGCGAGGCCGGAGCGCCGAAATGGCAGCCGCACACGCCCTGGTACATGGTACCGGAATACGCGATGGGCGAGGCGGATGCCGAGGCGGGTGGCGGCGGCCGGCCCTTCGTGGCCGTGGTCTCCATGGCCGTGATGGTGCTGGCGCTGATGCTGAATGTGCGCCTGGTGCCGGAAGCGCCGCGCCAGGTGGCGGCGTGGCGGCCGGTGCAGTCCGTGGCCACGCTGAGCTTCGGCGCCCCGGCGGAAGCGGCGCCAGCCCCGCGGCTGGCCGAGGCCGCGGCTTCGCCCTTCGGTGCCCTGCTGAACCTGCCACCGCCCGATTGGGTGCGGGCGGCGCCGGCCCAGGCCAGCGCGCCGCCGCGCCCCACGGCCGAACCACGCGCCCGGATGGTGGCCGAGGCAGCGCCCCAGGCCGCCACGATGCCGCGCCCGGCCATGGTTCGGCAGGCGGTGCCGCGGCCGCGGCGCGACGCGGCGCGTGCCTTGCCGCTGGAACCGCAATGCGCCCCGCTGCCGGAAACCCGGCAACAGGCGGCGGCACGGCCGCATCGGGCGGCGCCGGCCC
>CANBXZ010000389.1 GCA_947373495.1 Acetobacteraceae bacterium
AGCCGCCATTGCGGAAGGCAACGGCGGCGCGGACGATTTTTTCTTCCTCGCCTTCCGCGAAGACCACCCTCTGCGGCGCGGCGCGCACCCGTTCCATGATGCCGTCAAGCGCGTTGGCGGTGGGGTCCAGGCGGCCGGATAATTCGCGGGCATAACGGCGGAGATCGGAAATCGGCTTCCTGGCAACGCCGCTATCCATCGCCGCCTTGGCGACCGCGAGCGGCAAATGGCTGATCAGGCGTGGATCGAAGGCGTTTGGGATGATGTATTCCGGGCCGAATTGCAGCCGCTTGCCACCGCCAGCCGCATTGACCTCATCGGGCACATCCTCGCGGGCGAGCAATGCCAGCGCCTCGGCGGCGGCGATTTTCATCGGCTCGTTGATGGTGCTGGCGCGGACATCCAGCGCGCCGCGAAAGATGTAGGGGAAGCCTAATACGTTGTTGACCTGGTTGGGATAATCGCTGCGGCCGGTGGCGATGATGGCATCAGCGCTCGCCATGCGGGCTTCTTCCGGGGTGATTTCCGGATCGGGGTTGGCCATCGCGAAGATGATCGGCTTCTTGGCCATGCGGCGGACCATGTCCTGGGTCAGCGCGCCCTTCACCGACAGGCCGAAGAACACATCCGCGCCTTCCAGCGCCTCGGTCAAAGTTCGGGCCTGCGTCTGCACCGCATGGGCCGATTTCCACTGGTTCATGCCTTCGGTGCGGCCCTGAAACACCACGCCCTTGGTGTCGCACAGCGTGATGTTGCCGTGCCGCATGCCCATGGCTTTGAGCAGTTCGACGCAGGCAATGGCCGCGGCCCCGGCGCCGTTCACCACCAGCCTCGTTTCGGCCATGCTGCGTCCGGTCAGGTGGCAGGCATTGATCAGCCCGGCGGCGGCAACGATCGCGGTGCCGTGCTGGTCGTCATGGACGACCGGGATATCGAGCAGTTCGCGCAGGCGCTGCTCGATGACGAAACATTCCGGCGCCTTGATGTCTTCCAGGTTGATGCCGCCGAAGCTTGGCCCCAGAAAGCGCACGCAATTGACGAATTCCTCGACGTCTTCGGTGTTGAGGCAAAGGTCAATCCCGTCGACATCGGCAAAGCGCTTGAACAGCGCGATCTTGCCTTCCATCACCGGCTTCGACGCCAGCGCGCCAAGATTGCCGAGACCCAACACCGCCGTGCCATTGGAAATCACCGCGACCATGTTGCCTTTGGAGGTGTATTCGTAGGCCAGCGAGGGATCGCGCTCGATATGCAGGCAAGGTTCGGCGACGCCGGGCGAATAGGCCAGCGACAGGTCGCGCGCGGTGACCAGCGGCTTGCTGAGGCGGATCTCCAGCTTGCCCGGGCGGCCCTCGGCGTGCATCGCCAGCGCCTCCTCGGGCGTTACGCGCGCCGTGCGCACATCCGAAAGCGAAACCGGCGGCATGTGGCTCTTGCGCGTGTCGTCCATGATGAATGCTGTCCCTCGAACTCGATTCCACCGGTTGCACCGGCGCTTGAGGCGACAGTTTCGCAGGTGCGCCAAGGCTTTGGAAGCCAGCGGCTTCGCGGCTGCGAAGCAGCGGCAGCGGCGGGTTTAAATTAATCCGCGCCCTGGCCGGCAAGTTAAGCCGCGCCGTCGCGGCGCCATGCCTTACCAGCGCGCCAAGGCCGGGTTAGGTAGGGAACATGCAGCGCTCGATCAGCCAGTTCCCGCCGGCCGAAGGGGCTTCCCCGGCCATGGCGCAATGGTTCGCCGCCAAGGCGGAACACCCGGACGCGCTGGTGTTCTTCCGCATGGGCGACTTCTTCGAACTGTTCTTCGCCGACGCCGAGGCCGCCAGCGCCGCGCTGGACATCGCGCTGGCGCATCGCGGCAACCACCAGGGCCAGCCGGTGCCGATGTGCGGCGTGCCGGTGCAGGCGGCCGAGGCCTACCTGGCGCGCCTGATCCGTCGCGGCTTCCGCGTGGCGGTGTGCGAGCAGATGGAGACGCCGGAGGAAGCCAAGAAGCGCAAGGCCAGCGCGGTGCGGCGCGAGGTGGTGCGGCTGGTGACGCCGGGCACGCTGACCGAGGACAGCCTGCTGGAAGCCGCCCGCCCGGCCTGGCTGCTGGCGCTGGCACCGGGGGAGGGTGAGACGCTCGGCGCCGCGTGGCTGGATATCTCCACCGGCGCCTTCGAGACCGAGTGCCTGCCGCGCGCCGACCTGGCCGCCCTGCTGGCCCGGCTGGAGCCGGCCGAGGTGCTGGCGCCGAAGGGCCTGGCGCCAAAGGGCCTGGCACCCGACACGGTGGAGGTCGCGGTGCCGCGCGACGCCACGCGCAAGCTGACGGAAGCCTTCGGCGTGCTGACGCTGGAAGGCTTCGGCAGCTTCAGCCTGGCCGAGGTCACCGCCGCCGCCATGGCGCTGGACTATGTGAAGGCGACGCAGCGGGGCGCGCTGCCGCGGCTGGCCCGGCCGGTGCCGCGCGGCGCCCGCGGCCTGTTGCAGATGGATGCCGCCACCCGCCACAGCCTGGAGATCCTGCGGCCCTCGCGTGAAGGCGCGACGCGTGGCAGCTCGAAGGACTGCCTGCTGGGCGCGGTGGACCGCACCATCACCGCCGCCGGTGCGCGCGAACTGGCGGCGCGGCTGGCTTCCCCCCTGGCCGAGGCCGGCGAGATCCAGGCCCGGCACGACGCGGTGCATGCGCTGCTGCTGGCCGGGCCGCTGCGCGCCACGTTGCGCGCCACGTTGAAGGGCACGCCCGACATGGCCCGCGCCCTGGCCCGGCTGTCGCTGGACCGGTTCGCCCCGCGCGACCTGGCGGCGCTGCGCGACGGCCTGGCGCGCGGCGCCCACCTGGCCGCGGCGCTGGGCGACAGCGCGTTGCTGCTGCCCGGCCTGCTGACCGAAGCCGCCGCCGCGCTGCTGCCGGCCGACGACCCCAGCCCGGAACTGGCGCGGGCGCTGGCGGAGACCCTGCCGGCGCGGCTGGACGATGCCGGGCTGGTCGCCCCCGGCTATGACGGCGAGCTGGATGCGCTGCGCCGGCTGCGCGACGACGCGCGTGGCGCCATCGCGGCGTTGCAGATGGACCTGGCGCAGGCCTGGGGCGTGGCCTCGGTCAAGATCCGGCATCACCAGCAATTCGGCTACCTGGCGGAAATGCAGGCCGCCCAGGGCGAGAAGCTGCTGCGCGAGCCGCCGCCGCGGGCCAGCGGGGACTTCGCGCCGATCCATCGCCAGACCATGGCCAATGCGCATCGGTTCACCTGCACCGCGCTGGCGTCGCTGGACCGGCGCCTGAGCGAAGCCGCCGAGCAGGCCGCCCGGCGGGAAAAGCTGATCGCCCGCCGCCTGCGCGAGCTGTGCCTGGCCGCCGCCCCCGGCATCGCCGCCGCCGCCACGGCGCTGGCGGAGCTGGATGTGCACGCCGCCAGCGCCGAGATCGCCGCCGAGGGCGGCTGGTGCCGGCCGGAGATGGGCGAGCGCGCCGACTTCGCCGTGGTGGGCGGGCGCCACCCGGTGGTGGCCGCGGCGCTGGCGCGCAACAAGGCCGGCAGCTTCGTGCCGAACGATTGCGACCTGTCGCCCGGCCGGCGGCTGTGCCTGCTCACCGGGCCGAACATGGCGGGCAAATCCACCTTCCTGCGGCAGAACGCGCTGATGGCGGTGCTGGCCCAGGCCGGGCTGTTCGTGCCGGCGGAAAGCGCCCGGCTCGGCCTGGTGGACCGGCTGTTCAGCCGGGTTGGCGCCGCCGACGACATCGCCGGCGGGCGGTCCACCTTCATGGTGGAAATGGCCGAGACCGCCGCCATCCTCAACCAGGCCGGCCCGCGCAGCCTGGTGGTGCTGGACGAGGTCGGGCGGGGGACGGCGACGTGGGACGGCCTGGCCATCGCCTGGGCGGTGCTGGAGGCGCTGCACGACCGGGTGCGCTGCCGCACCATCTTCGCCACCCATTTCCACGAACTGACCGCGCTGGCCGGCAAGCTGCCGGAAGTGGCACCGGCGACGATGCGTGTCAGGGAATGGAAGAACGAGGTGGTGTTCCTGCATAGCGTCGGCCCGGGGGTGGCGGAAAAAAGCTGGGGCCTGCATGTGGCCAGGCTGGCCGGCGTGCCGCGCGGCGTGCTGGCCCGCGCCGCCCAGGTGCTGGGCGCGCTGGAAGCCCGCGCC
>CANBXZ010000390.1 GCA_947373495.1 Acetobacteraceae bacterium
CGTGCCCGTGCCTGACTCGGGCGTGCCCGCCGCCATCGGCTACGCCAGCGAAGCCGGCATCCCCTTCGAACTCGGCATCGTGCGCAACCATTATGTCGGCCGCACCTTCATCGAGCCGACCGACCAGATCCGCAACCTGGGCGTCAAGCTGAAGCACAGCGCCAACCGGGCGATGATCGAGGGCAAGCGCGTCATCCTGGTGGATGACAGCATCGTCCGCGGCACCACCAGCAAGAAGATCGTCGAGATGGTGCGCGCCGCCGGCGCGGCGGAGGTGCACATGCGCATCTCCTCGCCGCCCACCACTCATAGCTGCTACTACGGCATCGACACGCCGGAACGCGACAAGCTGATGGCGGCGCAGCACAATGTGGAGGAAATGGCCCGCATCATCGGTGTGGACAGCCTGGCCTTCATCTCGCTCGACGGCCTGTACCGCGCCCTGGGCAAGCCCGGCCGCGACACCGCCAAGCCGGCCTATTGCGATGCCTGCTTCACCGGCGACTACTCGATTCCGCTGACCGACACCAAGGACGGGTCCGAACGTCAGCTCAGCCTGCTGCACGCCACGCAATGAGGCCGCTGGACGGAAGCGTCGCGCTGGTTACCGGCGCGTCGCGCGGCATTGGCGCCGCGGTGGCGGTGGAACTGGCCCGGTTGGGCGCGCATTGCGTGATCACCGCCCGCACCCAGGGCGGGCTTGAGGAAACCGACGACGCCATTCGCGCCGCCGGCGGCACCGCCACGCTGCTGCCCTTCGACCTGGAGAAGGAGGCCGAGATCGACAAGCTCGGCCCTTCCATCGTGCAGCGTTTCGGCCGGCTGGACATTCTGCTGCATGCCGCCGGCGTGCTGGCCAAGCTGACGCCGGTGTCGCACATCATGCCGCGCGACTGGAACGAGGCGGTGGCGGTGAACCTGACCGCCTGCTGGCGCCTGATCCGCAGCTGCGACCCGCCGTTGCGCGCGGCCCCGGCCGGCCGCGCCGTGCTGCTGACCGACAGCGTGGCCGCCGCGCCCGGCGCCTTCTGGGGGCTGTACGGCTTCGGCAAGGCCGGGCAGCAGTACCTGGCGCAAAGCTGGGCCGCCGAGGTGGCGCATACCACCCTGCGGGTAAACCTGGCCGACCCCGGCGCGGTGGCGACGCATCTGCGCGCCAATGCCATGCCGGGCGAGGACCCGACGCAACTGCCCCAGCCGGCCGATGTGGCGCCGGGCATCGCCAGCCTGTGCCTGCCGGGCGAAAGCCGCCACGGCCAGGTGATACGGGTGGCGGCGGCGGCCTGACCGGCGCTCCCGAGGGTGCTCCCAGAGGGCGCGCTTAGAGGGTGCCCCCAGAGGGTGCCCCCAGAGGGTGCCCCCAGAGGGCGCGCTCAGCGGGCGCGCTCAGCGGGGCTCCCTCGCTGGGCTCCTCCTGGGTGTCCCGTTGGGCATTCACTTGGGCGCACCGACCGGCGCGCTGGCCTGAACCAACTGGCAGGGTTCGATGAATTACCGCCACGCCTTCCACGCCGGCAACTTCGCCGATTGCCTGAAGCACGCCCTGCTGGTGTGGCTGCTGCGCACCATGCAGGCCAAGGCCACGCCGCTGCGGGTGCTGGACACGCATGCCGGCATCGGCCGGTACGACCTTTCGGCGCCGGAAGCGCAGCGCACCGGGGAATGGCAGGGCGGCATCGGCCGGCTGCTGGCGGCGCCCGACCCGGCCCTGGCGGAGTATGTCGCGCTGGTACGGCAGGCCGGGGCGCCGGCGTTCTACCCGGGTTCCCCGGCGCTGGTGCGGGCGTTGCTGCGGCCCCAGGACCAGCTGCTGGCCTGCGAGCTGCATCCCGAGGACCATGCCCTGCTGCGCGCCCATTTCCGCGGCGACCCGCAGGTGGCGGTGCATCACCGCGACGCCTGGGAGGCGCTGAAGGCGCTGACCCCCTTTCCGGAAAAGCGTGGCCTGGTGCTGATGGACCCGCCCTTCGAGCAGGAAGGCGAGTTCGACCGCCTGGCCGCCGGCGTGGCGCTGGTGAACCATCGGTTCCGTGCCGCGGTGCAGGCCTGCTGGTATCCCCTCAAGCACCGCGCCCCGGTGCGGGCCTTCCACACCGCGCTGAAGGACAGCGGCGTGCGGGACATTCTGGCGGCGGAGCTGTGGCTGCGGGAGCCGACCGACCCGACCCGGCTGAATGGCTGTGGCCTGGTGGTGGTGAACCCGCCGTGGAAATTCGAAGCCGAGGGCAGCGCCATCCTGGCCGCCCTGTTGCGCCAGCTTGGCACGCGCGAAGCCGGGGAGGGCTGGGCGATGCAGCGTGTTGCCGATGAATAGGGCCGCGGGCGGCCGCGTTGCCGTGCTGGGGGCGGGCGCCTGGGGCACCGCGCTGGCCATGCAGGCCACCCGGGCCGGCTGCCTCGCCACCTTGTGGGCGCGGGACGCGGCGCGGGCGGATGCCATTTGCCGCGCCCATGCCAATGAACGCTACCTGCCGGGCGTGGCGCTGCCGATGACGCTGGGGGTGACCGCCAGCCTGGCCGAAGCGCTGTGCGGCGCCGGCCTGGTGCTGCTGGTGGTGCCGGCGCAGCACCTGCGCACCGTGGTGGCGGCGCTGCCGGAACGGCTGCCGCCGCTGCTGGTCTGCGCCAAGGGCGTCGAGCAGGGCAGCCTGGCGCTGCCGCTGGAAATCCTGGCCGAACTGCGCCCCGGGGTGCCGGCCGGGGTGCTTTCCGGCCCCAACTTCGCCCATGAGGTCGCCGCCGGCCTGCCCGCCGCCGCCGTGGTGGCCAGCACCGACCCGCACCTGCGGGAGGTTGCCGACCGGCTGTTGGCCACGCCCGCCTTCCGGCTCTATGGCAGCGAGGACCCGGTGGGGGTGCAGGTGGGCGGCGCGGCGAAGAATGTCATCGCCATTGCCGCCGGCGTGGTGACCGGGGCGGGCCTGGGCGAGAATGCCCGCGCGGCCTTGATCACCCGCGGCGTGGCCGAGCTTTCCCGCCTGACCCTGGCGCTGGGGGGCCGGGCGGAAACCGCGGCCGGGCTTTCCGGCCTGGGCGACCTGATGCTGACCGCGGCCGGCCCGGGTAGCCGCAACACCTCGCTGGGCATGGCGCTGGGCCAGGGCCGCAGCATGGCCGAGGTGCTGGCCGGGCGCAGCGGCGTGACCGAGGGCGTGGCCACCGCCCCGGCGCTGCTGGCGCGCGCGGCGCAGGCGGGGGTGGAGTTGCCGATCTGCGCCGCCGTTGCCGCCCTGCTGGAAGGGCGGATGACGGTGCCTCAGGCGATCGCGCAGCTCTTGGCCCGGCCACGGCGCGGCGAGTAGGCCCCACCGGGGCGCGGCGTGGCGCGGTGCGCAGGCTATCGCGGCGCGGTGAATGGGCGCGCGCGAAAACGGCGCGGCAGAGGCTGCCGCGCCGTCATCATCAGGCGTGAACCGGCGCCTTACTGGGCGGAAAGGCCACGGTCGGTCAGCACCACGCGGGTGATCGAGCAGATGTCGATGCGGTTCAGGTCGAAGCGCTGGCCGTTTTCCAGCACCGCGCGAATGTCATAGGGCTCGCTGTACATGGCCGAGAAGCGCATCGAGCGGCCCGGGGGCAGCACGTCGTTGCCCAACTCGTCGCGGGTGAAGTCCGGGCGCGAGGAACGGTCGAAGTAGAACTCGCTCACCGTGCTGCGGGAGTTGTTGACGAAATCGAACCGGGTGTCGCAGCGCTGGGCGTGGGCCGGAGCCAGGGCGCTGGCAGCCAGCAGCGGCAGGGCGAGGACGAAACGACGGAGCATGCGAACTTCCTTGGGATTGAATTGATGGCGCATGTAATCGCGACGGTGTGAGAAGAACAAGGGTATCCGTAGCCTCGCCGCTGCAGCCTGAACGGCACTGACGGCAGCGCCGACCAGGCTGCAGCTCATGGATTCGTCACATGATTTACGCCGTTCGGTGATTTTGCCTCAGGCGATCCCGCCCTGGGCACGCTATTCCCCGCGCAGCGCCGCCCCGGCCGCCAGGGGCGCCAGCGGCAGCGCCGCGGCCAGCAGCGCCGCCAGCAGCAGCACATAGGGCCGCGCCTCCAGCCCGCCGGCCGCCGCTTCAATGGCGGCGGCGCCGAAGATGACGGCCGGAATCGCCAGCGGCAGCACCAGC
>CANBXZ010000391.1 GCA_947373495.1 Acetobacteraceae bacterium
CTGGTGGCGCCGCCATTCCGGCAGGGCGCGCATCGCGGCACCCTGCTTGGCCGCGATGCGGGCAATGCGTTCCGGCGCGAAGCCCATCTGCACGAAGGCCGGGGTGGTTTCCGCCACTTCCCGGTATTCGGCCACCAACCCGGCTTCCAGCCGCAGCATGGCCACGCCCTGGAACATCGCCCGCGCGCCCTGGGCTTCCGGCAGCAGCGACCGGAAGCTGAAATTGTAGCGGGCATACAGCAGGCGGCCGTCGCTCACCGGGTCCAGCATGTCCCAGCGGAAGTCGATGGCGTCGCGGTAGAACCAGTCGTCGATCAGTTCCGCCACCTTGGCCCGGCCGGCGAAGGGGCCATAGAACACGTCGTGATAGACGCCATCCGGGGTGAACAGGGCCGCCACGGCGGCGCCGTCCCGGCGTTCCACCGCGCGGCAGAAGCTGTCCAGCATCGCCTGCACCGTCATCCGGCCAACTCCACCACCCAATCCAGGCCCAGCGCCGTGGCCAGCACGCCCAGCCGGCGCTCCACGCTTTCCCCGGCGAAGACCCCGCTGCCTTCCCGCAGCACCAGCACCAGCTGGCTGCCCCGCCGCAGCAGGGCGGTGCCGGCCAGCAGCGCCGGGGTGCCGCCGCACAGCGTATAGGCCAGCCGCAGCGCCGCCCCCAGCGCCTCGGCCCGGGCCAGGGCCTGGCTGTCCAGCAGGGCGCGGGCAGTGGCGAGGAAGCCGGAATCCGGCGCCGCCTCATAGCGCAGCGCCGCACATAGCGCGAGGAAGGCGCGGGCCGGGTGGTCCAGCCCGGCGCCATGCTGGCGCAGCACGCGCAGGAACGCCTGCTCGGCGCGGTATTCCGGGTGGTCGTGGCTGCCGATGTCGGAAACCAGGCAGGCGGCTTCGCGCAGCGCCCGGGCGTGGCTGTCCTCCTGCGGGAAGATCGTGTCGGTCCAGGCCAGCAGGGCGGCCGGCAGGTGCTGGTCGCGGCCCCAGCCGCGGGCCAGTTCGCGGCCGGCTTCCAGCATTGGGTCCACCGCCCGCACCGCGTCCGGCAGCATGCGGCTGTACCAGCCCTCGCGCAGGCCATTGGCGGAAAACACCACGCGGCCGGCGCCGGTGGCGCGCAACAGCCGGCGCATCACCACCGCGGCATAGGGCAGGTCCCCCAGCCGCTTCTGCGGTGCGCCCGGCATGCGGTCCAGGTTGCGCTTGGAGGCAGCCATCACCACCCCGGCCAGGTCGCGGGCTTCTTCCCGCCGCAGCACGTAGTGGTGGACAATGGCCAGCGGATAGCCGGTCTGCGCGATGTGGATCCGTGCCAGGGCGCGCCAGGCGCCGCCCACCAGGTAGAGGTCCCGCCCGGCGCCGGCGGCCAGCCAGGGCAGCCCTGCCAGTTCGGCTTCCGTTACGGCGCGGGCGCGGGTGACGTCATGGCCCGACCGGTCGGCCAGTCGCAGCGACCCCAGCGGCAGCGAGGCTGCCTCCCGCACCTGGCCGCGTTGCAGCTGCACCACTTCCAGGCTGCCGCCGCCCATGTCGCCCAGGATGCCATCCGCGCCGGGGAAGCCCAGCAGCACGCCATCGGCCGAGAAGCGGGCTTCCTCCTGCCCGGTCAGGATATGCATCGGCACGCCGGGCATGCGCTGTTGCAGCGCGGCGACGAAGGCCGGGCCATTCTCGGCGTCGCGTACCGCCGCGGTGGCCAGCACTTCCAGCGGGGCGGCCTGCATGGCCATGGCCACCGCGTAGTAGCGCGCCAGCACGGTCAGCGCCGGCTCGATCGCGTCCGGGTTCAGCCGGCCGGTGGTTTGCAGGCCGCGGCCCAGCCCCAGCACGGCCTTTTCATTGAAGATGGCCTGCGGGTTGCGCCCGCTGCCTTCGAACACCACCAGGCGAACGGAATTGGACCCAAGGTCCACCACGCCGCAACGGCGCTGCTGGCCCGCGGTGGAAAGCCCCGCGGCCCAGCCAGGAATCGCTGTGCCCAAGCCGCTCAGTCCTGGGCAATGCGGTCGGGGCGCGGCCGCTTGGGGGTGGTGCCGGCGCGGTGCAGCGCGCTGCCTCGGCCGGAAAGCGAGGGATTGGTCATGAAGTACTCATGCGCGGAAACCGGGTGGGCACCGGCGTTGAGCCGGCGCCAGCTGCCGTCCTGGCGCAGGTGCCAGCTCTGGGCGGTGTCCTTCAGGTTCACCGCCATGATCTGGTCCAGGATCTGCGCATGCACGGTTGCATTCTCCACAGGTACCAGGGTTTCAACGCGCCAGTCCATGTTGCGTGCCATCCAGTCGGCCGAGGAGATGAAAACCCGGGCGCGGCGGCTGGGCAGCTTGTGGCCATTGCCGAATACCAGGATGCGGGAATGTTCCAGGAACCGCCCGACGATGGATTTCACCCTGATATTGTCCGACAGGCCGCTGACGCCCGGGCGCAGGCAGCAGATGCCGCGGATGACGCAGTCCACCTTCACCCCGGCCTGGCTGGCGCGATACAGCGCGTCCACCAGGGCTTCGTCCACCAGGCTGTTCATCTTCAGCCAGATCCCGGCGGGCTTGCCGGCCTGGGCGAAGCCGATCTCCCGCTCGATCAGCGCCAGCAGCGTCGGGCGCGTGGTCAGCGGGCTGAAGGCCAGGCTCTGCATGGCTTCCGGCCGGGCATAGCCGGTCATGAAGTTGAACAGCTTGCTGGCGTCCCGGGTCAGCCCCGGGTCGGCGGTGAAGAAGCTGATGTCGGTGTAGATGCGGGCGGTGATGGGGTGGTAATTGCCGGTGCCGAAATGCGCGTAGCTGCGCAGCACGCTGCCTTCCCGCCTCACCACCAGGGAAACCTTGGCGTGGGTCTTCAGCTCGACGAAGCCATACACCACCTGCACCCCGGCGGCTTCCAGCTCGCGCGCCAGGGCGATGTTGCGTTCCTCGTCGAAGCGGGCCTTCAGCTCCACCATCGCGGTGACGCTCTTGCCGGCGTCGGCGGCCTCGATCAGCGCCTTGGCGATGGGGCTGTCCCGCGTGGTGCGGTAGAGCGTCTGCTTGATGGCGACCACGTTCGGGTCCCGCGCCGCCTGGCGCAGGAACTGCACCACCACGTCGAAGGATTCGTAGGGGTGGTGCACCACGATGTCCTTGGCGCGGATGGCGGCGAAGCAGTCCCCGCCATAATCCAGGATGCGTTCCGGGAAGCGGGGCGTGTAGGGGGTGAACAGCAGGTCCGGCCGGTCGTCCACGATCAGCTGCTTCAGGTCCACCACGCCCAGGAAGCCGTCCACCGGGAAGATCCAGCTGCGGTCGGCATCCATTTCCCGCGCGACGAAATCCACCATGTCGGGCGGCATGCGCGCATCCACCGCCAGGCGAATGGCACGCCCGCGCCGGCGGCGCTTCAGCGCGGTCTCGTAGCTGCGCACCAGGTCCTCGGCTTCCTCCTCGAACTCCACGTCGGTGTCGCGGATCAGCCGGAACATGCCGACCTCGGCCGGGATGAAGCCGGGGAACAGCCGGTTCAGGAACAGGCCGATCAGGTCTTCCAGCAGCACGAAGCGAATGCCGGCGGCTTCCGTGGGGCCGGTGGCGGCGGGCAGGCGGATGAAGCGTTCCACCTGCGGCGGCAGCGGCAGCAGGGCCCGCATGGTGCCGCCATCCTCCTCCCGCACCAGCTTCAGCACCAGGCACAGCGCCAGGTTGGCGATGAAGGGGAAGGGGTGGGCCGGGTCCACCGCCAGCGGCGTCAGCACCGGGAAGACCCGTTCCATGAAGATGTCGGCCAGCCATTCACGGTCGGCCTCGGTCAACTCGCTGCGCTCGGCCACCGTCACGCCGGCCTGGCGCAGCAGCAGCCGCAGCTCCCGCCAGCTGCGCTGCTGTTCGTTCATCAGCGCCTGGGCGCGGTCGTGGATGGCGGCCAGCTGCTGGCCCGCGGTGCGGCCATCCGGTGAGACATGGCCGATGCCGGCGCGTTCCTGGCCCATCAGCCCGGCCACGCGCACCGAATAGAACTCGTCCAGGTTCGAGGCCGAGATGGAGATGAAGCGCAGCCGTTCCAACAGCGGGTGGCGCGGATTGGCCGCTTCCTCCAGCACGCGGGTGTTGAAGTCCAGCCAGGACAGTTCACGGTTGATGA
>CANBXZ010000392.1 GCA_947373495.1 Acetobacteraceae bacterium
CGGCGAAAAGCCCGGCCGATGGCTACACCTTCCTGTTCTGCTCCAATTCCACCATGGCCAGCGTGCCGCTGCTGGTGGCCAACCCGCCCTACCAGCCGGAACGCGATTTCGCCCCGGTCTCCATGGTGTCGCGCGCGCCGTTCTTCGCCTTCGTGCCGGCCAGCCTGCCGGTGAACAGCATGGCGGACCTGCTGGCCCTGGCCCGCGCCCAGCCCGGCCGGCTGAGCTATGGCAGCAACGGCACCGGCACCTCCGGCAACCTGGCGATGGAATTGCTGAAGCTGACCGAGAAGCTGGACATCGTCCACGTGCCCTATCGCAGCTATGTGCAGGTGCTGAACGACATGCTGGGCGGCCGCATCCAGCTGATGCTGGCGGACCTGACCGTGGCCGGCGGCGCGCTGGCGGCGGGCACGGTGAAGAACCTGGGCGCCGCGGTGCCGGCCCGCAGCAGCTTCTTCCCGGACGTGCCGACCGTGGCCGAGGCCATCAACATGCCGGGCTTCGACGCCGGGGTCTGGTTCGGCCTGTTCGCCCCGGCCGGCGTGCCGGAGGCGGTGGTGCGCCGGGTCAACGCCGCCACCGGCGCCTGGCTGCGCACGCCCGAAGCGCGCGAGGCGCTGCGCCGGATCGGCCAGGAACCGGACCCGAGCACGCCCGAGGGCCTGCGCGAGACGGTGCGGGCCGACGCGCTGCGCTACGGCCGCATCATCCGCGAAACCGGGATACGGCTGGAATAGCCGCCCCGCCCCGCCCCGCGCCGCGCCGCAGCGGGGTGACGCCCCCGGCGACGCGACCTCCACGGCTACGGCGGGGTAACGCGCCCCCGCTACAGCGGGGTGACACGCACCGTCAGCACCGCGGCCTGGCCGGCTTCCACCCGCGCCAGGCAGCGCGCCAGCGCCGCGGCCACCTCGGCCGGCTCGCTCACCCGCTCGCCATGGGCGCCGAAGGCGCGGCCGACATCCTCGAACCGGCGCACCTCGGCGTTCTTGTCCAGGCGGCTGAAGAAGCCGTCGGTCTTGGCCGCCTCGCCGCCCGGGTACACCCGGTTCACCGCGCTCTTCACCGCCGACCAGCCGCGATTGTCCAGCACGATGGTGAAGATCGGCAGGTTGTGCATCTGCGCCACGGAATAGACCGCGTCCGGGCTGCCGAAATGGTAGCTGCCATCGCCGACGATCTGCAGCACGCGGTTGTCCGGCCGGGCCAGCTTCACGCCCAGCGCCATGCCGCCGGAAAAGCCCAGGCCGCCACCGGCGAAGCCGATATAGGTCTGCGGCAGCGTGCGCTCGATGAAGTCCTGCACATGGCCGCCGTTGCGGATCGCCTCGTTCACCACGATGTCCTCCGGCCGCAGCAGCTTGTTCAGCTCCGCCATCAGGAAGGGCACGGTGATGTTGTCGGCCTCGCCGGCCTGCTCGGCCATGGCGGCCAGCTTGCGCTGGCGCGCGGCACGCGGAGCGTCCCAGCTGGCGATGCGGGCGGCGACCTTGGCACGCCAGGCGTCATCCGCCATGCCCCGGATGGCGGCCGCCACCTGGCCGAGCACGATGGCGCAATCGCCCTGCACCCGGATGTCGCCGGGGAAGTTCCAAATGGGCAGGTCGCGCTTGGCGGCGTCCACGTCCACATGGATGAAGTGGGTGTCCTCGCGGTGCTTGTGGGTGGTGGGCACCCAGGGCACGTCCACGTCCAGCAGCAGGCCCAGGTCGGTTTCCTGCAACAGCGCGCCGGGCTCGAAGCCGGCGAAGGCCGGGCTGTCCGCGGGGCAGTTCAGGTACACCGGGTAGTGCGAGACGATGCGGATGCCGGCCAGCATCGCCAGGTCCTGCAACGCCGCCACGGCTTCCGGCTTGCGGCCCAGGTAGCCGCAGAATGCCACCGGGTTGTCGGCGGCCATGACCTCGGCCGCCACGCGCGCCACCACTTCCGGCCCGGCGCCCCCGGCCAGCACCGCGCCGTAGCGCGCCGGCGGGTAGCTGTGGATCTTCTCCTCGTCGATCTCCTCGGCCAGGGTTTCCCGCGGCAGGGACATGAACACCGGGCCGGTCGGCTCGCTCATCATCATCGCGGTGCCGCGGGCCAGCAGTTCCTTGGCCACGATGCCGCTGGGCAGGCAGTATTCCCACTTGGTGTAGGGCCGCACGATGCTGGCGATGTCGTAGGGGTCCTGGATGAAGTGCACATAGGTATCGCGGGAGCCGATCATCTCGCCCCGCGTGGTGAAGGGCGCGCGCCCGGCCATCAGGAACACCGGCACCCGGCCCCGGCAGAGGTTGTGCATGCCCATGGCGGCATTGGCGGTACCGGCATCCACATGCACCAGCACGGCCTGGCCGCGCCCGGTCATGATGGCGTAGCCGCCGGCCATGTGCACGGCCACCACCTCATGCGGCGCGGTGATGACCGGCGGGCGCGGCCGGTTGCCCTGGTCCCAGCGGGCGATTTCCTCGATGATCGAGACGTGGTCGGTGCCCAGGTTGCAGAACAGGTACTCGATCCCGCTCTCCACCAGGCCTTCCAGGAAATAATGCGCTGCCGTGTGGCGGGCCATGGGCTTGCTCCGTTGGACGCCAGGCCGCTGGACGGCCTGTGATTTCATTGGCGAGACCGATTCGCGGCCTGCGGCGATGCGCCTTGGCCGATCAGGCTCGTTCAGCGCCGAAGGTCCAATGCCACGCCAGCCCTGTCAAATCCCGCCCGCGCTGGTAGGCTGGGGGCAAGAGGAGACGCCAATGGGACCGTTAAGCGGCATACGCGTGGTCGAATTCGCCGGCATCGGCCCCGGCCCTTTCTGCGCCATGTTGCTGGCGGACCTGGGGGCGGAGGTCATCCGCCTGGACCGCCCGGACGGCGCGGCGATGGACCGGCGCGACGCCGTGCTGCGCGGCCGGCGCAGCGTGACGCTGGACCTGAAGCAGCCCGGCGCGGTGGCAGCGGCGCTGAAGCTGGTGGAGGGCGCCGACGCGCTGATCGAAGGCTTCCGCCCGGGGGTGATGGAACGCCTCGGCCTGGGCCCGGAGGTGTGCCTGGCGCGCAACCCCAGGCTGGCCTATGGCCGCATGACCGGCTGGGGCCAGACCGGCCCGCTGGCCCAGGCCGCCGGGCACGACATGAACTACATCGCCATCACTGGGGCGCTGCACGCCATGGGCCGCGCCGGGGAACGCCCGGCACCGCCGCTGAACCTGGTGGGGGACTATGGCGGCGGCGGCATGCTGCTGGCCATGGGGCTGCTGGCCGCCATCCTCAACGCCCGCAGCACCGGCCAGGGCCAGGTGGTGGACGCCGCCATGAGCGACGGCGCCGCGCTGCTGATGGCGCCGATCTACACCATGATGGCGCGCGGCCGCTGGCAGCCGGAACGCGAGAGCAACATGCTCGACGGCGCCGCGCCCTGGTACGACACCTATACCTGCGCCGATGGCGGCTTCGTCTCGGTGGCGCCGATCGAGCCGCAATTCTTCGACCTGTTCCTGCGTAGGCTCGGCATCGACCCAGACGCACACAAGGACCGCATGCAGCCCGCCGCCTGGCCGGCGCTGAAGGCCAAGCTGGCCGCGGTGTTCGCCAGCCAGCCGCGGGACCATTGGGCGGCGCTGTTCGAGGGCACGGATGCCTGCGTCGCCCCGGTGCTGAGCATGGCCGAGGCACCGCTGCACCCGCACAACGTGGCGCGGCAGACCTTCATCGAACGCGACGGCGCGCTGCAATCCGCGCCCGCGCCGCGCTTCAGCGCCACGCCGGGCAGCGCCGAGCTGCCGCCGCCGACGCGCGGCGAACACACCCAGGATGTCCTCGGTGCGCTGGGCTACAGCGCCGCCGACATCGCCAGCATCAGCGGAGCCAAGTGATGAGCCAGAAGCTGCCCCCCTTCCCGGCCCGCACGGTGCTGACCGAGGAACATGAAGCCTTCCGCGCCACGGTGCGGAACTTCTTCGAAAAGCACGTGAACCCGTACCACCGGCAGTGGGAGAAGGACGGCATCGTGCCGCGCGAGGTGTGGCTGGCCGCCGGCGAGGCCGGGCTGCTCTGCCTCGGCATGCCGGAGGAATACGGCGGCGCCGGCGCCGATTTAGGCTACTCCACG
>CANBXZ010000393.1 GCA_947373495.1 Acetobacteraceae bacterium
CACGGCCGACATCGCCTTCGACGCCAGCGCCGCGGCCGTGCGCCTGGCGCTGCTGGGCGCCACCAATCCGGCCGGCACCACGCTGGCGGCGCTGGGCGTGGACCCCGTGGTGGCGCTGCTGCCGGCCGCGGGCGGTAACCTCGACATTGCCCTGACCGAAGCCGATGCCCGGCAGCAGGCCGATCAGGCTGGCCAGATTGGTGGCGATCTGCGCCTGGCTGCGGTTGCTGACATCCATCGGCACCGTCCAGGTGCCGTCGCTGCCCAGGCGCAGCGCCACCATGTCCGGCGCGCTGCCATCGGCCAGCAGCAGGGAGATAGTCTGCACCGGGCTGGCGACCACGCTGGCCAGCGCCTTGCCGGCCAGCGCGCCGACGAAGCTGAGCTCGAACACCCCGGCGCCAAGCTGGCTCACCACCACATTGCCGGCGCCGATACCCGGCAGCGCGGCCAGGGCAGCGGCAAGGTCGGCGGCGCTGGCATCGGCGCCCAGCGTGGCGGTCTGCGCGGTGGCGTCGCCGAGCGAGAGCCGGAACGCGCCGCCGCCGGCCAGCGTCAGGCGCTGCACCTCGGAGGTGGTGGCCCCGGTGGTGACCAGGCGCAGCGCGGCCTCGGGCGGCGTCACCAGGCTGGTGATCAGCCCGTTCATCACCGGCAGGTCAACGCCGATGGCGGTGCCGCCGAAGCTCACCTGCCAGACATGCGTACCGCCCGCGGCCGGCAGCAGCGCCACCACGGGGTCCACGCCCAGCGCCGCCAGCGTGGTGCCGGCCGGATTGGTGGCGCCCAGCAGCGCCAGGCGCACGGCCGCGGCGCTGGCGTCGAAGGCGATGTCGGCCGTGGTGAAGGTGGTGCCACCGAAGGCCAGCGACAGCGTGAAGCTGCCCTGGCGCTGGTTGTCGTACAGGTCCACCGTCTGCACCGCGCCACCGGCGGCACTGCCCTGGCGCAGCGTGGTGGCGGTGACCACGCCACCGGAGGCGACCAACTGCGGCTGGTTCAGCCCGCCCAGCGCGGCGACGAATTCCACCAGGTAGCGGTTGCCGCCGGCGTCGTAGCCAACGCTGACATTGCCGACCCCCAGCTTGCCTTCCAGCGCCGCCTGGATGCGCGCCGCCTGGTCCTGCACGCTGAAGCCGGCGGCGCCCTGGCGGGTGGTGGCAACGCTGATGTTGAGACCGGACAGCGTGGTGCTGCCGCTCAGCAGCGGCACATCGGTGCCGGCCAGCGCGCCGCGGAAATCCACGTCGTACCGGATGGTGTTGTTGCCGCTGAAGGCGGTCTCGTAGCTCACGCGCACATTGCCGGCGCCGACCAGCTTTTCCAGCGCCGCCTGCATGGCGGCGGCAATGGCCACCGGCCCGGTGCCGAAGCGGATCTTCGCCGTGGCCTGGCCACCGAGCGAAAGCTGGAACTGCCCGGCCAGGTTCGGGTCGCCCACCAGCGTGACCACCTGGCGTTCATTCACCGCGGTGGTGCGCGGCAGTACCGCGATGGCGTCCGTGACAACGCTGCCCAGGCTGAGCGTGAAGCTGCCGGCACCGGCCGGAATCGCCAGCGCCTGCTGTTCATCCACGGCCGCCGCCGGGCCCCGCACCTGGGTGATGACGCCCCATTCGGACTGGCCCGGTGCCTCGGGCGGTTGGATGTAGCCCAGCCCGGCGGCGCCCAGCGCCACGGCCCGGCCCGCCAGGGCGCCGACGAAGCTGATGCTGAAGCCCAGCGCCCGGCTGCCGGCCACCAGCACATTGCCGGTACCGATGCCGCGCAGGCTTTCCAGCGCCAATTGGATATTGGCGGCGAAGGCGGCGTCGGACAACGGCGCGCCATGGCTGTCGAGCGAGGTGGCGGTCGCGGTCTGCCCGCCGAAGGTGAAGCCGTGCACGCCTTCGCGCGCCAGGTGCCCCTGGTCGTCGCTGACCTGCAGCAGCAGCACGGTGTCGGTCTGCACGCCGCCGGCGATGGCCTCCGCCACCTCGGCTGCCGTGCCGGGCGTGGCCAGGTTCAGGCTCTCCACCGGCACCGCCATCACCGCCGGGGTCTTCACCACCGCGAAGCTGCCGCTGAACTGGCCATAGTCGGCGATGTTCAGCGCCACGTTGCCGGCCAGCGACAAGGCGCCGCCGGCATCGAAGCTGGCCGCGAGCGCGCCGTTGAAGTCCAGCCCGGGCACGCCGGTGATGGACCCGGCCCCGCTGATGCTGCCGCTGCGCTGGTCATCCGGCCCCAGCACCAGGGAACCAGCGGCATGCTCGATCGAGACCTTGGCACCGCCCGCGCTGAAGCCCAGGCTGACCGCATTGGCCGCCAGTTCCAGCGTGCGCCCGCCCAGGCTGTCCTGGTTCAGCCGCAACTCGAAGCTGCCACGCACCGAAGCGCCGGCCACGGCCATGCCGCCGCTGACCGGAATGGTGAAGCCACCACTGGCCATGTCGAGCACAACCGAGGCGGTCTGGCTCAACGCCACCGTCCGGCTGGCCTTGGACCAGTCGATCGCCGGGGTTGTCGGCGCGGCCAGGGTATCGGCGCCGGCCAGGCTGGCCAGCGCCCGGTTCAGGCTGAGCTTGATGCTGCTGCCCTGGTCCAGCGCATAGCCGGCGAAGCTGGCATCCAGCGCGGTGCCGCTGCCGCTCAGCCAGCGCCGGCCGGCACCGCCACGCTCGGTCACCAGCACCAGCGCCAGGTTGGCGTTGTCCAACTCGGCGGCCAGCGCGTCATTGCCGGTGGTCAGGCTCACCAGCAGCCCGGTGCCGCCCATGGTCAGCTCGTCCACCTGGGTGGTGCTGCTGTCCCCGGCGACCGTCACCGCCTGGTTCTGCGTGCTCTCGATGAAGAGGCCGCCGCTCAGGCTGACCAGGCCGGCGACATCCAGTTGCGCCGTGCCGGAAACCCGGGCCTGCCCGGCCAACAGGCTGACCGCATAGCTGCCCGCGGCGGTGGCCACGGTGGTTTCCAGCCCGCTGCCCAGGCGGTTCAGCGCCACCCGCATCTGGGTTGCCGTCAGGGTCAGCCCGGTGACGCCAGCCAGCGCCACGCCGCCATCCAGCTGCACCGCATAGCCGTTGCCGCCATCGGCGCCATGGCGCAGCAGCACCGCGCCGGCGCCGGCCGTCAGCGTCGCGCTGGCCCCGCCCAGCGCCAGGCTGCCGGAGACGGCATCCGCGCCGATGCTGAGCGTGGTGCCCTTGGCGTCCGTGCTGCTGGCCACCAGGAAATTGCCGGTGAGGGTGCCGGCATCGCCGACCTTCAGCGCGGTGTTCAGCAATTGCACGGCCTGCACCGCGGTCTCGTCGGCGAACCGCACATGCACCTGGCCGGTGCCGACAGCGATGCCGGCATCGACCGCGCGGCCCAGCGTGTTGACCTGCACCTGCGCCGCGCCGGCCAGGGTGAAGCCGCCGCCGAAGCCCACCAGCGCGGCAGTGCCGCTGGCCAGCAGCGCGTAGCCGGCCTGGCCCAGCGCATCCGCCGCCAGCACCAGGCCCAGCGTCGCGCCGCTCAGCGCCACGCCGTTGGCGGCATCGCCGAACTGGCCACTGACGCCGCTGGCGCCGATCAGCACCTGCGGGCCATCGGCCCCCACCACGCGCTGCACGGTGATGCTGCCGGCAACCGTGCCGAAGCTGCCCAGCGCCAGGCTGGCGGTGCCGGCCAGGGTGAAGTCGCCCCCGGTGCCGAAGCTGGCCGTGGCATCGCCGGCCAGCCCCAGCCCGGCCGGACCGCCGATGGCGAAGCTGCCGGCCAGGCTGCCGCTGCGGGTCCGGTCGCTGTTCAGCCGCAACTGGCCGGTGGCATTGCCCAGCCGCACGAAGGCAGCGCCGGCGGCCAGGGTCAGCTGCGCCCCGGCCACGTCCACCAGCCAGCTCCAGCCGCCGGCACCCTGGCTCAGCGTCAGGGTCAGCGCGCCGGACAGCGTGGCGCCACCCAGGCTCAGCTCGCCCTGCACCGGCAGCGTGAAGCTGTCCACCAACTGGTCGAACACCAGCGGGGCGGCGCCTTCCAGCGCCATGCTGCGCGGCGCGGTCCAGGCCAGCACGGCGGCGTCGCTGCCCAGCACTTCCTTGTTCAGGGAGAGGGCGGC
>CANBXZ010000394.1 GCA_947373495.1 Acetobacteraceae bacterium
GCCGCGCCCTGGCGCTGCTGAAGGCAGCGGGCTGGGAGGTGAAGGAGCGCAAGCTGGTCAACGCCCAAGGCCAGCAGTTCAGCTTCGAGATCCTGCTCGGCGAGCCCAGCCTGGAACGGTTGGCGCTGCCCTATGTGCAGTGGCTCACCCGCATCGGCGCCGAAGCCCGGGTGCGCACCGTGGACCCGGCGCAATACCAGGTCCGCTCGGACGCCTATGACTTCGATATGACGGTGGACGTGATCGGCCAGAGCCTGTCCCCCGGCAATGAACAGCGCGAGTTCTTCAGCTGCGACAAGGCGCGGGAGCCGGGTGGCCGCAACACCGCCGGCATCTGCGACCCGGTGGTGGACGAGTTGATCGAACTGGTCGTCAACGCGCCGGACCGGGCGGAGCTGGTGCAGCGCACCCGGGCGCTGGACCGGGTGCTGCTGTCCCACCACTATGTCATCCCGATGTACCATCTGGCGGCGTATCGGCTGGCCTGGTGGGACAAGTTCGGCCGGCCACCGCGCAACCCCAAATACGGCCTGGCGGTGGATGCCTGGTGGCTGGACCCGGCCCGCGCTGCGGCGGTGGAAGCCGGCAAGCGCAACCCGCCGCAGCCGGCGCGCTGAGGCCGCCTTGGGCGCCTATCTGCTGCGCCGGCTGGCGCTGATGCTGCCGACGCTGTTCGGCATCATCCTCATCAACTTCGTCGTGGTGCAATTCGCCCCTGGCGGCCCGGTGGAACAGGCCATCTCCGAACTGCGCGGCCGTGGTGGCAGCGCGCTGGAGCGGGTGACCGGCAGCAGCGGCGGCGAGGTGCGCGCGGCCGACCCGACGCTGCGTGGCGCCCAGGGCATCGACCCCGCCATCGTGGAGGAGATCAAGCGCGCCTTCGGCTTCGACAAGCCGGCCCATGTGCGCTTCTGGGACATGCTGAAGGGCTACCTGCGCTTTGATTTGGGGCAGAGCCTGTTCCGCGGCCGGCCGGTGGCGGAACTGGTGTGGGAGAAGCTGCCGGTCTCGGTCTCGCTGGGGCTGTGGTCCACGCTCATCATCTACCTGGTCAGCATTCCGCTCGGCATCCGCAAGGCGGTGCGGGATGGCTCGCGGTTCGACCTGTGGACCTCGGCCGTGGTGCTGGTGGGCTATGCCATCCCGGGCTTCCTGTTCGCCATTCTGCTGGTGGTGCTGTTCGCCGGCGGGTCCTTCGTGCAGTGGTTCCCGCTGCGCGGGCTGCTGTCCAGCGGGCTGGAGAATGCCAGCTTCGCGGTGCGCGCCACCGACTACCTGTGGCACATGGTGCTGCCGACCCTGGCGCTGATCATCGGCGGCTTCGCCAGCCTGACCATGCTGACCAAGAACAGCTTCCTGGAGGAGATCAACAAGCAGTACGTCGTCACCGCCCGCGCCAAGGGCGCCGGCGAGCAGCGCGTGCTGTACGGCCATGTGTTCCGCAACGCCATGCTGCTGATCATCGCCGGCTTTCCCGCCGCCTTCATCGGCATATTGTTCACCGGGGCGCTGCTGGTGGAGATCATCTTCTCGCTCGACGGCCTGGGCCTGCTGGGGTTCGACGCCGCCATCCGCCGCGACTACCCGCTGATGTTCGGCACGCTCTACATCTTCACCCTGCTGGGGCTGGTGATGCAGATCGTCGGCGACTTCACCTATACGCTGGTGGACCCGCGGATCGACTTCGAGAGCCGGGGCTGATGTCACCGCTGAACCAGCGCCGGCTGGCGAATTTCCGCGCCAACCGCCGGGGCTTCGTCTCGCTGTGGCTGTTCCTCGGCATCTTCCTGCTGACGCTGGGCGCCGAGTTCATCGCCAATGACCGGCCGCTGCTGGTGATGGTGGATGGCCGGGTGCTGGTGCCGGTACTGCACGACTACGCCGAAAGCGACGTGCTGGCCGACGGCCTGCCCACCGAGGCCGACTGGCACGACAGCACGCTGGAAGCCGAGATCCGCCAGCGTGGCTGGATGCTGTGGCCGGCGATTCCCTATTCCTACCGCACCGTGGTGCGGGACCTGGGCCGGCCTTCCCCGGCGCCGCCCAGCGCCCGCAACTGGCTGGGCACCGACGACCAGGCGCGGGATGTGCTGGCGCGGGTCATCTACGGGCTGCGGCTGGCGATATTGTTCGGCTTCACCCTCACCCTGGCGTCCTCGGTCATCGGCATCGCCGCCGGGGCGGTGCAGGGCTTCTATGGCGGCACCACGGACCTGCTGTTCCAGCGCTTCATCGAGATCTGGTCGGGCATGCCGCAGCTCTATCTGCTCATCATCCTCGGCAGCATGATCCAGCCCGGCTTCTGGGTGCTGCTGGCCTTCCTGCTGGCCTTCAGCTGGATGGCGCTGACCGGGGTGGTGCGGGCCGAGTTCCTGCGCGGCCGCAACCTGGACTATGTGCGCGCGGCGCGGGCGCTGGGCGTTTCCGACTTCATGCTGATGTGGCGGCACATCCTGCCCAACGCCATGGTGGCGACGCTGACCTTCCTGCCCTTCATCCTGTCGGGCAGCGTCACCATCCTGGCCTCGCTGGACTTCCTCGGCTTCGGCTTCCCGCCGGGCTACCCCTCGCTCGGCGAGTTGCTGAGCCAGGGCAAGAGCAACCTGCAGGCGCCCTGGCTGGCCTTCACCGGCTTCCTGGTGCTGGGCAGCGTGCTGACCCTGCTGATCTTCATCGGCGAAGCGGTGCGCGACGCCTTCGACCCGCGGCGCCTGCCGGGCGGGGGCCGCTGATGCCGCTGCTGGAGGTACGCAACCTGTCGGTGGCCTTTGGCGGCCGGGTGGTGGTGCGCGGGGTTTCCTTCCACGTGAACCCCGGCGAGACCGTGGCGCTGGTGGGCGAATCGGGCTCCGGCAAGTCGGTGACCGCGTTGGCGGCGCTGCGGCTGCTGCCGGCGGCGGGCAGTACGCCGGTGGGCGGCATCACCCTGGATGGCACCGAGGTGCTGGCGGCCGACGAGGCGCAGCTGCACCGCCTGCGCGGCGGTGTGGCCGGCATGGTGTTCCAGGAACCCATGACCAGCCTGAACCCGCTGCACCATATCGGCCGCCAGGTGGAGGAAGCCATCACCCTGCACCAGCCGCTGGCCGGGGACGCCCTGCGCGCCCGGGTGCTGGACCTGTTGCACCAGGCCGGGCTGCGCAATGCCGAGGAACGCCTCGGCGCCTACCCGCACCAGCTTTCCGGCGGCCAGCGCCAGCGGGTGATGATCGCCGCCGCCCTGGCCAACGACCCGAAGCTGCTGATCGCGGATGAGCCGACCACGGCGCTGGACGTGACCATCCAGGCGCAGATCCTGGAATTGCTGGAGCAATTGAAGCGCCAGCGGCAATTGGCGCTGCTGCTCATCACCCACGACCTGGAGATCGTGCGTCGTCACGCCGACCGCGTGGTGGTGATGCAGCACGGCATGGTGGTGGAACAGGGCCTGGCCGCCACGGTCTTCGCCGCGCCCCGCCATGCCTATACCCGGCTGCTGCTGGCCACCCAGCCGCGCGGCCGCCCGGCGCCGGTGCCGGCCGATGCCGCGCCGCTGCTGGAGGCGGAGGATGTGAAGGTGCACTTCCCCATCCGGCGCGGCCTGCTGCGCCGCACCGTGGGGCAGGTGCGGGCGGTGGATGGCGTTTCGCTGCACCTGCGGGAAGGCGAGACGCTCGGGCTGGTTGGCGAATCGGGTTCCGGCAAGACCACGTTGGGGCTGGCGCTGCTGCGCCTGCAGGCCAGCACCGGCGCCATCAGCTTCCAGGGCCAGCGGGTGGACCAGTTGGCCCCCGGCGCCATGCGGCCGCTGCGGGCGCGGATGCAGGTGGTGTTCCAGGACCCCTATGGCTCGCTCTCGCCGCGGCTTTCGGCCGGGGAGATCGTCGGCGAGGGCCTGCAGGTGCATGCGCCGGAACTGACCCTGGCGGCGCGCCAGGCCCGGGTGGCGGAGGCCCTGGCCGAGGTGGGCCTGGACCCGGCGGCGATGCATCGCTACCCGCATGAGTTCAGCGGCGGCCAGCGCCAGCGCCTGGCCATCGCCCGTGCCCTGGTGCT
>CANBXZ010000395.1 GCA_947373495.1 Acetobacteraceae bacterium
TCGGCCCGCAGCGTTTTCAGGTCTCGGACGATCCTCATGCCCAGGAACCTATGCCGGCGTTGGCCGGAAGGGAATTGGGCAACGTCAGGCTCAGGCACGGCAAGGCCCGCGCCCGGCCTTCCGCCCCCGGTCATGCCCGGCCTCATTGCCCCCGGGGCGCGCCAATGCTTGCCCTGAAGGCCGCGCCGGCCTACGCCGCGCCCATGTCCAATACCCGTCCCCTGCTCCGCCTGCTGCCCCGCCACGACCAGCGGGTGAAGGCCGGCCACCCCTGGGCCTTCTCCAACGAGATCGCCATGACCCCGGCAGCCAAGGCGCTGCCGCCCGGCAGCCTGGTGCGGCTGGAAGGCGATGACGGCTGGAACCACGGCACCTGGTACTTCAACCCGCACAGCCTGATCGCTGCCCGCCGGCTGGACCGCGCCGCCGATGCCAAGGTCAACCTGGCCTGGGTGCAGGCCAAGCTGGCCGCCGCGCGGGGCTTGCGGGAAAAGCTGTACGACGCGCCCTCCTACCGCCTGGTGCATGCCGAGGCCGATGGCCTGCCCGGCCTGGTCATCGACCGCTATGGCGACACGCTGGCGCTGCAGGCCAACACCGCCGGCATGCAGGCGCTGACGCCGCTGCTGGTGGAGGCGCTGGTGGCATTGATCAAGCCGCGCGCCATCATCGCCCGCAACGACGCCAGCGTGCGCACGCTGGAAGGGCTGCCGGAGGAAACCGGCCTGCTGCTGGGGGATGACGCCACCGCCACGGTGCAGGAAGGCGGGCTGAGCTTCAGCGTGGACCTGCTGGGCGGCCAGAAGACCGGCTGGTTCTTCGACCAGCGGGAGAACCGCGCCCGGGTGGCCCGGCTGGCCCGCGGTGGCACCATGCTGGACGCCTTCTGCCACACCGGCGGCTTCGGCCTGCAAGCCGCCGCCGCCGGCGCCACCAAGGTGACGCTGCTGGACCGTTCCGCCCCGGCGCTGGAGTTGGCCATGGCCACCGCCAAGGCCAATGGGCTCGGCGGCCGCGTGGTGGCGCAGAAGGCCGAGGCGCTGGAGGAGCTGGAGCGCATGGGCCAGACCGGCGCCAAGTTCGACGTGGTGGTGGCCGACCCGCCGGCCTTCGCCAAGTCCCGCAAGGACAACGCGGTGGCGCTGCGCGGCTATGCCAAGCTGGCGCGGCTGGCGGCGGCGCTGGTGGCGCCGGGCGGCTTCGTGTTCCTGGCCAGTTGCAGCCACCATGTGGCGCCGGGCGAATACGCCGACGCCTGCATCTTCGGCCTGGGCAAGGTGCGGCGCGATGTCCGGCTGCTGGGCCAGTACGGCGCCGGCGCCGACCACCCGGTGCATCCGCAACTGCCCGAAAGCGCCTACCTCAAGGGCCTGTTGTTCCAGCTTGGCTGAACCGCGGCCCGGCCTGCTGCGCGCCTACCGCGCCGCGGCCTATGAGGCGGCGGGCGCGGTGGCGCGGATTGGCCGCCGCAGCCCGGCGGTGGAGGCGGTGCTGGCCCGGCTGGGGGTGCGGCGGGCGGGTTTCCTCGGCGCCTGGAACCCGTATAGCCGGCGCATGCCGGCGGGCTGGAACCAGCGCATGCAGGCCCGGCTGGTGCTGGCCACGCGACGCCTGCCGGCCGTGGCGGGCCATGGCGGCGGCGCGGGCTGGCGGGAAGCGCATCTGCTGCTGGGGGCCGACCCGCGGCGGCTGGCGGTGCTGGGGCGGCGGTATCGCCAGGCCGCCATGGTGGTGGTGGCGCGCGGCCAGCCGGCCCGGCTGCGCCTGCTGTAGCCGAGCCCCCCCTCCGCCGCCCGCCCGGGGGGGGCCGTGGCCACCGCCGCGCACGGCGCTGGTGCCGCTCCCGCGCTACCGCACCAGCGGGTGCAGCGGCAGTTCCAGCCAGAACAGGCTGCCGCCGCCAGGGTTTTCCGCATGGCCCAGCCGGCCACCCATCATCGCCGCCAGCCGGCTGGAAATGGCCAGCCCCAGCCCGCTGCCCTGAGCGGCCCCCGGGGTACCGGCGGCCTCGGGGCTGCCCAGGCGTTCGAAATCCTGGAACAGCCGGTCGCGCTGGTCGGCGGGAATGCCATCGCCGGTATCCGCCACCTCCAGCCGCAGCCCGGCGGCGCCGGCCGGCAGCAGCCGCAGCGTCACGCTGCCCTGGCGGGTGAACTTCACCGCATTGCCCAGCAGGTTGATGAGGATCTGGCGCAGCCGCACCGGGTCCAGCACCGCCAGGGCAGGGGCTGTCGCCGCCACGTCCAGGTGCAGCGCCAGGCCCTTCGCCTCGGCACCGGGGCGGACCATGTCCAGGCATTGCGCCGCCAGCGGTTCCAGCAGGCACTGGCTGGGCCGCAGGTCCACCTGCCCGGCCTCGATGCGGGAAAAGTCCAGGATGCCGCTGATCATCTCCAGCAGGTGCCGCCCGGCGGCCTGCATGGCGCCCAACTGCTGCTTCTGGGTCTCGCGCAGCCCCGCATCCAGGCTCAGCACCTGGGCGAAGCCGAGGATGACGTTCAGCGGCGTGCGCAACTCATGGCTCATGGAGGACAGGAAGCGGGACTTGGCGCGGCTGGCGGCCTCGGCGGCGTCGCGTGCCTCGGCCAGTTCCTGCGCCCGCGCCGCGCGTTCCTGTTCCAGCCGGTGGCGTTCGCTGATGTCCCGGCTGACCGCCACATAGCCGTCCGGCTGGTGGGTCAGCGGGTCGTAGGTGACGCGCACGCTGCCTTCCACCCAGGCTTCCTCGCCGGGGGCCAGGCCGGGGCGCAGCACGCGATAGACCAGGCTGGCTTCCTGCAGCGCGCCGCTGCGCAACCGGGCCATGGTGGCTTCCACCGCGGCGCGGTCCTCGGGGTGGATGTTATCCACCGTGCGGTGGCCCACCACCTCGGCGGCCGGGCGGCCCATCACCCGCAGCGCCGCCGGGGAGGCGTAGAGCCGGGTGAGGTCCAGCGCCAGCCGGGTGACCATGTCGCCCGAGTTCTCCGCCAGCATGCGGAAGCTGGCCTCGCTGGCGCGGGCGGTGGCTTCGGCCGCGGTACGCCGCCGCAGGTCCCGCCGCCACACCAGCGTCAGCGCCACCACGCCGCCGGCCAGCAGCAGCGTGACCGTCGCCTCCACCAGCGCCTTGCGCCACCAGGTGGCTTCCAGGTGGGAGGTCTGCACCCCCACCACCACCCGCAGCGGGTGGATGCCCACCGGGCCGGTGGAGAACAGCCGCTCCACATCATCCACCACCGAGGTGCCGACGAAGGTTTCCGCGCTGCCGGACAGCGACCGCTGGAATACCGGGCTGGTGCTGATGTCGAGCCCCAGTGCCGCTTCCCGCCATGGCGCGCGGAACAGCACCACGCCGTCGGTGCGGTTCAATCCTATCAGGCTGCCGGGCCCCAGGTTGAGGCCGCCGAACATCTCCCGGAAGTAGCTGAGCTGGATGCCGGCGGCGACCACGCCGGCGAAGCTGCCGTCCGGGTTGTTGCAGCGCCGGCTGATCATCAGCCGCCAGGTCCCGGTCAGGCGGCCAACCTCGGGCCGGCTGATGTACAGGCCCACATTCGGGTTGTCGCGATGGGCCTGGAAATAGTCGCGGTCGGCGAAGTTGTTGGCCTCGTTGCCGCGCCAGGCGGCGGGGGCCTGCACCACCGTGCCGGTGGCGTCCGCGGCGAAGACCGCGCCGATATGGCTGGCGGTGATGGCGCGGTCGAACAGCACCATGTCGCGGATGTTGGGCGGCAGGTCGGTGACGCCCGGTATCGCCAGGTTCTCGACGATGGCGCGCAGCGAGAGGTCGAACACTTCCAGGTTGCGCGCCAGGTCCCGCACCACCATGCGGCGCATGTTGGCGGCTTCCAGGGCGGCATGGTCCCAGGCTTCGCGCCGGGCTTCCAGCAGCATCACCCCCACCAGGGCGCACAGCCCCAGCGCCAGCGCCAGGCTGCTACCGATATAGCGGTCCGGCCAGGGCAGCCGGCGCCACACCGGCGCCGCCGCACCAAGGCAGCGCCGGGCTTCG
>CANBXZ010000396.1 GCA_947373495.1 Acetobacteraceae bacterium
TCCGCTGTTGTCCTCACCGGCGCGCTGGCGCTGGGTGCCTGCGCCGTGGCGCCGCCCGCCGGCCCCACGCTGCTGGCCACCCCGCCCGAGGGCAAGCAGATCACCCAGTTCCAGCAGGAAGACTACACCTGCCGGGGCCATGCGCTGAACAACACCGGAGACCCCAGCCAGGCCGCCACCAACAGCGCCGTGGGCAGCGCCGCCGTGGGCACCGTGGTGGGCGCGGCGGCCGGGGCGCTGCTGGGCGCGGCCGGCGGCAATGCCGGCGCCGGCGCGGCACTGGGTGCCGGGGCCGGGCTGGTCACCGGCAGCGCAATCGGCGCCAACCAGGCCCGCGCCAGCGGCTACAGTGCCCAGCAGATCTACGACATGGCCTATGCCCAGTGCATGACCGCCTCGGGCAACCAGATCCAGGGGCCGGTGGCGCCGGCCTATGGCTATGCCCCGGCCTATGCGCCCGGCTATGCGCCCGGCTATGCCGCGCCCTATCCATATTACGCGGCGCCCTACCCGTACTATGCCCCGGGCGTGGTCATCGCCCCCCGCTTTGGCTACGGCTATGGCTGGGGCTGGCGCGGCGGGCGGCGCTGGTAACGGGCTTGGCCAGGACGGGCGGCGCGCGGCTTGCGCCGCCGCAAGGCGCCGGCCACCGCCTGCGGGCAGATTGCGCCATGGCAGCAACAGGAGACGCACCGATGCCTCGCCACCCCATGCTGGCCGCCGCGGCGCTGGGCCTGGCCCTGCTGAGCGCCCCCGCCGCGGCCCAGACCGCCGGCGAGGTGCTGGCCCAGGGCCGCGCGCTGGCGGAAAGCTGGTGCGCCAACTGCCATGTCACCGGCGACGCCCCGGGCCGCAGCGGCAGCGACGCCGCGCCCACCTTCGCCACCATCGCCCGGCAGAACCCGGACCCGGCCACGCTGCGCACCTGGCTGGGGCAGCGGCACAAGGCGATGATGCCGAACTACAACCTGTCGCGCGACGAGGTTGACGGCGTCATCACCTATATCCTCAGCCTTCGGCGATGATCCGGGCCAGCGCCACGGGTTCCGTCAGCATCGGGTAGTGCCCGGTATCCAACTCGTGCCAGCGGGCGCCCAGCGTGTCCCGCGCGCGTTCCTGGTGGGCCTTGGGCGGGTTGGCGCTGCGCCGGCACCACAGCACCGTGGCGTCCCACTTCTGCTGCCAGAAGCTGTCCAGCTTCACCGGGGCTTCCATCGCCGCGATCGGGTGCTGGGTGTAGCGGTCCAGGGCGAATTGCCTCAGCTCCGGCGTGAAGTCGGCGAACAGCCGGCCGGCGGCATCCTCCCGCGTCGGGCCGCTGGTCAGTTCGCTGTTGATCTTGGTCGGGCGGTTGACGATGTCGTCCACCTTCTCGCCATCCATCAGCGCCAGCGCGTCGGCGAAGACCACGCGGCCGATGCGGGCGCGGGCACGCTCGGCGGCGGCGCACAGCACCATGCCGCCGCAGGAGGTGCCGGCCAGCACCACGTCCTTCAGGTCGTGGAAGTGCAGCATCCGCGCCACTTCCTCGCCCTGGGTCTCGGTGGTGATGCCGGGGCGGATGTGCATGTGCCGCTCGGCGCAGCCATCCAGCGTGGGGGTGAAGACCAGGTGGCCCTTGGCGCGCAATTCCGCCGCCACCAGGTTCCAGATCCAGCCGCCCTGGTAGGCGCCGTGCAGCAGTACGATGGTGCTCATTGGCGTTGCTTCCGTTTCCTCAGAATTTCTCGACCCAAGGCCGCACCTCGATCTCCCAGCTCCAGGCGGATTTCGGCTGGTTGATCAGGTGCAGCGTGCTCTCGGCGATGGCGTCGGGGTCCAGCAGCGTGGCATCGCCCGGCTCCGGCCGGCGGCTGCTGCGGATGCCGCCATCGATGACGATATGCGCCACATGGACGCCCTTGGGATGCAGCTCCCGCGCCATGGACTGCGCCATGCCGCGCAGCGCGAACTTGGCCATGGCGAAGGGGGCGGAGTGCGGGTAGCCCTTCACCCCGGCGCTGGCGCCGGTGAGCACGATGGTGCCGGCACCCCGGGCCAGCATGCGTCGCGCCGCCTGCTGGGCGCACAGGAAGGCGCCGAAGGCGGTAACCTGCAGCGTCTTCTGCACCTCGTCCGGGTCCAGTTCGGCAAAGGCGCCGCGAATGCGGTAGCTGGGGTTGCAGACCACCACGTCGCTGTCCGGCACCGCGGCGAACAGCGCCTCCACCTCGGCGCGGCGGGTCACGTCGCAGGCGTGCAGGCTGGCGCCGGTCTCGGCCGCCAGCGCGGCCAGCTTGGCGGTGTTGCGCGCGGCCAGCGCAATGCCGTAGCCCTGGCGGGCCAGCAGCCGGGCGAGCGAGGCGGAAAACCCCTCCCCGGCGCCGATGATGAGTGCGTTGGGCATGGACCAGCCTCCCGTTTCCCCCATCCTGCGCGCAGATGCCGGCGGAGGGAACCCGGCCCCCCGGGCCGGAAGCCTGGGGCCAGGACCGGCGGCGCGGATGATTCCATCCGGGCGAGCTTTGCTCTAGACCACGGCAGGCAGCCTGCGCAGGGAAGACCCCCACATGTCCGACCATGTTTATTTCGAGGATTTGACGGTCGGCCAGAAGGCCAGCTTCGGCAAGACCATCACCGAGGCCGATATCGTGCTGTTCGCCGCCGTCACCGGGGACACCAACCCGATGCACCTGAACGCCGAATACGCCAAGGGCACCATCTTCGGCGAACGCATCGCCCATGGCATGCTGGCCGCCGGGCTCATCACCAAGGTGCTGGGCACGCAGATGCCCGGCCCCGGCACCATCTACCTGTCGCAGACGCTGAAATTCCGCGCCCCGGTGCGCATCGGCGAAACCGTCACCGCCACGGTGGAGGTGGTGGCCCTGCACCAGGACAAGCACCGCGCCACGCTCAGCACCATCTGCACCGTGGCCGGCAAGCCGGTGCTGGAAGGCGAGGCCATCGTCTCGGTGCCCAGCCGCGCCGCCAAGCCCGCGGCATGATGCCCCCCGTCATCATCCAGGACTGGCGCCAGGTGCCGCCGGAGCTGCGCGGCTGCACCCTGGCGCTGGGCAACCTGGATGGCGTGCACCTGGGCCACCTGGCGGTGCTGCGCGCCGCCCATGCCGGCCGGCCGGAACTGCCGCTGGCCGCCCTGACCTTCGAGCCGCATCCGCGCGAATACTTCCGCCCCGAGGACCCGCCCTTCCGGCTGACGCCGCTGCCCGCCAAGGCCGCCGCGCTGGGCGCCGCCGGGGTGAAGGTGGTCTTCGCCCTGGCCTTCGACGCCACCCTGGCCGCCATGCCGGCGGCCGCCTTCGTCGAGGACATCCTGCACCAGGCGCTGGGCGCCCGGCACCTGGCCTGCGGCGCGGACTTCGCCTTCGGCCATCGCCGCGGCGGCGATGCCGAGTTCCTCGGCCGGGCGGCGGAAGCCCGCGGCATCGGCCTGACCGTGGTGCCGCCGGTCACCGACAGCCAGGGCCAGATCAGCAGCACCCGCATCCGCCGGCTGCTGCAGGACGGCTACCCGGAACGCGCCGCCGCCAAGCTCGGCCGGCCGTGGGAAATCCGCGGCGAGGTGGTGCATGGCGACAAGCTGGGCCGGGTGCTGGGCTGGCCCACCGCCAATATCTGGCTGGATGGCTACCTGGAGCCGGCGCGCGGGGTCTATGCCACCACGGTGCTGCTGGCCGATGGCCGGGAGTTGAAGGCGGTGTCCAACATCGGCCGCCGGCCAACCCTGGGCGGCGACCCGAAGACCCGGCTGGAGACCTTCATCTTCGACTTCACGGGCGACCTTTATGGCCAGGAAATCGGCGTGCGGCTGCGGCATTTCCTGCGCGAGGACCGTAAGTTCGACGGGCTGGAGCCGCTGAAGCTGGCCATTGCCGAGGATGAGAGGCAGGCGCGGGAGGTGCTGGCCGCGCTTGACCTTGGCGCCCCCCAGCCCCGATAACCCGGCGATGAACCGGGCCATACAGCAGCGAATTCGGGGCCCGGT
>CANBXZ010000397.1 GCA_947373495.1 Acetobacteraceae bacterium
AATTGCAGGAAAAGCTCGGCATGGGCGTGATCTTCGTGACCCACGACCTGGGCGTGGCTGGGGAGATCGCCGACCGCGTGGCGGTGATGTACGCCGGCCGCGTGGTGGAGGAAGGCCCGGTGGCGGCGGTGATGCAGCGCCCGCTGCACCCCTATCCGCGCGGCCTGCTGGGCGCCACGGTGCATGCCGGCCTGCGTGGCCAGCGGCTGACCACCATTCCCGGCGCGCCGCCCAGCCTGGAGAACCTGCCGCCCGGCTGCGCCTTCGCCCCGCGCTGCGAACTGGCCGAACCGGCCTGCACCGCCGCCATGCCGGAAGCCCGCCGCATCGGCACCGACCGCATGGCGCGCTGCATCAAGGTATAGGCCGGAACTTGCCAGGCGGCCGGTGACGCTTGGCTTCGGTCGCGCTAAACTCCCCCCGAACGCGACGACGGGAGGGTTTCGCATGGCGGAAGCAAAGCAGGCGCAGGGTCGCCCCGGTGGCAAGCTGTTGGCCGACGCGCTGGTGGCGCAGGGCGTCAGCCATGTGTTCTGCGTGCCCGGCGAAAGCTACCTGGACCTGCTGGACGGCCTGTACGCCCAGCGCAACCGCATCGAGCTGGTGACCTGCCGCTTCGAGGCCGGTGCCGTCCATATGGCCGAGGCCTATGGCAAGCTGACCGGCAAGCCGGGCGTCGCCATCGTCACCCGCGGGCCGGGCGCCTGCCATGCCGCCATCGGCGTGCACGTGGCGTTCCAGGACAGCACGCCGCTGGTGCTGCTGGTGGGGCAGATCCCGTTCGAGGAAACCGACCGCGAGAGCTTCCAGGAAGTCGACTACCGCAAGATGTTCGCGCCGCTGGCCAAGTGGGTCACGCAGATCGACGACGTGAAGCGCATTCCGGAATTGATGGCGCACGCCTTCGACGTGGCCACCAGCGGCCGCCCCGGCCCGGTGGTGGTGGCGATCTCGGAGGAGATGCAGCGCGAATTGGCCACGGTGCCGGATATCGGCCCGGCCCATGTGCTGCCGCCGCACCCGGCGCCGGAGGCGCTGCCGCAGCTGATGGCGATGCTGGAGAAGGCCAAGCGCCCGCTGGCCGTGCTGGGCGGCGGCGCCTGCTGGACCGCCGAGGGCCGCGAGGCCATTCGCGACTGGCTGGTGGGCAACGACATTCCTGTCGCGGTCAGCTTCCGCCGCCAGGGCCTGTTCGACGGCAACAACGCCAATTTCGTCGGCGACCTGGGCGTGGGTGCGGATGCCGCGCTGGTGGCGCGGGCGAAGGAATGCGACCTGTTCCTGGCCATCGGCACCCGCATGGGTGAACCGGTCAGCCAGGGCTACACCCTGTTCGACATGGCCGGCGCCACGCCGATCGTGCAGGTCTACCCCGACCAGGCCGAGATCGGCCGGGTCTATCGCCCGGCGCTGGGCATCGTCGCCGATGTCAACGCCTTCGCCCTGGCCGCGCGCAACATGGAACCGGTGCAGCGCCCGGCCTGGTCCGCCTGGACCCGGGACCTGCGCGCCGCCCGCCTGGCCCAGGCCAAGGCGCCGGAATACGAAGGCCCGCTGAACCTGGCCGTGGCCTTGCAGGAACTGGAAAAGGTGCTGCCGGCCGACACCATCTTCACCACCGACGCCGGCAACTTCGCCACCTGGCCGACCCGCTTCATGCATGTGGGCGAAAAGCAGGACTTCCTGGGCCCGACCAATGGCGCCATGGGCTACGGCGTGCCGGCGGCGATCGGCGCCAAGATCGTGGCGCCGCACCGCACCGTGGTGTGCTTCGTCGGCGATGGCGGCTTCCTGATGACCGGCCAGGAACTGGCCACCGCCTTCCATCACTCGGTGGCGCCGATCATCCTGGTGTTCAACAACCAGATGTACGGCACCATCCGCATGCATCAGGAAAAGACCTATCCGGGCCGGGTTTCCGGCACGGCGCTGACCAACCCCGACTTCTCCAAGTTCATCGAGGCCTATGGCGGCCACGGTGAGATCGTGGAGAAGACCGAGGAACTGGTGCCGGCGGTGAAGCGCGCCATGGCCAGCGGCAAGCCGGCGCTGGTGGAAGTGCGCACCAACCCGGAACAGATCACCAACCGCGCCACCGCGACGCAGTTGCGCGCCCAGGCCACCGCGGCCAAGGGCTGAACCAGGCGGGGTTTGCACCAAGGCGGGGCGCGTCCTGCGGGGCGCGCCCTTGCTGCGGCCCGATATGATCCCTATGCTGATCATATCGGAAGCCGAGAACGCGGAGACCAGCCATGGCCGACCCCATCCTGATCGCCGGCGGCGGCATTGGCGGGCTTGCCACTGCGCTGGCCCTGGCGGCCAAGGGCTTCCCCAGCCTGGTGCTGGAAAAGGCGCCGCAACTGGGGGAGATTGGCGCCGGCATCCAGCTTGGCCCCAACGCCTTCCATTGCTTCGACACGCTGGGTGTGGGCGACACCGCCCGCGCCATGGCGGTGTACATCGACCGGCTGCGGCTGATGGACGCCATGGCGGGCGAGGAGATCTGCCAGATCGACCTGGGCGAGAAGTTCCGCGCCCGCTTCCGCAACCCCTATGCCGTCATCCATCGTGGCGACCTGCATGGCGTGCTGCTGCAGGCCTGCCGCGACAACCCGCTGGTGGGCCTGCGCACCAGCGCCGAGGTGGTGGGCTACGACCAGGATGAGCGCGGCATCGTCGCCCGCCTGGGCGACGGCGAAACCCTGCGCGGCCGCCTGCTGGTGGGCGCCGATGGGCTGTGGAGCAAGGTGCGCCGCCAGGTGGTGGGGGATACGCCGCCGCGGGTTTCCGGCCACACCACCTATCGCAGCGTCATCCCGGTGGAGCAGATGCCGGAAGACCTGCGCTGGAACGCCGCCACGCTGTGGGCCGGGCCGAAGTGCCACATCGTGCATTACCCGTTGAGTGGCTGGAAGGTGTTCAACCTGGTGGTCACCTACCACAACGACGCGCCGGAACCCGTGGCCGGGCTGCCGGTGACGCATGCCGAAGTGCTGCGCGGCTTCACCCACATCCACCCCAAGGCGCAGCAGGTGATCCACATCGGCAGCAACTGGCGGCTATGGGTGCTGTGCGACCGCGACCCGGTGGACAATTGGGTGGACGGCCGCGCCGTGGTGCTGGGCGACGCCGCCCACCCCACGCTGCAATACATGGCCCAGGGCGCCTGCATGGCCATGGAGGACGCGGTGTGCCTGGCGCATGTACTGGCGCAGCACGCCGGCCAGCATGACACCGCGTTGGAAGCCTATCGCGCCCAGCGCGTGCTGCGCACCGCCCGCGTGCAGTTGCAGAGCCGCGCCATCGGCGACCACGTCTATCACCCGGCCGGGGTGCACGCGCAGTTGCGCAACGCCATCATGGCGGCCAAGAGCCAGGACCAGTGGTACGACACCTTGCACTGGCTCTATGGCAGCAACGGCCTGTCCAGCGACGCCACCGGCTGATGCCGCGCGACCTGCATGCCAAGCCGGGCCACCTGATCCGCCGTTGCCAGCAGATCGCCGTGGCGCTGTTCCTGGAAGGCTGTGCCGAGCACGACCTGACGCCGATGCAGTACGCGCTGCTGAAGGCGGCCGAGGCCGAGCCGGGGCTGGACCAGATCACCCTGGCCGGGCTGGTGGCGCTGGACCGCTCCAACGCCGCCAGGCTCTGCGCCGGGCTGGAAGCGCGCGGCCTGCTGCGGCGGGCGCCGGACCCGTTGGACCGTCGCGCCCGGCGGCTTTCCCTCACCGCGGCGGGCGTGGCGCTGGTGCAGCGGGCGGAACCGGCGGTGGAGGCGGTGCAGCAGGCGCTGCTGGCGCCGTTGCCGGCAGCCGAGCGCCCGGCCTTCATCGCCGCCCTGGCCTGCATCGCCGCGGCGCAT
This sequence comes from Acetobacteraceae bacterium, assembly GCA_947373495.1. Taxonomy (GTDB): domain Bacteria; phylum Pseudomonadota; class Alphaproteobacteria; order Acetobacterales; family Acetobacteraceae; genus CAIMOR01. The sequence continues at coordinate 3,866 of CANBXZ010000397.1, forward strand.
AACGCCGCCTCGCGGGCGCCGTTGAAGGTGGCGAAGGGGTAGCGACGACGCCGGGCGATCACGCTCCGGCGTCGCCCTGGCAGGTTCAGCGCGGCGTGTGGTGGGCGGCGTGGTGG
>CANBXZ010000398.1 GCA_947373495.1 Acetobacteraceae bacterium
TGGGGCGGTTCCTTCCTCGTCCTCGGGGAATACCACGATCCGCCCGGTGGGCCAGCCTGCGCGCTGCCATCGCATTGTCATGGCGGGGCGGAGGAGGGCGGCGCTTGTCCGGTTGACCGCCGCCGCCCCAAGGGTGAAGCAGGCGGCGAAGCAGGTGGGAAGTGGGACCGGCGATGGACTGGACGATCACCAATGGCAGCGCCCTGCTGGACGGGCGGATGCAGCAGGCCGATGTGGCCCTGGCCGGCGGCATGGTTGCCGCGGGCAGCCCGGGGGGGCGCCGGCTGGACGCCAGCGGCCTGCTGGTGCTGCCGGGCCTGGTGGATATTCATGGCGACGCGCATGAACGCTGCATCCAGCCGCGCCCGGGCATCAACTTCTCCCCGACCATCGCGCTGCGGGACACGGCGGCGCAACTGCTGGCCAATGGCATCACCACCGCCTTCCTGGGGGTGACGCTGTCCTGGGAACCCGGGTTGCGTTCGTTGGAGATGTGGCGGGCGCTGATGGCGGCGCTGGCGGCCGAGCGCCCGCGCGCCGCCGCCGACCTGCGGGTTCACCTGCGGTTCGAGGCCTATAACCTGGAAGCCCTGGACGACGCCCTGGCCGATATCGCCGCTGGCCGGGTGCATCTGCTGGGCTTCAACGACCATACGCCCAGCATCGTGCGCAAGCTGGGCAACCCGAAGGAACTGGCCAAGTTCGCCGGCCGCGCCGGCATGAGCAACGAGGCCTTCGCCGTGCTGGCCGAACGGGTGGCCGGCTTCGCCCCCGCCGTGCCCGCGGCGCGCCAACGCCTGGCCGCCGCCGCCCGCGCCGCCGGCCTGCCGATGCTGAGCCACGACGACGGCACCGCCGAGGACCGCCTGCTGTTCCGCAGCCTGGGCGCCACCATCTGCGAATTCCCCACCGCCGAGGCCGTGGCCCGCATGGCCCGGGCGGATGGCGAGGCGGTGGTGATGGGCGCGCCCAATGTGGTGCGCGGCGGCAGCCATATCGGCTGGGCCAGTGCCGCGCCGCTGGCGGAACAGGGCGTGGTGAGCGTGCTGGCCAGCGACTACCACTGGCCGGCCATGCTCAACGCCGCCTTCACCCTGGTGGCGCGCGGCGTGCTGGACCTGCCGGCCGCCTGGGCGCTGGTTTCGCTGAACCCGGCCCGAGCCTGTGGCCTGCAGGACCGTGGCACCCTGGCGCCCGGCCAGCGCGGCGACGTGGTGCTGGTGGACCCGGCCGGCCCCGGCGTGGTGGCGGTGTTCGCGGCCGGCCGGCTGGCGCATCTCAGCGCCGAGGGTGCCGCCCGGCTGGGGTAGAGCCTGGCCTTCCGGAGGACGGCCGCGCGCCTCACCCCGGCGTTATGCAACCCTGTGGTGATGGCGGCGTTCGGCCGACGATCCTTCAGGGATAAAGGCATGACGCTGGTGCTGCGGGTGGACCCCTGGCGCCTGGAAGGCTTGAAACGCAGCCTGGACGCCTTGCCGCAGTGGCTGGGCGAAAGCCGCTGCGTCAGCCTGGCCGGGTTGCCCCCGGTTGAGGACATGGAAGGCCAGTTCCGCCTGCTGGGGCTGCGCTGCCTGCTGCGCGCCCTGGGCGCCTGGCGTGGCCCGGCCGCGGCCGGCACCACCATCTGGCTGGGGCAGGGCGCCCCGCCCGAGGCTCGGCCGCGCCTGTTGCTGTGGCCGGCGCCTGGCCAAACGCTGCCGCCTGGCAGCGGCCTGCACCTGCCGCTGCCAGACCCAATGCATGCGCTGTGGGGGCTGCTGGAGCATCAGCCGCCAGGGCAGGGGGAGTTGCACCTGCCGGCCGAGCCGGACTGGCGCCCGCTGCTGCCCTTGCTGCGCCACCTGCCGCGCGGGCTACCGCTGCCGGGCCGGGTGCGCCAGGCGCTGCTGGCCCGCGCCCAGCGCCTGGTGCGGGCCCATGCGGTGGTGGCCGCGCCGCGCCCGGCCGGGGGCATCCTGGCGGCACTGCTGGGCCGCGGCTGCCGCCCGGACCCGGCGGCCGAACGCTCCTGGAACCAATGGTGAGCCCCCCCCCGGCACCGCGGGAGGGGCTGGCCTGCCTGGTGCTGGCGCATGACAACCCGGACCAGCTGCTGCTGCTGTTGCGCTGGCTTGCCGGCCAGGGTGCCACCTGCCACCTGCATCTGGACCCCAGGGCCACCGTGCTGCGGCAACAGGTGGAGCAGGCCGCGCTGCCCAGCGTGGCGCTGCTGCCGGCCGCGGACTGCCTGCGGATAGAATGGGGCGGCTTCACCATGGTGGCCGCCACCCTGGCGCTGATGCGCGCGGCGCTGGCACGGCGTGGCGCGCGGCAGCTTTGCCTGCTGTCGGGCACGCACCTGCCGCTGCTGCCGGCGGCTGAACTGGCGGCGCGGCTGGGCGATGGCCGCAACCACCTGGACCTGCGCTTCGCCTGCATGGAACCGCCGGAGCGCGAGAGCCTGCATCGGTTCTGGTTTCGCGGCGTGCCGGGGCGGCAGGAAAGCCAGCCGCTGGTGCGCTGGCTCAACCGCCAGGCCTGGCGGCTGGGCCCACGCGACCTGGCGCGGGGCCTGCGGGGCCTCACCCCCATGGTGGGCAGCCAATGGTGGCACCTGACCGCGGATGCCGCGCTGGACATGCTGACCTTCCTGGAAGCCAACCCCTGGTATGAAGCCTTCTTCCGCCACGCCCGCATTCCCGATGAGAGCTTTTTCCAAACCCTGCTGGGGGCCACGCCGCATGTCGCCGCGCTGGGCCCGCCGATGAGCTTCCAGCGCCTGGACGGCTACAGCCCCGGCCTGCTGGCGCCGGAGGACCTGGCCGTGGCCGTGGCCGGCGGTGCCGCCTTCGGGCGGAAGTTCGACCTGCGGCGGCAGCCGGAAGCGGTGCGGCAGGCGCTGCTGGCAGCCGGGGAGGATATGCGCCTTGCCGACTGAAGCGCCCGATGCCCTGCCCGACGGCCTGGCCTGGCTCGGCCTGCCGCCCAGCCCGGCGCCGGGCGAGGTGATCGCCCTGCTGGTCACCCGCAATGAGGCGCTGCGCCTGCCGGCCGCGCTGGCGCATCTGCGCGCCCAGGGCGTGGACCGCGCCTATGTGGTGGACAACCGCTCCACCGATGCCACGCGCCAGGTGGCGGCGGGGCTGCCCTGGGTGCATGTGCTGGACGCGCCGGGCAGCTATGCCGCCTCCGGCTTCGGCATCGCCTGGACCAATGCGGTGCTCGACCGCTTTGCCCGCAACCATTGGGTGCTGGTGGTGGATGCCGACGAGTTGCTGGTGTTCCCGGGCTGCGAGAGCGTCGGCCTGCCGGCCTTCTGCGCCCATCTGGCCAGCCTGGGGGCGGAAGCCTGCCGCACCGTGCTGCTGGACTGCTTTCCGCCCGGCCCGCTGCATCGCCTGGCCTATGCGCCCGGTGGGTCGCTGACCGCGGCGGCGCCCTGCTTCGAGCCGCCGGAACTGCGGGCCGAGCCGGTGGCGAACTTCCCCTACCAGCAGGAATACGGCGGCGTGCGGGAGAGGTTGTTCTTCGCCGAAACCGAACCGCGCCGGCCGTTGCGCCGGCTGCACCAGAAGGCGTGGAATGCCGGCGCCCGGCTGGGTCTGGCGCCGCATCTGCCCGGGCTGGCGCCGCGGCGTTCCCCCACCGTCACCAAGCTGCCGCTGGTGTTCTGGCGCAAAGGCGCGGCGCTGCTGGCCTCCACCCACCAACTGGCGCCGATGCGCCTGGTGCCGGGCCAGCCCAGCGGCGTGCTGCTGCACTTCAAGTTCCTGCAGGACTTCCACGAACGCGCGCTGGACGCGGTACGGCGGGATGCGCATTGGGATGGCTCGCGCGAGTATCGGCGCTACCTGGCGGCGCTGGCGCGAGACCCGGATTTCGGGCTGCATTCGTCGTTGAGCCTGGACTACACCGGGCCTGACCAACTGGTGGCGCTGGGGTTGATGCAGGACAGTCCGGCCTGGCTGCACCAGCGCCAGGCGGTGCCGGCATCGG
>CANBXZ010000399.1 GCA_947373495.1 Acetobacteraceae bacterium
CGTGGCGGCGAATTTCGGCCTGGCCGCCCTGGCCGAAAGCCTGGCCGAGCTGGAAACCGCGGCCCGCGACCAGCAGATGCCGGCGCTGCACCTTTCCGCCGAAGCACTGCCGCCCAAGGTGGATGCGGCGCTGGAAACCCTGTTCAGCCGCATCGGCTGATCGCTCCGGGCTTGCCTTTGCCGCCGCGCGGCCCAACCTTGGCCCTCTGTTTCAAACGGAGCCGAGCATGTTCCTGCGCAGCACTGCCATGGCCACCGCGGTTACCCTGGGCGGGGCCGCCTTCATCGCCGGTGTGGCCACGGGGGCCGGGCTTGGCCTGGCCGCGGTCGGTACCGCCTGCCTCGCCCGCCGCGCCATGAAGCGCCGGCGGGACTGGGGCAAGGACGACAGCGCCCCGGATGACGGCGCGGCGATTGTCGCCAGCCTGGCCGGCGGCGAGGAACCGCAGCCGGGCTGAAGCGGCTACCCGGGCAGGATCGCGGTTGCCTCGATCTCCACCCGGGCTTCCGCCTCCACCAGCGCGCCCACCTGCACCAGGGTCATGGCCGGGAAGTGCCGGCCCAGCACGGCGCGGTAGGCCAGCCCCAACTCCGCCAGGCTGGCGCGGTATTCGGCGATGTCGGTCACGTACCAGGTCAGCCGGGCGATGTGTTCCGGCCCGCCGCCGGCTTCGCGCACCACCGCCAGCACATTCACCAGCGCCTGCCGCACCTGGCCGACGAAGCCGGCGGCGAAGCGGCCCTGGCTGTCCCAGCCGACCATGCCGCCCACCACCACCAGCCGGCCCTGGCCCACCATGCCGTTGGCGTAGCCGCGTGGCGTCGGCCAGCCGGCCGGTTGCAGCGGCGTCAACGGCCCGCTCATCTGCCGCACCCGGGGTGACCTGCCCGCCTCATCCGCCCGTGCTCCGTCCGCTGTCCGGCCCGGATCATGGTGGCGGCGGCGGTGGCCTGCCAAGGGCCGGCTTCACGCTGCCGCCCGCCGCACGGTATGCTGACGCCTCAGTCGCCCGCCCGCTGCACCACGCGCGCGGCCAGGCGCGGCAGCGGGAGGCAAGGATGGAACCGAAGCACCAGGCGCGGCCGCGCGGCAGCCATTGGGCATGAGCCGTATTCTCATCGCCGGTGGTGGCGTCGGCGGGCTGGCCCTGGCCATGATGCTGCATCAGCGCGGCATCGGCTGCACCGTGTTCGAGGCAGCGCCCGAGGTGAAGCAGCTTGGCGTCGGCATCAACACCCTGCCGCACGGCATCGCCGAACTGGAGCAGCTGGGCCTGCTGCCGGAGATGGACCGCATCGCCATCCGCACCCGGGAATTGCGCTACCTGAACCATCTGGGCCAGACCATCTGGTCCGACCCGCGCGGCACCTGGGCCGGGCATGCCATGCCGCAGTTTTCGGTGCATCGCGGCCGGCTGCACAGCATGCTGTGGCAGGCCGCGCTGGAACGCCTGCCGGCCGGCAGCCTGCGCCCGGGGCATCGCTTCACCGGCTTCAGCCAGAATGCCCGGGGCGTGACCGCCGCGTTCGAGACCGCCGCCGGCAGCGTGGTGGAAAAGGGCGACGTGCTGGTGGGCTCGGACGGCATCCATTCCCGGCTGCGCGCGCTGCTGCACCCGGAAGACGGCGGCATTCGCTGGCAGGGCGTGCAGATGTGGCGCGGCGCGCTGGACTGGCCGGCGCTGGAGACCGGCGATGTGATGCTGATCGCCGGCGACGAGGTGGCCAAGCTGGTCTTCTACCCCATCGCCGCCGGGGAGACGCCGGGTACCCGGCTGACCAACTGGGTGATCTACGCCCGTGCCGGGGATGCCAGCCAGCCGCCTCCGCGGCGGGAGGATTGGTCCCGCGTCGGCAAGCTCAGCGAGGTGATGCGCCATGCCCGCCGCCTGAAGCTGCCGCAGCTGGACGTGCAGGCGATGATCCGCGCCACCGGCGACTTCTACGAATACCCGATGTGCGACCGGGACCCGCTGCCATGGTGGACCCAGGGCCGCGTCACGCTGCTCGGCGATGCGGCGCACCCGATGTACCCGGTGGGCAGCAATGGCGCGTCCCAGGCCTTCCTGGATGCGCGGGTGCTGGCCGATGCGCTGGCCGCGGGCAAGCCGGCGGCGGCGCTGGCCGCCTATGAGGCCGACCGCCTGGCGAAGACCGCCGCCGTGGTGGCCAGCAACCGCCAGGGCGGGCCGGAGCGGGTGGTGGACCTGGTGGCGCAGCGCGCGCCGCGTGGCTTCAAGGATGTGGCCGAGGTGGCCAGCCGCGAGGAACTCGCGGCGATCGCAGGGGGATACGCGCAGATGGCTGGATTCGCCGTGCAACAGGCCGCGCCGCCGGAAGGCGAGGTGCTGGTGGAGATCAGGGACACGCCAGCCACCGGCCGCGTCGCCTGGCTGACCATTTCCCGCCCGGCCAAGCTGAACACGCTGACGCCGGAACTGATGCGCCGCTTCATCGCCGCCGCCGAGGCGCTGGGCAAGGACAAGGCCCTGCGCGCGGTGGTGGTGACCGGGGCCGGGCCGAAGAGCTTCGTCGGGGGCGCCGATATCAATGAAATGGCGGCGCTGCAGAACGGCAAGCAGGCGCGCGCCTTCATCAAGCTGGTGCATGGCTGCTGCCACGTGCTGCGCCAGCTGCCGGTGCCGGTGATCGGCCGCATCAACGGCTATTGCCTGGGCGCCGGGCTGGAACTGGCGGCGGCCTGCGACCTGCGGATTTCCGCCGACAGCGCCAAATACGCCATGCCCGAGGTGCGCGTGGGCATTCCCAGCGTGGTCGAGGCGGCGCTGCTGCCGGGCCTGATCGGCTGGGGCCGTACCCGCCGGCTGTTGCTGCTGGCGGAAACCCTGGATGCGGCGACGATGGAAAGCTGGGGCTTCCTGGAACGGGTGGTGCCGGCGGCCGGGCTGGACGCGGCGGTGGCGGAATGGCTGGGGCTGATCGCCCAGGCCGGGCCCGAGGCCATCCGCAACCAGAAGGCGCTGATCGGCGCCTGGGAGGACCTGCCGCTGAAGGAAGCGGTGCAGGCCGGCGACAGCGCCTACGGTGCCAGTTGGAAGACCGCGGAGCCGACCGAGCTGCTCGGCGCCTTCGCCCATCGCGGCAAGTCGAGGTAACGCGTCCCGCCTCGCGGCACCTGCTGGCGCCGCGAGGCCAACCCGGCTTCGGCCGGAACGCCTCAGCCCGGGGGCGGCAGGAAGTTCACGTTGTACTCGGTGGCGATGCGTACCACCTCGGCCGGGTCGGCCACGTTGTGGATGCGGGTGAACAGCTCATACAGCCCGCGCGCCGGGCTGACCCAGAACAGCGCCTTCACCGGGCTGCCGGACTTGTTGAAGATGCCGTGCGCAATGCCCATCGGCATGCGGATCAGGTCGCCGGTGCCGGCGAAACGGGTCTGGCCATCCAGGAACAGCTCGAACTTGCCTTCGTGGATGTAGATGAATTCGTCCTGGTCGGTGTGGATGTGCGGCGGCACGAAGGTGCCCGGCGGGAACAGCGTGTCGAAGGCGAAGCTGGCGGCGCTGTGCTGCTTCGGCTTGTAGGTCTGGCCCAGGATGTTCCAGACGATGCCGTCCTCCCCCTCATTGGCCGGGGTGATGCCCGCGGTCATGGCAGGAATGGTCATGGGCGTTTTCCCTCGTTTCAAACGTGCAGGTAAGTCTCGCGCAACTGAGGCGCCGCTGCCAAGGCTTCAGGCGTGCCGGCCCAGACGGTGCGGCCCTTTTCCACGATCACCAGCCGGTCCGACAGCCGCAGCACCGCGCCCAGGTTCTTGTCGATCAGCAATATCGCCAGCCCCTCGGCCTTCAGCCGGGCCAGCACCGCCCAGATCTCGGCCCGCACCAGCGGGGCCAGGCCCTCGGTGGCTTCGTCCAGCAGCAGCAGGGTGGGGTTGGTCATCAGCGCCCGGCCGATGGCCAGCATCTGTTGCTCGCCACCGGAAAGCCGGGCACCCAGGTTGCCGGCGCGT
>CANBXZ010000400.1 GCA_947373495.1 Acetobacteraceae bacterium
GCATAGCCGCTGGCCATGCCACGCTTGATGAAGAACACCGTCTTCGCCCGCTCCACGTCCAAAATCGGCATGCCGTAGATCGCGCTGGACTTGTCGGTCTTGGCCGCCGGGTTGGTCACGTCGTTGGCGCCGATCACGAAGGCCACGTCGGCCTCGGCGAATTCGGGGTTGATCTCCTCCAGCTCCTTCACCTCCTCGTACGGCACGTTGGCCTCGGCCAGCAGCACGTTCATGTGGCCGGGCATGCGGCCGGCGACGGGGTGAATGGCGTAGCTGATCTCAACGCCTTCCTTCTTCAGCAGGTCGCCCATCTCGCGCAGCACCTGCTGGGCCTGCGCCACCGCCATGCCGTAGCCCGGCACGATGATGATCTTCTGGGCATTCTTCATGATGTAGGCGGCATCCTCCGGGCTGCCGGCCTTCACCGGCGCGCGGTCCCCGGTGGCGGCCGCCGGGCCGGCGCCGCTATCGGTGCCGAAGCCGCCCAGCAGCACGTTGATGATGCTGCGGTTCATGCCCTTGCACATGATGTAGGACAGGATGGCGCCCGAGGCGCCGACCAGCGCGCCGGTCACGATCAGCAGCAGGTTGCCCAGGGTGAAGCCGATGCCCGCCGCCGCCCAGCCGGAATAGCTGTTCAGCATGGAGACAACCACCGGCATGTCGGCACCGCCGATCGGGATGATGAGCAGGAAGCCCAGCGCGAAGGCCAGCACGGCAATGGCCCAGAACAGCGGCTCCACGCCCGTGGCGACGAAGGCCACCACCAGCACCAGCATCAGCACGCCCAGCGCCGCGTTCAGCTTGTGCTGGCCGGCAAAGGTGATGGGCGCGCCCGACATCAGCGCCTGCAACTTGGCGAAGGCGATGACCGAGCCGGAGAAGGTGACCGCGCCGATGGCCAGGCCCAGCGACATCTCCACCAGCGAACCGCCATGGATGGCGCCGTAGCTGCCGATGCCGAAGCTTTCCGGGGCGTAGAACGCCGCCGCCGCCACGAACACCGCGGCCAGGCCGACCAGGCTGTGGAAGGCGGCCACCAGCTGCGGCAGCGCCGTCATCTTGATGCGGCTGGCGATCAGCGCGCCAATGCCGCCACCGATGGCCAGCGCCACCAGGATCTCGCCGATGCCGGCGATGGACATGCCGGGCCGCGCCAGCGTGGCGACGATGGCGATGGCCATGCCGACCATGCCGTACTGGTTGCCGCGCCGGCTGGTTTCCGGGTGGGAAAGCCCACGCAGCGCCAGGATGAACAGCACCGCCGCAACCAGGTAGGCCAGCGTCGAAAGGGTCGCACCCATGGCCTCAACCCTTCTTCTTGGACTGGAACATCGCCAGCATCCGTCGCGTGACGATGAAGCCGCCGAAGATATTCACCGCGGCGAGTGCCGCGGCGCCGAGGCCGAAGAACTTGGCCAGGTCGCTTTCGCCGAGGCCAGTGGCCAGGATGGCGCCCACCACGATGACCGAGGAAATGGCGTTGGTCACGCCCATCAGCGGGCTGTGCAGCGCCGGGGTGACGTTCCAGACCACATAGTAGCCGACGAAGCAGGCCAGCAGGAAAATGGTCAGCAGGAACATGAAGGGCTCGACCATCGTCGCCGCGTGTTCCACCCCGGCCGGGGCCTGGGCGGTGGCGACGAAGGTCTGCAACTGGGTGATCAGCGCCTGGGCCTGCGCTGCAAGTTCGTTCTGGCTCATCGGATTTCCCCCTAGCCCGCCGCCGCCGGCGCGAAGGCCGGGTGCACCACGGCGCCGCCGCGCGTCAGCGTCACGCCCTTCACGATGTCATCCTCGGCCGGCAGCTTCGGCACCTTCGCTTCCTTGTCCCAGAAGGTGGTCAGGAAGGTCAGCAGGTTGCGGGCGAACAGCGCCGAGGAAGCGCCGCTGATGCGGGCCGGCCAGTTGTTCCAGCCCAGCACCTGCACCCCGTTCGCCGTGGTGATGGCCTGGCCCGGCACGGTGGCGGCGCAATTGCCGCCGGCATCGCTGGCGATATCCACGATGACGCTGCCCGGCTTCATGCTGGTCACCATCGCTTCGTTGACCAAAATCGGCGCCCGGCGGCCCTGCACCAGCGCGGTGCAGATGACAATGTCCTGCTTGGCCAGGTGGGCGGCGACCACCTCGGCCTGCTTGGCCATGAACTCGGCGCTCATCGCCTTGGCGTAGCCGCCGCTGGTCTGCGCGGCGCGGCTTTCCTCGTCCTCGTAGCCCACATAGGTGGCGCCGAGGGACTTGATCTCCTCCTTCGCCGCCGGGCGCACATCGGTGGCGGAAACCCGCCCGCCGAGGCGCCGCGCGGTGGCGATGGCCTGCAACCCGGCCACGCCGGCGCCCATGACGAAGACGTTGGCGGCCGGGATGGTGCCGGCCGCGGTCATCAGCATCGGGAAGCCGCGGTCGAAGGCGCCGGCGGCCTCGATCACGGCGCGGTAGCCGGCCAGGTTGGCCTGGGAGGACAGGATGTCCAGGCTCTGCGCCCGGGTGATGCGCGGCGCCATTTCCATCGCGCAGGCTTCCACCCCGGCGGCGGCGAAGGCGGCGGCCAGGGCGGCATCGGCGTTCAGCTGGCCCACCAGCAGGGCGCCACGCGGCACCAGGGCCAGTTCATCCTCCAGCGGGGCACGCACCTTGAAGACGATGCCCGCGCCGGCCAGCGCGGCGGCAGCGTCGGGCGCCACCTCGGCACCGGCTTCGGCATAGGCCGCGTCGATGATGCCGGCGGTAAGCCCGGCGCCGGCTTCCACCGCCACCGTCAGCCCCAGGCCGATCAACTTCTTCACTGTCTCCGGCGTCGCCGCAACGCGGGTCTCGGCCGGGCGGCGTTCCTTCAGTACTGCCAAACGCATTCGGGAGCCCCCATTCCTTCGCCGGAGATTGCGGCAAGGGGGGCGGCCGGGCAAGCCGCACCGCCCGATTCACCCGACTTAACCGAGTTTTCAGGGAGGTTTGGCGCAATTGGCCCCGCCGCCGCCCGCCGCGGCCCAGCCAGGGGACAATCCAGTGGAAGGCGCCACCAGCCTTGCCAACACCACCGTGCTGCTGCTTGAGGACGACCCCACCATGCGGGCCGCCGTACGCACCATGCTGCGCGCCGCCGGCTGCCAGGAGGTGCTGCAAACCAGCAATGGCCATGAGGCCCTGAAGCTGGTGGGCTGGCACCACCCCGACCTGGTGCTGTGCGACTGCCAGATGGTGCCGATGGACGGCATGACCTTCCTGCGCGAACTGCGCCGCCTGCCCCATGGCGCCGAGGTGCCGGTGCTGATGCTGACCGCGAACCAAAGCGCCGAGGATGCCTGGGAGGCGCGGCGGCTGAAGGTGGCTGGCTGGCTGGTGAAGCCGGTGGCACCCCAGAACGTGGTTGCCCAGGCGGCCGCCACGCTCGGCCGGCTGCCGCCGCGCGTGCCGGAAAACATCCTGGAGCAACTGACTGCTTCCTATGAACTGAAGCTGCCGGAGGAAGTCGCCGCGCTGCTGGAACTGGCCAGCGGGGCGCAGCCGAGTGCCGCCGCCTTTCCCACCCGGCTGGCCGAATTGCACGGCAAGCTGCACATCCTGAAGGGCCAGGCCGGCACGCTGGGCTACCAGTTGCTCGGCCAGGTTGCCGCCCACCTGCACGACATGCTGGCCCAGGCGCTGCGCCACCCCGAGGCGGCCGAGGCCGAACGGGTGGAGTTGAGGCGCCTGCTGCGGGTCGGGCTGGCGGGCATGAAACTGGTGGCGGAACGCCGGCTGCGCGGCGGCGGCGGGGTGGCCGGGGCGCGCATGCTGCAACAGGTGGCGGATTTCACCCTGGCCTTGCAGGCGCGGCTCTCCACGGCCCACCCGCCCGCCGCATGAGGTGGCGGCCGCCTTCCCTGGCCCGGCTGCGCCTGCTGCTGGCGCAGCGCCGGCTGCGCGCCGCGCTGCTGCTGCTGGCCGCGGCGCTGGCGCTGCTGTGGGGCGGCATCTGGCTGCACCTGG
>CANBXZ010000401.1 GCA_947373495.1 Acetobacteraceae bacterium
AGGCGTCTTCCGGCCCGCGCAGCCCGGCCACCCAGTCCTGCACCGGCGCCACCGGGGTGGCGAAGCGCGGCAGCGCCATGCCCGGCACCCGGGGGAAGCCGGCGATCACCTGTTCGGCCGGCACCAGCGTGCCATCCGCCAGACGCGGCACGCGGGAAGCCGGTGGCGGCGTGCCCTGCTCCACCCAGGCGGCCAGCGCCGCGAACAGCGCGCGCAGCGCCGGGCCGGGGTTGTGCGGGTTGTTCGGCTGGCAGGCATTGCCCGGTGCCGTGGTCAGCCCGGCCGCGGCGCCGTGCTTGGTGCCGGCCATCAGGTAGTGCCGCACATTCGGCAGTTCCGGCAGGTCGGCGCGGCCATCCGGCGTGGTGTGGGTCAGGCTGGCGCCCTTCTGCCAGTACTCGGTGGAGGTATTGCTCTCCATCATCAACGGGTCGGTGGCGTGGCCCGGCAGCAGCCCGGCCTCGGCGCCCGAGATCGGGTCCCGGCTGCGGGCGGCGGCAATGGGAAACCAGGCTTCGGGGAAGCCGAAATCCTCATGCCAGCAGGCGGTGCGGTCGGGCTGGGCGAAGCGGCTGTTCATGAACACCCGGCCGGCCCCGGCCACATGGGAAAGCGTGCCATCGAACACCCGGCGCCCGGCGCTGTCGGCGTTCAGCCCCAGGCCGACGAAGTGGCGGATGAAGCGGCCGGACTGGCTGATGCCCACCGCATAGGCGTGGCGCGGGCGCAGCGCGGCCAGCGGGCTGGCGGCGTCGTGGCGCAAAAACTCCACCAGGTCGCGCGCGCCCAGCAGGCCGATGCCCAAGGGCCGGGCGCCGGTGGCGGTGTAGAAGAACTCATAGATGCTGCCGCGTTCGAAGGCGGCGCCGCCGGCCAGGCGAATGGCGCGCTCGCCGGCGAACTCCCAGGCCACGTCCCGCGGCGCCGCGTCCCGGGTGCGGCGCACCAGCAGCCGGCCGCCCGCCGCCAGCACGGCGGGGTAGGACAGCGGCGCGGTCGGCCGGTCGGCCGGGGTGATGCGGGTGCCGAAGACGAACTCATCCCGGCACAGGCCGCTGATGCCTTCCAGGGTGGGGATGTCGAGGCGCAGGTTGCCATTGGCGCGGGGGGTCTCGGGGTCCCAGCCGCTCCAGGCGTAGCTGGTGCCGGTGGCCAGGCCCATGCCGTTGCCGGCCGAGGCCGCGTGCTCCAGCGCATTGGCCGCCGCCGGGTCCACCACCGCGTCGTACAGGTTGCCGAACACCCGCTTGCGGCCGCGATTGGTCACGTCATACACCAGCCGGCCATTGGCCCGCGCCGGGTCGGCCGGGCAGAGCAGCACCACGTCGGTGCTGTATGCCACCAGCCCGGCGGCGTTGCGCGGCGCCAGGTCCAAATCCACGATGCCGGCGTTGCGCGGGTCGGCCGGGTCCAGCGCGCCATGGGCGGTGGCGGTCAGGCGCCGGTAGGCGCCGGCGCCGAAATCCTGCCCCGCGGCGAACAGGCTGGTTGCCGTCACCTCCAGCTTCGTGATCCCTGCCGCCATGGCGCCCGCCCTCCCGTGGTTGCGGGCACTCTGGCCAAGCCGCGGCGCAACGGCAACACTGGCGCGAACCCAAGGGAGCGCCGCCATGGCACTGCGACTGTACGACCTGGCCGGGGCCGACCCCGACCGCCGCTTCAGCCCGTTCTGCTGGCGCATCCGCATGGCGCTGGCGCACAAGGGCCTGGCGGTGGAAACCCTGCCCTGGCGCTTCGGCGAGAAGGCCCGGCTGGCGGCTTCCGGCCAGGGCCTGGTGCCGGTGCTGGAGGATGGCGCCACCGTGGTCAGCGACAGTTGGGCCATCGCCTGCCACCTGGAGGACCAGTACCCCGACCGCCCCAGCCTGTTCGGCGGCCCGGGCGGCCGGGCCATGGCGCGCTTCATCGCCGCCTGGACCGACAGCGTGGTGCATCTGGGCGTGGCGCGCTGCGTGGTGAAGGACATCTGGGATGTCATCGCCCCGGCCGACCAGCCGTATTTCCGCGACAGCCGGGAAAAGCGCTTCGGCATGACGCTGGAGCAATTCGTCGCCAACCGCGACGCCACGGTGCTGGAATTCCGCGCCAGCCTGGGGCCGCTGCGCTTCACCCTGGGCAAGCAGCCCTTCCTGGGTGGCGACAGCCCGAACTACGCCGACTACACCGTGTTCGGCGCCTTCATGTGGGCGCGCAATGTCAGCGCCTTCCGGCTGCTGGAGGCCGAGGACCCGGTGCATGCCTGGCGCGCCCGCCTGCTGGCGGCGTTCGACGGGCTTGCCGGCGGCTCGCTCGGCTACGAAGTATAGGCGCGGACGAAGGAGAGCGAGCCGATGGACAACCAAATGGACCAGGGCGAGGTCTGCGGCCCCGATGGCTGCGCGGTGCCCGAGAACGCCAGCGCCGCGGCCCTGCCGCTGGGCCGCGCGCCGGCGGCGGTGACGCGGGTGGATGTGATCTCGGATGCCATCTGCCCCTGGTGCTGGGTGGGCAAGCGCAACCTGGACCGCGCGCTGGACCTGCTGGGCGCCGAGGGCGAGGTGTTCGACATCCATTGGCGCCCGTTCCAGCTCAACCCGGAAATGCCGCGCGAGGGCGTGGAGCGCGCCAGCTACCGCGCCGCCAAGTTCGGCAGCGCCGAGCGCAGCGCCGCGGCCGATGCCCGCGTGGCCCAGGCCGGTGCCGCGGCCGGGCTGGAGTTCCGCCACGACCTGATGCTGCGCACGCCGAACACGGTGGACGCGCACCGCGTCATCCACCTGGCCGGCGCGCTGGGCGTGCAGCATGAGGTGGTGGAGCGGCTGTTCCGCGGCTACTTCCAGGAAGGCGTGGACGTGGGCAACCGCGCCGAACTGGCCCGGCTGGCCGGCGAGGCCGGCATGGACGCCGACGAGGTGGCCGAGTTCCTGGCCGGCAACGGGCTGGAACAGGATGTGCAGGCCGAGGACGCGCAGTTCCGCGCCGGCGGGCTTTCCGGCGTGCCGACCTTCGCCCTGGCCGGGCATGTGCTGTTCAGCGGCGCCATGCCGGCCGAGGACATGGCCGAGGCGTTCCAGAAGGGGCTGCGGATTTTGCGCGAACGGGGCGTGATTCCGGCGCGGGCATAGCCGGCGCTTCCATTGCCGCCGCCCGAAGTGCTTTGCTGGCCAGGTGCCAGCAGAAGCACTTCGGGAGGAACCAACCCATGCGCCGCCGCGCCCTTTTGGCCACCGCCCTCGCCTGCCCAGCCCTTGCCTTGCCCGCGCTTGCCCGGCCTGCCCTGGCCCAGCCTACTTTGGCACAGCCTGCCCTGGCCCAGCCTGCCTTGGCCCAGCCTACCTTGGCCCGGCCTGCCCAGGCCCAGCCCGGTTGGCGGCCGGACCGCAGCATCACCCTGGTCACCGGCTATGGCCCGGGCGGCAGCACCGACGTCGCCGCCCGGCTGATCGCGGACCGCATGGCCGCCGCGCTGGGCCCGGAAGCCCGCATCATCGTGGAAAACCGCCCCGGCGCCGCCGGCCAGGTGGCCAGCGAATGGCTGAAGCGCCAGCCGGCCGACGGCCACATCATCATGGTGACGGAAACCGGCGCCGCGGTGGCCGCGCCCAGTGCCGTCATCGGCGGCACCCGCTACGACCCATTGGCCGATTTCACCCAGTTGGGCACCGTCTCCACCCCGCCCGGGGTGCTGGTGGTCACCCCCAGCTTCGGCGGCCGCACGGCGCGGGAGGTGCTGGCGGCGATGCGGGAAGCGCCACGCGATGCCATCACCTACGCCTCCTCCGGCTTCGGCGGCGTGCTGCATTTCCGCGCCGAGATGCTGGGCCAGGCGCTGGGCACCCATTTCGTCCATGTGCCCTACCGCAGCGGGGCGCAGATGGTGCAGGCGATCATGACCGGGGAGGCGCAGTTCGGCATCGCCGCCCTGGCCAGCGCCACGCCGCTGATGCGCGAGGGCAAGGTGCGCGGCGTGGCCATGGTGGGCAACC
>CANBXZ010000402.1 GCA_947373495.1 Acetobacteraceae bacterium
TCGGCCGGTTCCTTCACGGTGAAGCCGGCGGTTTGCAGCAACTGCTTCGGCAGGGCGGTGATCTTCTGGCCGTGCTGCAACGAACAGGCGCTGTGATAGGCCACCGTCAGCCCCGGCGCCGGGCGCGTCGGCGCGTAGCTGAACTTGGCCAGCACCTCGGTGATGTCCATCGCCAGGGCGGCAAGCGTCGCCGCCCGGTCCTTCCAGGGCGCCGGCTCGTCCCGGAACATGAAGCCGTAATCCTTCACCGTGGTGCCGCAGCCACTGGCGTTGATGACCACGGCATCCAGCCCGCCACGGTCCATCTCGCGGCTCCAGGCCGCCAGGTTGGCGCGGGCGGCCTCCATCGCCGCCGGGGTCTGGCCCATGTGATGCGTCAGCGCGCCGCAGCAGCCCTGGCCGCGCGGGATCACCACTTCCACACCCATGCGGGTGAGCAGGCGGATGGTGGCGGCGTTGATGCCGGGGTTCAGCACCTGCTGGGCGCAGCCGGTCAGCAGCGCCACGCGGCCGCGCCGTTCGCCCACGGCCTTGTGGGTCTGCGCGTCCTGCATCGGGTCCGGCGCCGGCAGCGTCTTCGGCGCCAGCTTCAGCATGGCGGCGACACGGTTGCGGAACACCCCGGCCGGCAGCAGCCCGGCGAAGGGGCGGGCCAGGGCGGCGCCCTTCAGTGCCAGGCGGAAGCGGCCCGGCTTGGGCAGCACGAAGGCCAGCACCCGGCGCAGCAGCCGTTCCGGCAGCGGGCGCTGGTAGGTTTCCTCGATGTAGTGCCGGGCGTGGTCCACCAGGTGCATGTAGTTCACGCCCGAGGGGCAGGTGGTCATGCAACTGAGGCAGGACAGGCAGCGGTCCACATGGCGCACCACCTCCTCGGTGGCGGGCCGGCCGCTCTCCAGCATGTCCTTGATCAGGTAGATCCGGCCCCGCGGGCTGTCCAGCTCATCCCCCAGCAACTGGAAGGTCGGGCAGGTGGCGGTGCAAAAGCCGCAATGCACGCAGGTGCGCAGGATGGTGTTGGATTCGCGCGTGGCGGAATCCTTCAGCTGCTCGGCGGTAAAGGTGGTCTGCATGGCGGGTCAGGGTCCGTTACTGGCCGGCACGCATGCGACCGGGGTTGAGCAGGCCGGCGGGGTCCATCACCGCCTTCACCCGGCGGGCGATGGCGGCCAGCCCGGCCGGTTCCTCCGGCAGTACCGCCACGCTGCCACGCAGGGCTTCCGGCGCGCGGAACAGGGTGTAGCTGCCCTGGGCGGCCAGGGCGGTGGCCTGCACCGCCTGGTGCGCCGCCTGGCTGGCCTGCCCCGCCACCCAGATGAGGCCGCCGCCCCAATCGAGCATCACCTTGGCCAGCCCGGCGGCGGCCAGCGCAGCCACCACCTGCGGCGCCACGCTGGGCTGCACCGAAATGCGCCACACCGCATCCTCCGGCGCCGCGCCCAGCGGGGCGGCATCGCGAATGCCCTGCCACAACGGCTGGCTGTCCAGCAGCACCGTCGCCTCGCCAAAGCGGGCCAGGTCGTCGCGCAGCTTGGTGCAGCGGTAGCTGACCGATTCGGCGAAGTCCTCGATCCGCAGCAGCGCGGTGGCCCCTTCCCCGGCCGGCAGCAGCGCCGCGCCGGTGACGCTGAACGGGCTGCCCAGCCCGGCCGACAGCGCCGCGATGCCCTGCGCCAGGCTGGCCACGCGCACGCTGACGGTGCCGGTGGCCGGTGGTGCCGGCAACACCTTCAGCGTCACCTCGGTGATGACGCCCAGCGTGCCGTGGCTGCCGGTGAGCAGCTTGCACAGGTCCAGCCCAGTGACGTTCTTCAGCACCCGGCCACCGGAGCGAAACACCTCCCCCCGGCCATTGATGGCGCGAATGCCCATCACGTGGTCGCGCATGGCGCCCCAGGCGATGCGGCGCGGGCCGCTCAGGTTGGTGGCCACGATGCCGCCGATCGTGGCCGGCCGGTCGCTGCCGAACAGCGCCGCCAGGTCCGGCGGCTCGGCGATCAGGTGCTGGCCCTTTTCCGCCAGCGCCGCCTCGATCTCCGGCAGCGGGGTGCCGGCACGGGCGGAGATGATGAGTTCCTGCGGGTGGTACAGCGTGATGCCGGTCAAGCCGCGCAGGCTGACGGTGCGGGTGGCCTGCACCGGGCGCAGCAGCGCGCGCTTGCTGCCATTGCCCTCGATGGCCAGCTTTTCCCCCTGCGCCAGCGCCGCGGCGACCGTGGAGGCAACGGCCGCTTCGGTATGCGGCACGATGGTGGCGGCGTGCATGCTCATGCCGCGGCCTGAACCGGCAGGGTGGCGAAGATGGGGTTGCCTTCCAGCGGGAAGACCTTGGCCGGATTCAGCAGCCATTGCGGGTCGAAGGCCCCCTTGATGGCGCGCATCTGGTCCAACTCCAGCGGCAGGAACTGCACCGGCATCAGGTCGCGCTTCTCGATGCCCACGCCATGCTCACCGGTCAGGCAGCCGCCGACCTCGACGCAAAGCTTCAGGATATCGGCGCCGAAGTTCTCCGCGGCGTGGAAGCTGGCCTCATCATTGGCGTCGAACATGATGAGCGGGTGCAGGTTGCCGTCGCCGGCGTGGAACACATTGGCCACCTGCAGGCCGTAGCTGACGCTCATCTCGCCGATGCGCTTCAGCACGAAGGGCAACTCCCCGGTCGGGATGGTGCCGTCCATGCACAGGTAGTCCGGGCTGATGCGGCCGACCGCGCCGAAGGCACCCTTGCGGCCCTTCCAGATCGCCAGCGATTCCTCCGCCGTTTCCGCCACCTTCAGGCTGATCGGGTTGAAGCGGTTGCAGATGGCCTTGATCCAGCCGAGCAGGCGGTCCTGCTCCTCCACATTGCCCTCGACCTCGATGATCAGCATCGCCTCGGCATCCAAGGGATAGCCCGCATGGGCAAAGGCTTCGCAGGCATGGATGCAGGGCCGGTCCATGAACTCCAGCGCCACCGGGATGATGCCGCTGCCGATGATGGCGTCCACCGCCTGGCCGGCGACCTCGATGGAGTCGAAGGCGGCCAGCATGGCCCGGGCGCCTTCCGGGCCGCGCAAAATGCGCACGGTCACTTCCGTGACCACACCCAGCTGGCCCTCGCTGCCGGTGATGATGCCGAGCCAGTCATAGCCAGGTGCGTCCAGGTAGGTACCGCCGATCTGTACCACCTCGCCCTCGATGGTCACGAAGGTCAGGCCCATCAGGTTGTTCGCGGTGACGCCGTACTTCAGGCAATGCGCCCCGCCCGAGTTCATCATGACGTTGCCGCCGATCATGCAGGCCAACTGGCTTGAGGGGTCGGGCGCGTAGAAAAAACCGTCGGCCTCGACATATTTGGTGATGCCGAGGTTGGTGACCCCGGCCTCCACCACCGCCAGCCGATTTGCGTAGTCCACCTGCTTGATGCGGTTCATCCGCATGAGCCCCATCACCACCGCATCCGCCAGCGGCAGCGCCCCGCCCGAGAGGCTGGTGCCGGCGCCCCGCGGCACCACGCGCACGCCCTGGGCGTTGCAGTATTTCAGCACCGCGGCCACCTGCTCGGTGCTGCTGGGCAGCACCACGGCCAGCGGCGGCTGGCGATAGGCGGAAAGCCCATCGGTCTCATACGGCTTCAGCCGGATCGTTTCACTGATGACGCCATCGCCGGGAATGATCGCCTGCAATGCCGCAACGATCTGCGCCCGGCGGGCGAGCACCTCGGGCTTCGGGGCCGGCAGGGGGATCATGGCGTTGAGGCTCCAGTGATACGGGCGCCACGAATGTCGGGCCGGGGCGGCCATTCGGCAAGCAGTGTCTGCACGAACGGGTTGTCGGCCGGGGCGGGGCGCGGCAGTCTCCCGGCGAATTCGCTACGGAACCCAAACATGCGCCGTTTCCTTTTGGCTTGCCTGTTCGCCTGCGGCCTGG
>CANBXZ010000403.1 GCA_947373495.1 Acetobacteraceae bacterium
CAGCAGATGGCGGCCCTGCTCCTCGATCAGCCCATAGGCGAAGCGGGTGCCGTAATTGCTCGGCACCGTCAGCGCCCGGCCCAACAGCCGCACCTGGCCGCCATGGGTATGCCCGGCCAGGGTCAGCGCGACGCGCGGTGGCACCTGGGTGAACAGGTCCGGCTCATGCAGCAGCAGCAGCGCCGGGGCGTCGTCGGTCAGCGCCGCCAGGGCCTGGTCCAGCCGGGCCGGGCCGCGCCAGGCGTTGCGGCGAATGCTGAAGGCGGATTGGCTGTCGGTGCTCAGCACCCAGAACGGCCGGCCATCCGGCCCGCGCAGCCGCAGCCCGCCATTGCCCAGAATGTGGATCCCCGCCTCGCCCAGCGCCCGCAGCTGCGCCGGCACGCCGCGTTCGGCCCGCATCGCGGCCTCGTCGTACCACCAGTCGTGGTTGCCGGCGATCGCCAGCACCCCCAGCGGCGCCCGCAGCCCGGCCAGGGCGCGGGCGATCTCGGCCGGGGCGTAGCTGCGGCGCACCCAGCCGCCCTGGCTGGCATAGTCGCCCAGCAGCACGGTCAGGTCCGGGCGCAGCGCATTGGCCTGCTCCACCAGCGCCGCCACCCGGTCCAGCGGGGTGGAGGGCTCGCAGGCGTGCACATCCGCCACCACGCACAGGCGCAGCCGCTGGCCCGGCGGCCAGCCCGGCGGGCACAGCGCATGGTGGCGCACCAGCAGCCGGCCGGGTTCGATGAAATGGGCATAGCCGCCCAGGCCGCCGCCCAGCGCCAGCACACCGCCGCCGCCCAGCAGCGCGCGGCGGCGCCACACGGCTATGGCGCGGCCCCCGCCGTGGCGCTGGGCTTCAGCTTGGCGGCATTGGCCACCTGCCACAGATACCAGGCGGCGGTGCTGCGATACGGCGCCCAGGGCTGGCCGAGCAGCGCCAGCGCCTTCGGCTTGGGCTGTTCCGCCAGCCCGGCCGCGTGCTTCCAGCCCTCGCGCACGCCGAAATCGTCCACCGGCAGAATGTCCGGCCGGCCCAGGCTGAAGATCAGCAGCATCTCCACCGTCCAGCGGCCGACGCCGCGCAGGCTGACCAGGCGCTCGATCAACTCGGCATCGGCAAGCCGCTGGGCCGCCAGGCGGGTGGGCACCAGGCCGGCGGCGGATTTCTCCGCGATGTCGCGGATGGCGGTGATTTTGCTGCCGGAAAAGCCGCAGCCGCGCAGCGCCTCGAAGCTGGCGGCCGCCACCTGTTCCGGGGTGGGGAAGGGCTGGTCCGGGTGCAGCGCCACGAAGCGGCCGAGCACCGCCTCCGCCGCCTTTCCGTGCACCTGCTGGTGGGCGATGCTGCGCACCAGCGCCTCATAGGGTTCGCGCTCGGCCACTTCCAGCGTGCAGGGGCCGATGCGCCGGATCACCGCCTTCAGCACCGGGTCCTGGCGCAGGTGCTTCAGGGCGGCGGGGCCGCCGAATGCCTGGCGGGCCATCAATCGGCCTTCAACTGGGCGTCGCGCGCCAGCCCGGCCCAGCGTTGCGAGGCGCGGGCGATATAGGCATCCAGCGCCGCCACCGGCACCACCAGCGGTTCCACATAGGCGCCGCGCAGCTTGTCCTTGGTGGTGTCGTCCATCGCCTTGGCCAGCGCCTCGCGCAGCTTGGCCAGCACCGGCGCCGGGGTGCGGCCGGGGGCGTTGAGCCCCACCCACACGCCCAGGTCGTAGTCCGCCAGCCCGGCTTCCTGCAGCGTCGGCACCTCCGGCAGGGCGAAGCTGCGCTGCGCCGTGGTTACCCCCAGCGCGCGGAACGCCCCGCCGCGCACCTGCGCGGTGGAGGAGGCGGTGGTGTCGAAGATGAAGTCCACATCGCCGGCCAGCAGCGCCGCCACGGTGGGGGAGGAGCCGCGATAGGGCACGTGGGTCGCCTCGATGCCCGCCTTCTGCAGGAACAGCATGCCCGACATGTGGGAGGAACTGCCATTGCCGACCGAGCCCATGATGAGCCCCTGCGGCCGGCGGCTGGCGGCCACCAGTTCCGCCACCGTCCTGATGGGGGATTTCTGCGCGTTCACCGACAGCACGTTCGGCACCTCGCCGATGGTGCCGATGTTGAGCATGTCCCGCACCGGGTCCAGCCCGCTGGCGTGGTAGATCACCGGGTTCACCCCATGCGTGGCGCCGGTGCCCAGCACGATGGTGTGGCCATCCGGTTCCGCCTGGGCCGCGGCCAGCATGCCGATGTTGCCGCCGGCGCCGGCGCGGTTTTCCACCACCACGTTCTGCCCCAGATGGCGGGCCAGCGGTTCGGCGATGATGCGACAGACGATGTCTGTCACCCCGGCCGGCGGATAGGTGCAGATCAGCCGCAGC
This sequence comes from Acetobacteraceae bacterium, assembly GCA_947373495.1. Taxonomy (GTDB): domain Bacteria; phylum Pseudomonadota; class Alphaproteobacteria; order Acetobacterales; family Acetobacteraceae; genus CAIMOR01. The sequence goes on from CANBXZ010000403.1 coordinate 2,349, forward strand.
GGCCGGGTGGGAAAGCCCTGGGCGCGCAGGGCGGGGGCGGCGAGCGTGGCGCCCATAAGGCCCAGCAGCGGGCGTCGCAACAGCATGGCGTTCATCCTCCGAGGTCCCGTTCTACCGCAGCAGCGCCACCGCCGCCCAGCCCAGCAGCACCACCAGTGCCATGGAAGGCAGCAGCAGCCGCCACAATTGCGCCGGCCGGGTACCATCGCCCAGCAGCGCGCAGACCATGGCGGTGACGCCGAAGCTCATGCCCGCCCCGGCGCCGCCGGCAAAATTGTGCAGCCCGGGCGCCAGCGCCGGCGGCAGCCCCGCCGCCTGGCCCAGCCCCACCTGAATCGGCGTGAGCGCGGCGTTGGAGCCGACATTGCTGCCGGTGACGATGCCCGAGACCAGCCCCAGGGCCGGAATGGCATAGGGCGCCAGCGGCCCCATGGCTTCGGCCAGCGCCGAGGCCAGCCCGGCGGCGGCGCCGCTGCCGGCCAGCAGCCGGCCCAGCACCACGTACAGCAGCATGGCCAGCGCCGGCTTGCGCGCCCGCGCCAGGGCCGGGCCGGCGCGGCCCAGCGTGCCGCCGGCCAGCAGCAGCCCCAGCGCCACCAGCCACAGCACCACCGCCACATGGGTCAGCGGAAAGCCGGGGAACTCGGCGAAGGGCTGGAAGCTGGGCGGGTGCCGCCACAGCCGGGCCAGCAGGATGCCGCCGGTCAGCAGCAGGTACGGCGCCGCGGCGCGCAGCGGGGCGCGCCAGCCGCGCGGCGGGTCGGCCCGCCACAGCGCCCAGACCAGGCCGAGCCCGGTGGCCAGCACGCCCGCCACCTCGAACGGCAGGAACAGGTTGGCCAGCAGCAGCACGCCGGCGATCAGCCCCAGCACGCCCAGTTGCGCCAGCTTTTCCCGCGCTGCCACCGGCACCCCGGCGCGGGCGGAAAGCGACCACAGCAGCGGCGCCAGCAGCAGCACGTAGGCGGCGTTGGGCCAGGCCGCCACCAGCGCGATATCCTGCCCCGGCAGCCCGGCCAGCGCGGCGCCCAGCGCGGTGCCCGGCCCGAGGCCGCCCCAGGGCACCAGCACCAGCGCCTGCAACGCCAGCGCGCCGCCCACCGCCCCGGCCACGCCCATGGAACGCAACGCCGAAAGCGCGAACACCGCGCCCACCGCGAAGCCGGTGACACTTTCCAGGAAGGCGCCCAGCGGCAGGGTGACGGCGAAGACCCGCGCCGCCGTGGCCGGGCGTGGCGCGGCCTCCGCCCCGCCGGAGACGGCGGCATGGAACAGCAGCCCACCGGCCACCACCGCCACCGGTTGCAGCGCCAGGAAGCTGCCGCGCAGCGCCTCGGTGGCCAGGAAGCCGGGCAGCGCGGTGCCGGCGGGCAGGGAAACCAGCGCCGCCGGCACCGCCAGCAGCAGCGCCAGCAGGCAGGCCGCCACCGGGCCGGCGCGGCCACTGGCCAGCAGCGCCAACAGGGCGAGCAGGGGCGCCGCTTGCAACAGCAGGGGCATGTGGTGGTCCTTCGCGGCCGCGCCGGGGTGGCGCGGCGCCGCGCGGTTCAGTTG
>CANBXZ010000404.1 GCA_947373495.1 Acetobacteraceae bacterium
CCAACCGGGCGCCGCCTGGCCGCTGCTGCTCGCCGCCAATCGCGACGAACGGCAGGACCGGGCATGGGACGCCCCGGCAGCGCATTGGCCTGACCAGCCCGGCGTCGTCGCCGGCCGGGACCGCACCGCCGGCGGCAGTTGGATGGCGATGAACCAGGCCGGCGTGGTCTGCGCCATCCTGAACCGTGTCGGCACGCTGGGTCCGGCGCCGGGCAAGCGCAGCCGGGGCGAGTTGCCGCTGCTGGCCATGCGCCACGCCTCCGCCATGGCCGCCGCCGCGGCGCTGGCCGCCTTGCCCGCCGGCGACTGGCGCGGCTTCAACATGGTGCTGGCCGATGCGCGGGACGCCTTCTTCGTCCGCGGCCTGGGCCATGGCGCGGCCGAGGCCCTGGCGCTGCCGGCCGGTGTCAGCATGGTGACGGCGCACGACCCCAACGACCTGGCCAGCCCGCGCACCGCCCGCCACCTGCCGCGCTTCCAGGCCGCCCCGCCGCCCAACCCGGAAACCGCCGACTGGGCCAGTTGGGAAGCCCTGCTGGGCGACACCAGCGCGGCCGAGGGCCGGGCGGATACCCTGTGCGTGCCGCCGGTGGGGGGCTTTGCCACGGTTTCCGCCAGCCTGGTTGGCCTGGCGGCGAATGGCCGCCGGGTATGGCGCTTCGCCGCCGGCGCCCCCAGCCACACGCCGTTCCGGCCGCTGCCCCTGTAGCCCTCGCAGGGCTGGCCCGCCGCCGCCGGCATGGCGGTGCGGCCCCCTGCTTGCTATACGGCCCCTGATTCGGGCGGTTCCGCCGCCCGCGCGCCCGAGCGCAAGAAGGATATGCAGCACCATGGCGCGACGCCGGCAGCTTTACGAAGGCAAGGCCAAGATCCTGTTCGAGGGCCCCGAGCCCGGCACCCTGGTGCAGTATTTCAAGGACGACGCCACCGCCTTCAACGCCCAGAAGAAGGGCACCATCACCGGCAAGGGCGTGCTGAACAACCGCATCAGCGAATACCTGATGACCCGGTTGATGGAGATCGGCGTCCCGACCCACTTCATCCGCCGGCTGAACATGCGTGAGCAGTTGATTCGGGAAGTGGAGATCATTCCGCTGGAAGTGGTGGTGCGCAATGTCGCCGCCGGCAGCTTCTCCACCCGGCTTGGCATTGCCGAGGGCACCCGCCTGCCGCGCAGCATCATCGAATACTACTACAAGAACGACGCCCTGCAGGACCCAATGGTGTGCGAGGAGCACATCACCGCCTTCGGCTGGGCGGCGACGCAGGACCTGGACGACATCGTGGCGCTGACGCTGCGGATCAATGATTTCCTGACCGGCCTGCTGCTGGGCGCCGGCATCGTGCTGGTGGACTTCAAGATCGAATTCGGCCGGCTGTTCGAGAACGAGGAAATGCGCATCGTCCTGGCCGACGAGATCAGCCCGGACAATTGCCGCCTGTGGGACGCCAAGACCGGCGAGAAGATGGACAAGGACCGCTTTCGCCGCGACCTCGGCAAGGTGGAAGAAGCATATCAGGAAGTGGCGCGGCGGCTCGGCATTCTGCCCGAGGCCGGGATTCGCGACATGAAGGGCCCGGAGAGCATGCAATGACGCTCCGCTTGCCGCAGGGCGCGGGCGCGCCGGGCACCGGAAGCGTGGAACGGAGGGTTTGATGAAGGCTTATGTGACCGTGATGCCGAAGAACGGCGTGCTGGACCCCCAGGGCAAGGCCATCGGCCATGCGCTGGCCGGGCTCGGCTTCGCCGGCGTCGGCGAAGTGCGCGCCGGCAAGGTGATCGAGCTGGAACTGAGCGAGACCGACCCGGCGAAGGCGCAGGCCGCCGCCGAGGAGATGGCCCGGAAGCTGCTGGCCAACATGGTCATCGAAAGCTTCAAGGTCGAGGTGCGCTGAATTGCTCCGCCTCTCGCTGTTCTTCATGGTGGGGCTGACCATTGCGATCAGCGTCGGCCTGCGCTGGCGAGAGGAAAAGGTCGCCGCGACCCGGCCCCAGCAGCGCCAGCCGCGACGGGGTTGGGTGGCGGCGCAGAAGCACAAGCTGAACCGCTGGATCACCGCGGCGGCGCTGGCGGCGGTGGCGACACTGCTGTTCTTCGGCGGCATCAACTGGCTGCGGATATGGCAAGGATCATGAGCATGAAGGCCGGCATTATTCTGTTCCCCGGCACCAACCGGGAACGCGACATGGCGCTGGCGCTGCAGCGCGTCACCGGGGCGAAGCCCGCCATCATCTGGCATGGCGAGGCCGAGTTGCCCGCCGGCACCGACCTGGTGGTGCTGCCGGGCGGCTTCTCCTATGGCGACTACCTGCGCTGCGGCGCCATGGCGGCGCAAAGCCCCATCATGCGCGCGGTTGCCGCCTTCGCCGCCCGGGGCGGGCATGTGCTGGGCGTGTGCAACGGCTTCCAGATCCTCATCGAGACCGGGCTGCTGCCGGGCGCGCTGCTGAAGAATGCCTCGCTGCGCTTCCTCAGCATGGATTGCCACCTGAAGGTGGAACGCACCGACACCCCCTTCACCAACCGCTTCAAGCCCGGCGCGGTGTTCCGCAGCACCATGGCGCATGGCGACGGCAACTGGTTTGCCAGCGCCGAAACCGCGGCGCAGTTGGAAGCCGAGGGCCGCGTGGTGCTGCGCTACGTCACCCCGGCAGGCGAGGCGACGGCAGCCGCCAACCGCAACGGCAGCGTCAACAACATCGCCGGCATCTGCAGCGCGAACCGCCGCGTGATGGGGCTGATGCCGCACCCGGAAAACCAGGTGGACCCGCTCATCGACGGCACCGACGGCCTGCCGATGTTCGAGAGCATTTCTGCTAGCTTCGCCACGGCGGGCTGAGGGCGACCATGACCGACCTTCCCATTCCCCTGGCGCCGGAACGCGCCCGCCAGCTTGGTGCCGAATTCGGCCTCAAGGGCGACGAATACGACCGCGTGCTGGCGATTCTCGGCCGCACCCCGTCGCTGACCGAACTCGGCATCTTCAGCGTGATGTGGTCGGAGCATTGCTCCTACAAGTCGTCGCGCTTCTGGCTGAAGCAGTTGCCGACCAAGGCGCCCTGGGTCATCCAGGGCCCCGGCGAGAATGCCGGCGTCATCGACATCGGCGAGGGTCTGGCCGCCGTCTTCAAGATGGAAAGCCACAACCACCCGAGCTTCATCGAGCCCTACCAGGGCGCGGCCACCGGCGTCGGCGGCATCCTGCGGGATGTCTTCACCATGGGCGCGCGGCCGATCGCCAACCTGAACGCACTGCGCTTCGGCAGCCCCGACGCGCCGCGGATGAAGCGGGTGATCGACGGCGTGGTGCGCGGCATCGGCGGCTATGGCAATTGCGTCGGCGTGCCGACGGTGGGCGGCGAGGTGAACTTCCACCCGCGCTACAACGGCAACCCGCTGGTCAACGCCATGACGGTCGGCATCGCCCGCGCCGACAGCATCTTCTACGCCGCGGCCTCGGGCGTGGGTAACCCCGTGGTCTATGTCGGCTCCAAGACCGGGCGCGACGGCATCCATGGCGCCACCATGGCCAGCACCGAATTCGCCGCCGACAGCGAGGACAAGCGCCCCACCGTGCAGGTTGGCGACCCGTTCTCCGAGAAGTTGCTGATCGAGGCCTGCATGGAACTGATGGCGACCGACGCCATCGTCGCCATCCAGGACATGGGCGCCGCCGGCCTCACCTCCTCCTCGGTCGAAATGGCGGGCAAGGGCGACGTCGGCATCGAGCTCGACCTCGACCACGTGCCCCAGCGCGAAACCGGCATGAGCGCCTATGAGATGATGCTCTCCGAAAGCCAGGAGCGCATGCTGATGATCCTGAAGCCCGGCCGCGAAGCCGTGGCCGAGGCGATCTTCCACAAGTGGGAACTGGACTTCGCCGTCATCGGCCACCTGA
>CANBXZ010000405.1 GCA_947373495.1 Acetobacteraceae bacterium
AAGGGCGTGGTGGAAGCCAACATCGAGCTGGCGCCGCTGGAAAGCCAGGCACCGCTGTATGAACGCCCCTGGGTGCCGACGCCGAAGCTGCCGGTGCTGGCGGCCGAGAGCGTGGCCGACCCGGTGGGGCTGAAGGCGGCGCTGCTCAAGCTGGTGGCCTGCCCGGACCTGTGCAGCCGCCGCTGGATCTGGGACCAGTACGACAGCATGGTCGGCGGCCAGACCGCCAAGCGCCCCGGCGCGGCGGACGCCGCCGTGGTGCGGGTGGAAGACCACAAGCGCGCCCTGGCCATGACCACGGACTGCACGCCGCGCTACTGCCTGGCGGACCCGGAGGAAGGCGGCAAGCAGGCCGTCGCCGAGGCCTGGCGCAACATCACCGCCGTCGGTGGCCTGCCACTGGCCATCACCGACAACATGAACTTCGGCAACCCCGAGAAGCCGGAGATCATGGGCCAGTTCGCCGGCGCCGTGATGGGCATCGGCGCCGCCTGCCGCGCGCTGGACTTCCCGGTCGTGAGCGGCAACGTCAGCCTGTACAATGAGACGGAAGGCCGCGGCATCCTGCCCACCCCTGCCATCGGTGGTGTCGGCGTGCTGGAGGATGTGGCCCAGGCGGTGGGCCTGGCCATGCCGGCAGGGCATGAGCTGGTGCTGGTCGGCGCCACCCAGGGCTGGCTCGGCCAGTCGCTGTGGCTGCGGGAGATTGCCGGCCGCGAGGAAGGCGCCCCGCCGCCGGTGGACCTGGTGGCGGAACGCCGCAATGGCGATTTCGTCCGTGGCCAGATCCTGGCCGGGGGCGTTGCCGCCTGCCACGACTGCTCGGATGGCGGGCTGTTGGTCACGGTGGCCGAGATGGCCATGGCCAGCGGCATCGGCGCCACGCTGCAAGGCCCGGCCGACAAGGGCTTCTGGTACGGCGAGGACCAGGGCCGCTACGTGCTGGCGGTGCCCAGCGCCGCGCCGCTGCTGGCCGCCGCCGCCGCCGCCGGGGTGCCGGCGATGAAGCTCGGGCTTTCCGGCGGTGGGGACTTGGCCTTGCCCAATGGTGAGACCATATCGGTCGAGGACCTGCGGGTGGCGCATGAAGCGACGCTGCCCGCCCTGATGCGGGACGGAGCCTGAACCATGGCCATGCAGTCGGCCGATATCGAAGCGCTGATCAAGGAAGCCATGCCGGACGCCCAGGTGACCATCCAGGACCTGGCCGGGGATGGCGACCACTACGCCGCCACGGTTGTCTCGGAGGTGTTCCGCGGCAAGTCCCGGGTGCAGCAGCACCAACTGGTTTATGCCGCCCTGCGCGGCCGCATGGGGGGCGAGTTGCACGCCCTCGCCCTGTCAACCTCAGCCCCCTAAGGAGAGAACCATGACCAACCCGGTGTTCGAGCGTATCGAAGGCGAGATCAACGCCAACCCCGTCGTGCTGTTCATGAAGGGCACGCCGGTTTTCCCGCAGTGCGGCTTCTCGGCCCGCGTGGTGCAGATCCTCAGCCATGTCGGCGTGCCCTTCAAGGGCGTGAACGTGCTGGAAGACGGCGAAATCCGCGAAGGCATCAAGGCCTACGCCAACTGGCCGACCATCCCCCAGCTCTACGTCAAGGGCGAGTTCGTCGGCGGCTGCGACATCATCATGGAGATGTTCCAGGCTGGTGAGTTGCAGGAGCTGATGAAGGAAAAGGGCGTGCCGGTTTCCGCCGGCGCCTGAGCCTTCCCTGAGGACCTCTCGCCGGGCATGCTGCCCGGCGGAGGGTCCCGACATGAGCACCATCGAACACCGCGCACTCGGCACTGGCGGGCTGAAGGTTTCGGCCATCGGGCTGGGCTGCATGTCGCTTTCGGGCGTGTATGGCGAAGCGGATGACGCCGCCTCCGAGACGCTGATCCGCGACGCCATCGGCCTCGGCGTCACCCATTTCGACAGTTCCGACATGTATGGCTGGGGCCACAACGAGGGCGTTGTCGGCCGCGCCCTGAAGGGCGTGCGCGACCAGGTCGTGCTGGTGACCAAGTTCGGCCAAACCCAGAACCCGGGCGGCCCGAATGGCGTCAATGGCAAGCCGGACTACGTCCAGGCCGCCTGCGAGGCCAGCCTGAAGCGCCTCGGCGTCGAGGTGATCGACGTGTACTACCAGCATCGCGTGGACCCCTCCGTGCCCATCGAGGAAACGGTCGGCGCCATGGCCCGGCTGGTGGAACAGGGCAAGGTGCGCTTCCTCGGCCTGTCGGAAGCCAGCCCCGCCACCATCCGCCGTGCCGCCGCCGTGGCGCCCATCGCCTGCGTGCAGACCGAGTATTCCCTGCTGTACCGCCAGGAAGCCGAGGCAACGCTGCAAACCACGCGGGAGTTGGGCATTGGCTACGTGGCCTATTCGCCGCTCGGCCGTGGCTTCCTGACCGGTGCCATTCAGGAATTCGCCCAGGTGGATGGCCGCCGCGCCGCCCACCCGCGCTTCCAGGAAGCCAACTTCGCCCATAACCGCGCCCTGGCAGCCAAGGTGGAAGCCATCGCCGCCGAGAAGGGCTGCAGCCCTTCGCAACTGGTGCTGGCCTGGCTGCTGGCCCAGGGCGAGGACATCGTCGCCATTCCCGGCACCCGCTACCTGCCGCGGTTGCAGGAGAACCTGGGCGCGCTGGCGGTGCGGCTCTCGCCCGCCGAGGTGGCGCGGATCAGCGCCGCGGTGCCGCCCGGCGCCGCCGCCGGCACCCGCTACCCGGCCGGCGGCATGAAGGCGGTGTTCGTCTGAAGCAGTTGTGCGCGCCCCACGCGGGGGCGTGAGGCGCCAGCGCGCCCTGGCCGTGGCAAGCCAGGGCCATGCTCGTCGCCCCCCTGGTTTCCGTGCTGATGCCGGCCTGGAATGTCGCCCCCTTCATTGGCGCCGCCATGGCCAGTGTGTTGCGGCAGACCCTGCCGAACCTTGAACTGCTGGTGGTGGATGATGGCTCCACCGACGCCACCGCCGCCCTGGTGCTGGAGCAGGCGGATTTTCGCATCCGGCTGCTGCGCCAGGCCAATGCCGGGGTTTCCGCCGCCCGCAACCTGGCGCTGAGCGAGGCGCGCGGCCAGACCCTGCTGTTCCTGGACGCCGACGACATGCTGGCGCCCGACGCCCTGGCCCGGCTGGCCAAGGCGCTGTGGCGCCACCCGGAGGCCGCCGCCGCCGCTGGCCCCTATGCCTTCGTGCCCGAAGCCACCACCCTGGCCGGGCCCGCCCCCATCGCCCGGCGCCCGCGCTTCGCCACCGGCGAGATGCTGGAACGGCTGCTGGTGGAGAACCTGTTCGCCAATGGCGGCCACCTGCTGCTGCGACGGGAGGCGGTGCAGGCCGCCGGCGGCTTCCTGCCCGGGCTGCGCTATGGCGAGGACTGGGAATACTGGGTGCGGATCTGCCTGCAAGGCCCGCTGGCCCTGGCCGAGGGCGAGGCCCCGGTGCTGCTGGTGCGCCAGCGCCGCGGCAGTGCCTATCATCGCATGGCGACCGACCCGCGCGCCTTCACCCCGGCGATGCAGGCCATCTTCGGCAACCCCGCGCTGCTGGCACGGCTGGGGCCGGAACGCCTGGCCGCGCTGCGCCGGCGGGCGGAAGCCGAGAATGAATGGATCATCGGGCGGGAGTTGCTGCGCCACGGCCAGCGCCAGGCCGGGCTGGCGCGGCTGCATGCCAGCCTGTGCGCGGCGCCCAGCCCGAAGCGGGCGATGCTGATGGCCGCCGCCCACGCCGCGCCGCTGCTGCCGGCCCGGCTGCGCGGCCCCTTCGGGCGCTACGCCGCCTGACATCGACGGCAGGAGGCTCTGCCTCGTGCCGAGGCTGCGAAGGCGGCCCGCGGCCTATGCCGCGAAGCCAAGCCGGGCGGAGGCCCGGCGCCCGGCGATTGCGAGG
>CANBXZ010000406.1 GCA_947373495.1 Acetobacteraceae bacterium
CTGGGCCTGGCGCGCCCCGCCGGCCGAACGCCCGCCGGCCAGCCAGGCCACCCTGGCCGCCGGCACCGTGCTGTGCGCCGCGCCGCAGGAACTGGCGGCGGACTACCTGGACGGCGTGCGCGAGACCGACCCGCTGTATCGCGCCGAGGCACTGGCGCATCCGGGCCAGATCCTGCGGCTGTGCAACAAGGTGCTGACCGAGAATGTGGTGCTCGGCCCCTGGATCCATGTGGGCAGCAAGGTGCGCAACTTCAGCGCCGGCCGGCTGGGGGAAATCGCCTCCGCCCGCGCCGTGGTGCTGAGCGAGGCCGACGCCAAGGGGCATCGCCTGGCGGAGCTGGACGTGGTGGTGCTGGGCGCCGATGGCCGGGTGCTGGCGCGGGTGCATCACGCCGCCATCTGGCGGCCGCGGCAATTGGCGTAGCGGGGGCGGCGCGCGGGTGGGCTGTCGCCTGATGCCCCCTCAGGCGGTCACGCGTCAGTCCCGCGCGTCGTTCCAGCGGTTCTTGCCGATGGTCCAGGCCACGCCGAGCGCCTTGAACTCGTGGCCCAGGATGGTGTTCAGCCGGGTTTCCACCGGGGCGGCAATCTCCCGCAGCGGCACGCCGGCGCTGGCCTTGGCCAGTTCCTGGCCCAGCGCGGTGCCCAGCGCCACGCCTCGGCCGTTGCAGCCGGTCCAGGCCAGCACGCCGGGGGCCAGTTCATACACGTGCGGGCGCTTGTCCACCGTGCCGCCGATATGGCCCCACCAGATGTAGTCGAACTTCACGTCCTCGCCGATCTGCGGAAACACCCGCTTCACCCGTTCGGTGATGCGGTCCCGAATCCGGCCTTCCCAGCCGAAGGGCACCATCAGCCCGCCGCCGGTCACCAGGCGGCCATTCTCGTCGAAGCGGTAGAAGTACAGGTCGCCACGGGTGTCGCTCAGCGCATGGCCCTGCGGCAGGATGCTCTTGCGGATATTGTCGCTCAGCACGCTGGTGGCCATCTGGTAGCTGCGCGCCGGCACCACGGTGCGGGCCAGCTTCGGCCACAGGCCGGGCGCGGTATAGGCGTTGGTGGCGATGATGACGCGCTGCGCCCGCAGCGTGCCGCCCGGCGTTTGCAGCACCCAGCCGGCGGCACCGCGGGCGATGTTCTGCACCGGGCTGCGGGTGTGGATGACGCTGCCGGCGTCCAGCGCCGCCCGGGCCAGGCCACGGGCAAAGCCCAGCGGGTTGATCCGCCCGCCGGTCTTGTTTTCCCAGCCGCCATGCCAGTGGTCGGTGCCGGCCAGCGTGGCGACCTCGTCGCGCGACAGCATCCGCACCGGGGCGCCCCGGCGGCCCCATTGCTCCACCCGGCGTTCCGCCACCTTCATGCGCGAAGGCCGGTGCGCCGGCTGGATCCAGCCATTCTGCACCGCCTCGGCCTGAATGCCGTGGCGGCGGATCAGGTCGAACACCAGGCTGGCGCTGTCGCGGATCAGGCTGACGAAGGCCTCGCCCTTCTCCCGCCCGCCCAGTTCCGCCGGCACCGCGGCCACGATGTCGTCCGGGTCCACCCGGGACATGTTGGGGATCACCTGGCCATTGTTGCGGCCGCTGGCGCCGAAGCCGATCTCGGCAGCCTCCAGCACGGTGCAGGCAATGCCGTGCTCCGCCAGGTACAGCGCCGCGGCAAGGCCGGTGAAGCCGGCCCCCACCACGGCCACATCGGTCTGCGCCTCGCCGGCCAGGGGTTGCGTGGCCGGGGGCGGCGGGGCAGAGGCGGCCCAGAGGCTGGGCGGCATCGCGTCGGTGGTCATGGCGCTATCCTGCCCCCAACCGGGTGGTTCAGTCCACCTGTGCGCCGGAACTGCGCACCACGCCGGCCCAGCGGGTGATGTCGGCGGCGTGGACGCGGCGGAAGCCTTCCGGCGTCAGGTCCACCGGCGGCACGATGCCCTGGTTGGAAACCAGCCATTCGGTGAACTCCGGCGTGCGGATGATGCGCGCCACCTCGGTGTTCATCCGCGCCTGAATCGCGGCCGGCAGGCCGGGCGGGGCGAACAGGCCGTACCAGGTGCTGGTGTCCATCTCCACGCCGCAGGCTTCCTGCACCGTGGGGATGTTGGGCAGCGCCGGCAGCCGGGTGCCGCGCATCACCGCCAGCCCCTGCGCCTGGCCCTGCTGGATCAGCGCGATGGCCGGGCCGGACTGGTTCAGGAACAGTTGCACATCGCCGGCCAGCAGCGCCTGCATGGCGCCCGGCTGGCCGCGATAGGGAATATGCACCAGGTTCAGCCCGAAGGTGGTGGCGAAGGCCGCCCCGGCCAAGTGGGTGGAGGCGCCGTTGCCGGTGCTGCCATAGTTCAGCGAACCGGGCTGGGCGCGGGCGGCGGCGAGCACATCGGCACAGCTGCGCAGGCCGGGGGTGCGCTGCTGGTTCACCAGCATCACGTTCGGCACATCCCCCAGCAGGGCGATATGCGTCACGTCGGTCAGCGGGTTGAACGGCAGGTTGCGGTACAGCGTGGCATTGATGGCATGGGTGCCGGCGGTACCGAGCAGGAACAGGTAGCCATCCGGCCGCGCCTTGGCCACGAAGTCGCTGGCGATGTTGCCGCCGGCGCCGGTCTTGTTGTCCACCACCACCGGCGTGCCCAGCGCGCGGGAGAGTGGTTCGGCCAGGCGACGGGCATAGATCTCGGTGCCGGCGCCATTGGGGAAGCCGCCCAGGATGGTGATGGGCCGATTCGGCCAGGGTGCCTCCTGCGCCCCCGCGGGAGCGAGGGCGGGCGCCGCGCCCAGCAGGGCCAGCAAGGTCAGGGCAAGGCGAGGCAGCATCCCGGCAACTCCGTTCGCAGGTGCGGCAAAGCAGACACGAAGCGGGGCATGGTGTGCAACCACGCTGATGCGCACCCGCTTCCAGCACCGCCCCGGGCCTGCCAAACTGCGGCCATGACCCAGACCCGCACCATCGCCCGTGGCGGCAAGAGCATCTACGGCGCGCCGCTCGGCATCCTGATGCTGGAAGCCCGCTTCCCGCGCATTCCCGGCGACATGGGCAATGGCACCACCTGGCCCTTCCCGGTGCTGTTCAAGGTGGTGCCCGGCGCCTCGCCGGAGAAGGTGGTGGTGGGTGGCGCCGCCGGGCTGCTGCCCGATTTCATCGCCGCCGCGCGCGAACTGGTCAGCCTGGGGGCCGAAGCCATCACCACCAATTGCGGCTTCCTCAGCCTGTTCCAGGCCGAGTTGGCGGCCGCGGTGCAGGTGCCGGTGGCGACCTCCTCCATGATGCAGGTGCCCTGGGTGCAGGCCACGCTGCCGGCCGGCAAGCGGGTGGGGATCGTGACCGTGAACAAGTCCGGCCTGACCCCGGCGCACCTGCAGGCCGCCGGCGTACCGCTGGACACGCCGGTGGTGGGCACCGAGGGCGGGCGGGAGTTCTTCCGCGTGCTGATCAAGGCCGAAGCCGAGGACATGGACGTGGACCTGGCCCGGCAGGACATCCTGGACGCCGGCCGGGCGCTGGTGGCGGCCCACCCGGAGGTGGGCGCGGTGGTGCTGGAATGCACCAACATGCCGCCCTACGCCGCCGACCTGCAGGCCGCGCTGGGGCTGCCGGTGTACGACATCTACAGCATGATCTGCTGGTTCCAGGCCGGGCTGCGGCCGCGGCGCTGGGCGTTTCCGGGGTAGCGCACCCGCCGGTGAGGCCGCGGCCCGGCGCCTGGAGAGGGCGGGACCGCCCTACCCGCCCGGCCGCACCCAGGCAGGCGGGTGGCTGAACAGCCAGGCCGGCGCCAGGGCCGGCGGGGGCGCCGCCGGCACCACGCCGCAACTGGGCCGCAGGATGCCGCAGTCCCAGCGCAGCCCGGCCGGGCGGCCGGTCAGGCTGCCGCCCGGTTCAT
>CANBXZ010000407.1 GCA_947373495.1 Acetobacteraceae bacterium
GGCCACCATGCGGTCGGTGTGCCAGGCGCGCAGCCCCGCCAGCATGGCCTGCATGCCCTCGCTCAGCGCGTCATACGCGGCGGCCTGGTGGGCGAACATGGTGTCGCCGCCGAAGCCCGGCACCTCCATGCCATGCAGCAGGGCGCCCATCGGCGGGGCTGCGCACATGGTGGTGTCGGCGTGCCACTGCTCCCCCACCACCGAGGCATCATGCGGTTCGCGCCTGATCCAGACGATCTCGGGGTCGGGGCTGCCGGTGCCGCGGAAGTTGGGGTGGATGAACAACGGCCCGAAGCGGCGGGCGATGGCCTTGTGGGTGGCGTCGTCGAACGCCTGGTCGTGGAAGAACACCACGCCATGCTGGTTCAGCGCGGCCCGGATCTCCGCCACCGCCGCCTCATCCAACGCCCGCCCCAGGTCGATGCCGGAAATCTCCGCGCCACACGCCCCGGCCAGGGGCGCCACGGTCAGGCGGGTATTGCGCATGCCGGTTTCCTCCGCTTTGGGCGGATGATGCGGCGCCAGGTGCGGCCGGGCAAGGCCGCGGGCGGTCAGTCCGCGGTGGCGCCGCTGGCGCGGATCACCGCGCCCAGCCGCAGCGTATCCGCCGCCTGGCGCTCGGCCAGGGCTTCCGGCGTGCCGGGCAGCACCTCGAAGCCCTGGGCTTCCAGCCGGCCGCGCAACTCCGGGGCCTGCAGCAGCTTCACCAGTTCCGCGTTCAGCCGGGCCAGCGCGGCCGGCGGGCTGCCGGCGCGGGCGTACAGGCCGGCCCAGATCGAACTCACCAGCCCGGGATGCCCCAACTCGGCCAGGGTCGGCACCTCGGGCAGCAGGGCCAGGCGCTGTTCGCTCATCGCCGCCACGGCGTGCACCCGGCCGGCGCGCAACTGGCCCAGCACATCCGCCACCGAGGGGAACATCAGCGCCAGCCGGCCGCCCATCAGGTCGTTCAGCGCCGGGCCCTGGCCGCGATACGGCACATGGGTCAGCGCCACGCCCAGCGCGCGGGCGAACATCTCCCCGGCCAGATGCGTCGGCGAGCCATTGCCGGAGGAACCGAAGGGAGAGGGCTCGCCCTTGGCCTTCAGCGCCGCCAGCAGGCCGGGCAGGCTGCGGTCGGCCGGCCAGCCATCCCCCACCGCGACAATCTGCGGGTAGTTCGCCACCAGGGTCAGCGGCGCGAAGTCGCGCACCGGGTCGTAGGGCAGCCGGCCCTGGTACAGCGTCACATTCGCCGCCTGGGTGCCGTTGCTGCCCAGCAGCAGGGTCAGCGCGTCCGGCGCGGCATGCGCCACTTCCGCCGCGCCGATGGTGCCGCCGGCGCCGGGGCGGTTCTCCACCACCACGGCCTGGCCCAGAGCCGGGGCCAGGCGCTCGGCGATCAGGCGCGCCTGCACGTCGAAGCTGCCACCGGCCGGGAAGGGCACCAGGATGCGCAGCGGCCGGGCCGGCTGCCAGGGCTGCTGCGCCCGCGCCGCCAGCGGCAGCAGGCAGGGCGCCGCCAGCGGCAGCAGCAAGGGCGCGGCCAGCACGGCGCGGCGTGGCATCATGGGCGAGTCACCTGTTCCAGGAAGGGCAGCACCAGGCTGTCGAACACCGCCGGTTCGGTGCGGGAAAGCGCGTGGCCGCCATGCGGGGTGAAGCAGGCCTCCGCCCCCGGGATGTGGCGCACCAGTTCCTCGGCGAAGTAGCGCGGGGTGAGGATGTCGTCCTCGGCCACGATGACCCGCACCGGAATGGCCACCCGGTGCATGTCGGCGCGGCGGTCGAAGGCCAGGATCGCGTCCAGCCGGCTGCCCTGCACCGCGGGCGAGCCCAGGCCGGCGGCGCCGATCGCCTCCTCCGCCGCCAGGGCTTCGTCATGGGCGTTGATGTAGTAGGGCGGGTAGAGCAGCAGCGTGGTGAAGCGGGCATAGGCCGCCGCGCCCAGCGCATGCAGCGTGCGCCGCACCTCAAGCAGGCGGCGCCGGTACGCGTCGCCATGGCTGGTGGAGGATTGGATCACCAGCGAGGCGATGCGCGCCGGATGGTCCAGCGCCATCGCCAGGCCGATGGCACCGCCGGTGGAATGCCCGACCACATGGGCGCGTTCGATGCCGGCATGGTCCAGCACCGCCACCAGGTCGGCGGCCATCTGCTCCACCGAGGCGACCGCCACGCGGGTGGAACGCCCGGTGCCGCGCTGGTCGAAGCTCAGGCAGCGGTAGTGCCGGGCATAGGCCGCCACCTCCCGCCGCCACCAGCCGGCGGTGCCGCCCAGGCCGGCGGCGAAGACCAGCGGCGGGCCTTCACCCATCACGTCGTAATGCAGGTCGCAACCGTCGTGGCGCACCACGGGCATGCGGGTTGTCCTTTTCCCAGCCTTGTCCTGGCCCCGCCTGCGTGGTCGGCTGGGCAGCAGCACCCCTTTTGAACGGAGGCCGCCATGCCCAAGCAACCCATCATCCCGCCCGGCTCGGCGCCACCGTTGGCGCCGTATTCACCGGGCGTCAGGGCCGGTAACACCATCTATGTCTCGGGCGTACTGCCGATGGATGCGCAGGGCAATACCGTCGGCGTGGGCGATGCCGCGGCCCAGACCCGCGCGGTGCTGGAGGCGGTGCGCGCCATTGTGCAGGCCGGCGGCGGCACCCTGGCGGATGTGGCCTACTGCAACATCTTCCTGTCGGACATGGTGCATTATGCCGCGATGAACGGCGTGTACCGGGAGTTCTTCCCCACCGAACCGCCGGCGCGGTGGTGCATCCAGGCCGGGCTGGTGAAGCCGGAATTCCTGGTGGAGATCTCCGCCGTGGCGCACCTGGCGTAGCGCCCGCTCGCCCGCTCGCCCGGGGGGCGGGGCGGGGGAGCGCCAGCCAAGCCGTCGGGTCTCAGGCCGGGCTGGCGGCGTAGGGCACGGTCAGCGCCAGGACATTGCCGTCCGCCAGGCGCTGATAGGCCTGGTCGCGGGCGAAGCGCCGCAGCAGCACCAGGCCCAGCCCGCCCGGGCTGTCCTGCTCCAGGCTGGCAGCCTGGCGCCGCAGCGGCGCCGTCATCTGGTCGAAGGGCGGGCCGTTGTCGCTCAGCACCAGGCGGCAGCCATCCGGCAGCGCCGCCGCCGCCAATTGCAGGCGCGGCGCGCTGCCATCGGTGGGGGCGCCGTGCATGATGACGTTCATCGCCACTTCCTCCAGCACCAACTCCACCCGGCCGAGCCCGGCGGCCGGGGCGCCCTGGGCGGCCAGCCAGGCGGCCAGGGCCTCGCTGGCCAGGGCCAGCCCGGCGGCGCTGGGTTCAACCTGCCGCTGGAAGCCCATGGCGGGCGAGGTCACGCCGCCAGCAGGGCCAGCGCCGCCGCCTCCGTGGCGACGATCGGCATCAGCGTGTCCAGCGCCACGGTCTCGAACACCTCGGCCACCGCGGGCTGGGCGCCGAACAGCACGATCCTGCGGCCGCGCCGCTGCACCACGCGGGCATTGGCGATGAACAGCCGCAGGCCCAGCGAGGCGCAGAAACCAAGCCGGGTCAGGTCCACCAGCACATCGCCCCGGCTGGCGCTGACCTGGGCGGTGAAGGGCAGTTCCAACTGCCCCACCGCCGCCGCGTCCAGCCGGCCTTCCAGCACCAGCTTGGCCAGGTTCGGACCCAGCGCGACAACAGTCATACCCATGGCAGCAGCTTTCCCAACCTTAAGCGGTCAGCTTGCCGCAGCCAGGCCGGACCTGTCGATGCGGTAACCTCAGGCGGCGAAAACCGTCACATGCACCCGCCCGGCACCACCGCGGCCCGGGCGCGGCACCAGCGCGGTCACCCGGCCGGGCAGCGCC
>CANBXZ010000408.1 GCA_947373495.1 Acetobacteraceae bacterium
TTTCCATCATCGCCCGCGGGTCGCGGCGGAAGCGCGGCACCAGGTCTTCCTTGGCGTTGCGCAGCGGCCCGCCCCAGCGCGGGGTGAACTGCATGGCGGTCAGCCGCACCCGCAGCATCGGCGTGGCGCGGGCCGGCTTGCCGACGATGACGTTCATCTCCAGCACCCGGCGCCCGGCCTCGATCACCGCCAGGCGCTGGTGCGCCACGTTCACCTCAATGCGGCGTTCGGTCGGTTCGGCGCCCAGGGCGCGACGCAAATCCAGGTTGGCGCGCAGCTGGGCCACCTGCACCGAGGGCTGGCGGTTCAGCGCCGCCAGGGTGATGCGGCCGATGCGGCCATCGGCCTCCAGCCCCTCGCTGGCCTGGAAGCGCTTCACCGCCTCCACCAGCGGCTGGTCGTAACCCTGGCCCTGGCGCGGCACGGCGGGGTCGGTGGCGGCCATGCGGGCGCGTAGCGCCGGGATCTTCACCGCGTCCCAGCTGCCGGGCTCGATGGTTTCGGTCGGCCCGCCCGGCACGGTGGGGTAGCCACCGGCGGCCACTCGGGCGCGGGCTTCCGCCAGCGCCGCCTTCAGCGCCACGGCTTCCGGGTGCAGGTGGGCGGCGCGGTCCAGCACCGCCGCCGGGTCGGGGCTGTTGGCCAGCTCCGCCAGCCAGGGCTCCAGCGGCAGCGCCGCGGTGTCGCGCACGATGTCGGGCCGGTTCGGCAGCCCGCGCAGCTTGCCGTGCAGCAGATGGGTCAATGCCCGGGCGGCGCTGCGGCCGAGTTGCTCGGCATAGCCGGCCGGGTCGCTGGCGGCCTGGTCTTCCGGCGGCAGGGCATAGTCGGCGGGGTTCAGGCCGTCCTCGTCCAGCCGTCGCAGCCGGGCGGCCAGCCGGGCCACGGCGGCGGCGCGGCCGTCCTGGGGCTGGGCGTGGGCACCACCCAGGGGCAGGCCGGCCAGGGGCAGCCCGGCAAGCGCCACGAAAGCGGGGAGGATGAGGTTTCTTCTGAGCACAACCCCTCGATACAACCTGCAAGCGCCAACGCCAAGGATCAGCAATGCCGGCGAAACCACAATGGTTTGATCACAACCCCGCGAGTTGCCCAATCGTGAGCGGCTTGTAGGGCGCCCGCGGCCGCAGCGGCGAAACCTCCTCCGGGGCCACGCCCCGGGTTTCGGCGATCAGCCGCGCCACCGTGGCGCCGCACATCCGCCCCTGGCAGGCGCCCATGCCGCTGCGCAGGAACGCCTTGGCCTGGTTCGGCCCCTGGGCGCCCAGCCGGGCGGCGGCGCGCACCTGGCCGGCGGTCACCTCCTCGCAGCGGCAGACCAGGGTGGCATCCTCCGGCGGCGCCAGCACGGCGGCCGAGGGGGCGTAGAGTGCGTCCAGGAAGGGCCGCAGCGCCAGGGCCTCGGCCTGCATCCGCAGCAGTGGCGCGGCGCGCTGGGCCAGGCCCTCCGCCGTCAGCCGGCCCAGCCGATGCGCCGCGTCCAGCGCCGCCAATTGCCCGCCCGCCACCGCCGCCGGCCAGCCGCCGATGCCGGCGCCATCCCCGGCCACCGCCACATTGGGGTGGGAGGAGGCGCCATGCGCGCCCAGCACCGGCCGCCAGCACTGCTGCGCCTGGTCCCAGGCATGTTCCAGCCCCAGCGCCAGCGGCACATGAGTGGCCGGCACCACGCCTTCGTGCAGCAGCAGCGTGTCGCAGGCGGTCTCGCCGCCATCCCAGCGCAGGCGCTGCACCCGGCCCTCGCCTTCGGCGCGCAGGCCAGTGACGGCGCGCACCACGGGCAGGCCCCGCGCCGCCGCCAGCAGGCCCAGCCCCTTCAGCAACTGGCCGCGGCCGGCGAACCAGCCGCCCTGGGCCAGCGCCGCGCGCAGCCGGCCCTTCGGCGTGGTTTCCAATATCAAGGCCGGCGGCGCCCCGGCGCGCTTGAGCTGCACCGCCAGCAGCCACAGCAGCGGCCCCTGCCCGGCCAGCACGGTGCGGCCCCGCGGCACCGCGCCGGCGGTCTTCAGCATGATCTGCGCCGCGCCCATGCCCATCACCCCCGGCAGGGTCCAGCCCGGGATCGGCACCGGGCGTTCCTGCGCGCCGGTGGCCAGCAGCACGCGCCGGGCCTGCGCCGGCGCGCCCGGGCTGAGTGACAGCGTGCCGGTCTCCGGCTCCAGGTGCCACAGCGTGGTGCCGGGGCGGTAGGTGGCGCCGCTGCGGCGGAAGCTCTGCGCCAGGGCCAGGCCGTTGCTGTAGTCGGCGCCCAGGGCGGGGTCGGCATGCGCCGCCTCGATGGCGCGGAACACCTGGCCGCCTGGCGCCGCCTGTTCATCCACCACCAGCACGGCAAGCCCCAGCGCGCGGGCTTCCACCGCCGCGGCCATGCCGGCCGGGCCGGCGCCGACAATGGCAAGGTCGTAGCTCATCGGGCGTCCTCGGCGAACGGGGCCAGGGCGTCGCGCGCGCCAGCCTGGCGGGAGATGCGCATGCCCGGCGCCACCGGCACCATGCAGGCCTGGGCATTGGCCACGCCGTCGATCTCGGCCAGGCAGTCGAAGCAGATGCCCATCATGCAATAGGGCAGCCGTGGCGCCCCGCTGACCGGCGTGGCGCGAATGGCGCCGGCACCGGCCAGCAGCACGGCGGCGGCGGCGGAGGCACCTTCCGGCACCCGCAGCGCCACGCCGTCCACGAACACCTCCACCGTGGCCGGGCGGGTTTCAGGCCTGGACGTGAACATCATGGCCCCCGATCGCGTCCTGCCCCTCGAAGCGGCGGGCGGTGAAGGGGTCCAGCATCGGGTCCAGCGTTCCTTGCACGATCATCGGCGCCAGCAGCCGGGCATGCGCGCCGGCCAGGGTAACGCCGGAATGGCAGTTGGCGGTAAAGGCGCCGGGGCAGGTCTCGGACTGGTCGTAGATCGCCACGCCATCCCGCGGCATGATCCGCAGCGCCGACCAGGCCCGCACCATGTTCAGCCGGCCGATGAACGGAAAGCTCAGCACCGCGCGCTTGGCGATCCCGGCCATCACCGCCGGCTGCTGGCTGATGTCGTAGCCAACCTCGGCCACGCTGTCGCCCAGCAGCAGGCTGCCCTGCATGGTCTGGCGCACGCTGGTGGTGGGCATGGAGAAGATCGGCGCCACCCGCTCCGTCACCAGCACCTGGCCCTGCTGCGGCCGCACCGGGGCGCTGAGCCCGAAGGCCGGCGCCAGCGCGGCATTGCCGAGGCCGGCGGCCAGCACCACGCGCGGGGCCTCGAACACCCGGCCCCCGGCATGCAGGCGGAAGTCGCGTGGCGCGGCGTCCTGGCGCTCCACCCTGGCGTTGGGCACATAGACGCCGCCGGCCTGGGTGAAGGCGCGATGCAGCGCGTGCAGCAGCCGCAGCGGGTCGACATGCCCGTCATAGGGCGTGAAGCTGGCGCCGACCACGGTGGGGCCCAGGCCGGGCAGCATCTCCCGCAGCTCCGGCGCCTCGACCATGCGGTAGTGGAAGGGCAGGCTGTTGCCGGCCTCACGCGCCATCTGCGCCATGCGGTCGGCGCGGTCCGCCATCTCCTTGTCGGAAAGGCACAGGTGCACGCCGCCGGGCTGGTGCAGGCCGACATCGGCGCCCACCGCGGCGGCCAGCTCACGCGCCAGTTCCGGCCAGGCATTGGCGGAATAGCGCGTCCAGCGCTGGTAGTGCGGGTGGCCCTGGCCCTTGGACTGGGCCCAGACCAGGCCGAAATTGCCCCGGCTGGCGCGGAAGGCGATATCGCCCTCGTCCAGCAGCACGCAGCGCAGCCCTTCCCGCGCCAGGCCCCAGGCGATGGCGCCGCC
>CANBXZ010000409.1 GCA_947373495.1 Acetobacteraceae bacterium
CTTGGGACGGGCCTCGCCATTGTCGTCCACCGCCGCCGCTTCGCGCGAAACCTGCACCGGCGGCGAGGTGGTGCGGCCCAGGTCGTGGGAGGCGGTCAGCATCACCCGCCCCCCGGCGGAATAGGCCAGCCACAGCGTGCCATCCGGCCCGAAGGCCGGGGTGCTGGCGGTGGCGCAGGCCAGGGCAAGCTCGGCGCATTCCACCGCCGGGGCGGCCGCATGGGCTGCCGTCGGAGCCGCCCCTGGGGCATGGCCCCCGCCATGCTGGTGCTGGGCCAGGGCCGGCGCGGCCCATGCCAGCAGGGCCAACAGCAGCTTCATGCGCGGCGCTCCCATCAGAAGGTCACCACCACGCCGCCATACAGGTTCAGCGGCATGCCGGGGGCGTATTGCGGCGTGGTGCCGCTGAGCGAGGCATTGGTGGCCCAGCGCGTGTTCAGTGCGTTCATCACCCGGCCATGCAGCTTCACGCCGGGCAGCACCTCATATTCGGCGCGCAGGTTCACCAGGTTATGGCCGTTGTACTGCTGGGTATTGGCGTCGTTCAGCCAGTAGCTGCCAACCTTCTGCCACTCGATCGACGTCAGCGTCCCGGGCAGCCAGCCGGGGGCATAGGCCAGCACCGCGTTGGCGGTAACGTGCGGCGCCGCGGCCATGGTCTTGCCGGCCAGGTTGGTGGTGGCGTTGCTCATCCACTGCACATAGGTGTGGTTGGCGTAGCCGACCGCGCCGGAAAGCCGCACCTCGCGGGTCACCTCCACGCTGGCCGCCGCCTCCAGGCCGATATGCCGGGTGACGCCGTTGTTGGTCTGGGTCGGCAGCGTGCCATTGGCGGTGAAGCCCAGGATGTCGTTGTGCTTGGTGGTGTGATAGGCCACCGCCTCCCAGGTGAAGCGCCCCGGGTAGATGCTGCGGAAGCCGCCCTCGATGGTGTTGGCGGTGATCGGCCGCAGGTGCACCGTGTCCAGGTTGCTGCCCTGGCGGAACAGCTGGCTCGCCTCCGGCGTGCGGAAGCTTTGCTTGTAGCTGAGGAAGCCGGCCAGGTCGGGGGCGAACTCGAAGGTGCCGCCCAGGCTTGGGCTCATGTGCTGGTAGCTGCGGTTGGTGCTGCCCGGCCGGAAGAAGGTGGCCGAGGCGCCAGCCAGGCCCGAGGCGAAGGCGCCGCTGGCCAGGTTGTTGTGATAGTCGAAGCCCATGGCGTCGAACCGCAGGCCGGCCACCAGGCGCAACCGCTGGATCGGCGAGGTCTGCACCTGCACATAGGGCGAGACCTGCTTGTACGTCACGTCGAAGTCGTACAGCCGGCGGCCCACGGTGAAGGCGTAGTTCAGCGGCGGCACGCTGCTGGTGCGGCTGACATTCAGCCGGTCTTCCGAATAGCTGCCGGGCGACAGGTCCAGGTCCACACCGGCGATGACGCGGGTGCGCCAGAAGTCCAGGTCGTGCCGGTAGCGCACCAGGGCGCCGATGCTGTTGTACTGGGTGGTGAAGCGCACCGGGTCGTTGTTCAGCTGGTAGCTGGGCAGCAGGTCCATCCGGTTGGAGCGGACGAACGGCGTGATGGTCAGCAGGCCGTTGTCGAAGCGGCGTTCCCAGGCCATCGAGGCGAACAGCGCCTGCACCCGGCGATAGGCGAAGGGCGTGTTGTTCTGCCGCGGGTTGTTGATGTAGTCGCCGCCATTGACGTAGCTGTTGGCGCCCATCTGCTGGTCGATGTTGTTCAGGCTCAGCGTGGTGCGCAGGATGCTGTCGCCGGCGATCTCGATGTCGGACCGCAGGTTCACCGCCTGGCGGTCATAGGCGGTGCGGCTGCGCCAGCCATCCGTGTGGGTCAGGTTCACGTCGCCGCGCAGGCCGAAGGCGCCGATGGTGTTGCTGGCGCTGCCGGTGGCCCGCACCCAGTTGTAGCTGCCGTATTCAATGCCGGCCTGGGCGAAGGGCCCGGCGGTGGGCGCCGGGGTCAGCACGTTGATGACGCCGCCAATGGCGTCATTGCCCTGCAGGGCGGTGCCGGGGCCGCGGGTGACCTCCACGCCGCCGGCCTGGGGCAGGTTCATCAGGTACAGGGCGTTGTGGTTGAAGAAGCCGGCGGCCTGCACCGGCACGTTGTCCTGCAGGTACAGGTACAGCGGCGCGGTGCCGATGGGATTGCGGATGCCGACGATGCTGCCTTCGCCATTGGTCTGCTGCACGGTCACGCCCGGCAGCCGGTTCAGCAGTTCGGCAGGATGCGCCGGGCGGACCTCGTTGATGGTCTGGGCGGTGAGGCTGCTGATGGCGCCCGGGGTTTCGGCCCGCGGCTCGGCTTCACGCGACCCGGTCACCACCAGGTCCGGCAGGATGGCGGCGGGGGCAGCGGCCGGCAATGCCTGGGCCATGGCGGCGGCGGGTGACAGCAAGGGGAACAGCAGCAGCGCGGCACGCAGGCCGCGGCAAGAGGAGACAGACATGATGATCCTGGAGCCTGAAGGGAAGCGTCGGGCGCCAGGTGCTGCGGGCAGCACGCAACGCCCGGGCGAAGCCGGGTTCAGGCCAGGATCGGTGGTCCTCGCGCCGCCGGGGGGCGGATTTGCGCCGGCAGCGCCGCGGCGGCGGGTGGGCCGCGCGGGCTGGCGATGACGCGCGCCATCGGCCGGGGCAGCGCCACGCCCTCGGCCGGCAGCGCCGCCAGCACCTGGCCGGCGAACAGCATGCACAGCGGGCAGGTGCCCTTGCTGGGGCCTTCCTGGCCCGGGCCATCCGGCTGCTGGGCCTGGCCGCCGGCATGGCACAGCGCGCTGGCGAACATGTCGGCCGGCGGCATGGCGCGAATGGCCAGGCTGGGCATGGTGACATTCAGCAGCAGCGCGAGCATCGCCAGCCAGGCGACACGGCGCCTGGTACGATGCGCCAGCATTGCCGGAACCCGAGCCATGACCGATTCGGTAGCACATCGGGCAGCCACCGGGGAAGGCCACACGGCAACAGGGCCGCCAAGCCCAGAGGGGTCATTCAACCCGGCGAAACTTTGCTCTAGGGTCAGGGCTTCGCCGGCGCTGCCGGCTGGTGGCCGCGGCCGCCATCAGGGCCGGGCAAGACCGGCGGCAGGAGAGCCTGGCATGTTCGCGAAGCAATTGGCCCCGGCGCTGCTGCGGCTGGGCCTGCACTATGGCTGGGTGATGGTGGGCATCACCTTCCTGGTGTCACTCGCCTCGGCCGGGGCGCTGGGCATTCTGGGGGCGCTGCTGCTGCCGTTGCAGCGCGACCTGGGCTGGGAAACCGGCAGCATCTCCGGCGCCCTGGCGGTGCGGTTGCTGCTGTATGGGTTGATGGCGCCCTTCGCCGCCGCGCTGCTGGCGCGCTACGGGCTGCGGCGCATCGTGGCGCTGGGCATGGCGCTGGGCATCGGCGGCTGCCTGGTCTCCATGGTCAGCACCCAGGTCTGGCAGTTGTGGCTCAGCTGGGGCGTCATGGTCGGCCTGGGCATGGGGCTGACCGCCCTGGTGCTGGGCGCCACCGTGGCCAATCGCTGGTTCGTCGCCCGGCGCGGCCTGGTGGTGGGCACGCTGACCGCGGCCGGTGCCTCCGGGCAGATCATCTTCCTGCCGCTGGCCTCCTGGCTGGCGCAGAACGAGGGCTGGCGCTTCGCCATGGTGCCGGGGCTGATCATCTGCGCCGTCGCCGGGCTGCTGTTCGTGCTGCTGGGCTGCAACCATCCGTCCGAGGTGGGCATGACGGCCTATGGCGAAACCGAGCCCGCCGCGCCGCTGCCGCCGCCATCGCCCAACCCGGTGCGCAACGCCTTCGCCACGCTGGCGGAAG
>CANBXZ010000410.1 GCA_947373495.1 Acetobacteraceae bacterium
GTCGAAATGACCGGAGCGTTACTTATCGTGATTGTGCTGGGGGCGCTTTCAATCGCCTACGGCGCCATCACTGCGAAGCAAGTCATGGGCATGGACGCTGGGTCCGCGCGCATGCAGGAAATTGCCAAGGCCATCCAGGAAGGCGCCCAAGCCTACCTGAAGCGCCAGTACACCACCATCGGCGCCGTGGGCGCGGTGCTGTTCCTGCTGGTGGCCTGGCGGCTCGGCATTCTGGTGGCCATCGGCTTCGCCATCGGCGCCGTGCTGTCCGGCCTGGCCGGCTTCATCGGCATGAACGTCTCCGTCCGCGCCAATGTGCGCACCGCGCAGGCTTCCACCAAGTCGCTGGCCGCGGGCCTGGACGTGGCGTTCAAGTCAGGCGCCATCACCGGCATGCTGGTGGCCGGCCTGGCCCTGCTGGGCGTGGCGGTCTACTTCACCCTGCTGGTGCTGATGGGCGGCTACGCCATCAACGACCGCACGGTGATCGACAGCCTGGTGGCACTGGGCTTCGGCGCCTCGCTGATCTCCATCTTCGCCCGTCTCGGCGGCGGCATCTTCACCAAGGGCGCCGACGTGGGCGGCGACATGGTGGGCAAGGTCGAGGCCGGCATTCCCGAGGATGACCCCCGCAACCCCGCCACCATCGCCGACAACGTGGGCGACAACGTCGGCGACTGCGCCGGCATGGCGGCCGACCTGTTCGAGACCTATGCGGTGACCATGGTGGCCACCATGGTGCTGGCCGCCATCTCCTTCACCGATGCCGGCATGCGCCAGGCCGCCATGCTGTTCCCGCTGTGGATCGGCGCGGTCTGCGTGGTTACCAGCATCATCGGCACCTACTTCGTCAAGCTGGGCGCCAGCCAGAACATCATGGGCGCGCTGTACAAGGGCCTGATCGCCGCCGCGGTGCTCAGCCTCATCGTGCTGTACCCGCTGACCCAATACGTCTTCGGCAGCATGGAGACGGTGCTGACCTCGGCCGGCACCAGCTTCAGCGCGATGAGCCTGTTCTACTGCGGCTTCGTCGGCCTGGTCGTCACCGGCCTCATCGTCTGGGTCACGGAATACTACACCGGCACCGGCTTCCGCCCGGTGCAGGCCATTGCCGAAAGCTCGGTGACCGGCCACGGCACCAACGTGATCCGCGGCATCGCCATCAGCATGGAGAGCACCGCCATCCCGGCGCTGATCATCATCGCCGGCGTGCTGGTCACCTTCAACCTGGCGGGGCTGTACGGCATCGCCATCGCCACCACCACCATGCTGGCGCTGGCTGGCGTGGTCGTGGCGCTGGACGCCTTCGGCCCGGTGACGGACAACGCCGGTGGCATTGCCGAAATGGCCGGCCTGCCGAAGGAAATCCGCAAGACGACCGACGCGTTGGATGCCGTTGGCAACACCACCAAGGCGGTGACCAAGGGCTACGCCATCGGCTCGGCCGGGCTTGGCGCGCTGGTGCTGTTCGCGGCCTATACGCAGGACCTGAACTACTTCATCGCCAACTCCGCCCAGTTCACCTACTTCCGCGGCATGACGGCGCCGGACTTCAGCCTGGCGAACCCGTACGTGGTGGTGGGCCTGCTGTTCGGTGGCATGCTGCCCTACCTGTTCGGCGGCATGGCGATGACCGCGGTGGGCCGCGCGGCGATGAGCGTGGTGGAGGAAGTGCGCCGCCAGTTCAAGGAAAAGCCGGGCATCATGGCCGGCACCGACCGGCCCGACTACGCCCGCGCGGTGGACATCCTGACCAAGGCGGCGATCGCGGAGATGATCATCCCGTCGCTGCTGCCGGTGCTGTCGCCGCTGGTGATCTACTTCGGCGTGCAGGCCATTGCCGGCAAGAGCCAGGCCTTCGCCGCGCTGGGCGCCATGCTGCTGGGCGTGATCGTCAACGGCTTCTTCGTCGCGGTCAGCATGACCACCGGCGGCGGCGCCTGGGACAACGCCAAGAAGTACATCGAGGACGGCCACCACGGCGGCAAGGGCAGCGACGCCCACAAGGCCGCGGTGACCGGCGACACGGTGGGTGACCCCTACAAGGACACCGCGGGCCCCGCGGTGAACCCGATGATCAAGATCACCAACATCGTCGCGCTGCTGCTGCTGGCCATCCTGGCCCACAGCTGAGGCGCTACGCCAGGAACGGGGCCGGCGGGGGCAACCTCGCCGGCCCTTTTTTGTGCCTACAGCTTGCGGCCCAGCGCGGCGACGTAGCTGCGGTTCCAGCTCGGCGTCACCCACATCTCATTGATGCAGACGTGCTTCGGCTGGCAGGCGATCCAGCGCACCACCTCGCCGGTATCCTCCGGCTGCAGCATGCGGGCCAGTTCCTCGGGCGAGAGCGGGTTCGGGCGCTGCTTCAGGATCGGGGTATTCACCTCCCCCGGCAGCAGCGCGGTGGAGCGGATGCCGTTGACGCATTCCTCCATGTTGATGCTGTGGCTCATCGCCACCACGCCGTGCTTGGCGGCCTGGTAGCCCGGCCCGCTGAAGCCGCCGACATTGCGCCCGGCCATGGACGCCGTGTTGATGATGAGCCCGCCGCCCTGCGCCCGCATGATGGGCAGCACGGCACGGGCGCAATACATCGCCGAGGACAGGTTGAAGTGGATCAGCGTGTCGATCCCCTCGGCGCTGATCTTGTTCCAGTGCCGGTCGACGATGTTGGCGCCGGCATTGCTGACCAGGATGTCGATGCGCCCCAGCCGCTTGGCGATCTGCTGCGCCGCGTCGTCCACCTGCGCCGCCACGGTCAGGTCGCAGGGGTGGACATGCGCCTGGCCGCCCTTGGCCTTGATCCTCGCCGCCACATCCTCCAGCGGTTCCTTGCGCCGGCCGGTCAGCACCAGCGTTGCGCCTTCGCTGGCCAGGGCCAGCGCGGCGGCCTCGCCGATGCCGCTGCCGGCCCCGGTTACCCAGGCGATCTTCCCATCCAACTGGCCCATCTGGCGCCTCCCTTTAGGTTCGGATGCCGCACGCTACCCCCGCCCGCCCGGCTTGTGGAGGCGCCACGGCCATGCTTCGCTGCGGCAACTGAGGAGGGGAACGGACCATGAAGATCGCCAAGGTGGAAACGCTGCGCGCCGATGCTGGCTGGCGCCTGTTCTCGTTCCTCAAGGTCACCACGGATGAAGGGCTGATCGGCTGGTCGGAATACAATGAAAGCTTCGGCAGCGCCGGGCTTTCCAGCGTCATCGACACGCTGTCCCAGCTGCTGATCGGCAAGGACCCGACCCGGTTCGAGGAAGTGACCGCCTTCCTGCTGATGATGACGCGGCAGTCCCGCGGCGGGTTGAACCAGCAGGCCATCGCCGCCATTGAAAACGCCTGCCTGGACATTGCCGCCCGCGCCCGCGGCATTCCGGTCTGCGCCCTGTTCGGCGGCCCGGTGCGCGAACGCATCCCGGTGTACTGGAGCCATTTCGCCAGCTACCGCGTGCGCAACAGCGCCTACATGGGCACCCCGCCCTGCCATGACTGGGACGAGGTGGCGCGCCACGCTGCCGAGGTGAAGGCCATGGGCTTCCGTGGCCTGAAGACCAACATCCTGATCCCCGGCGCCGACGGCAAGCTGTACCAGTATTCCCCGGGCTTCGGCCGCCATGCCGGCTGGCCGGAACTGAACTGGGACAACAAGACCCTGGCGCTGCTGCAACGCCACCTGCGCGGCATCCGCGAAGCGGTGGGGCCGGAGATGGGCATCCATCTCGACACCAACTTCCACTTCAAGACCGAAGGCTTCATCCGCGTGGCCGAGGCGGTGCGGGAGTTCGACC
>CANBXZ010000411.1 GCA_947373495.1 Acetobacteraceae bacterium
CGCCACCTGGTTGGCGAAGGGGCCGTATTCGCTGGCGAACTTCCGATAGATTGCCGCCTCGCTGGGCGGCAGTTCCTCGGGCGGGATGCTGCGCACACGCGCCATGGCTAACTCTCCTCGGGGTCTGGCCGGCCGCGCCGCATGCGGCCGCGCGAAAGCTCCGTCACCACGCCGTGCAGGGTGCGGAGTTCCTGCTCCGTCACCTCGCCACGTTCGAACCAGTGGCGCAGGTTGCGCACCATGGTCGGGCGCTTGTGCTGGTTGGCCAGGAAGCCGCTGGCGTCCAGCTCCGCCTCCAGCCGGCCGAGGAAGCCTTCCAGCTCGCCCTTGGTGGCCACATGGGTCTCGTTGGTCATCAGGCTGCGCTGTGGCGTGGTCTCGGTGGCGGTCCACCACTCATAGGCCAGCACCATCACCGCCTGGGACAGGTTCAGGCTCATGTGCTCGGGGTTCAGGGCGTAGCGCACCAGCGTGTCGGCGCAGGCCATGTCGTCGTTTTCCAGCCCGGCGCGTTCCGGGCCGAACAGCACGGCGGCACGCAGGCCACGGCCGTTGACCTCGTGCAGGTCTTCGGCGGCGGCGCGGGCCATGCGCACCGGAATGACGATGTGGCGCGGCCGTGGGCAGGTGGCGAAGACGCGCTGGCAATCCGCCACCGCATCGGCCACCGTCTCATGCACCGTGGCGGCATCCAGGATGCGGTCGGCGCCGGAAGCGGTACGCCAGGCGCGATTCTGCGGCCAGCCATCCCGCGGCGCCACCAGGCGCAGATGGAACAGCCCGCCATTGGCCATGGCCCGGGCGACGGCGCCGATGTTCTCGGCCAGTTGCGGCCGCACCAGCACGATGATCGGGCTCTCGCCCGGCGGCGCCACAATGGTCGGCACGGCGCGGGTGCCACGGTCCCATTCCTCCAGCGAAACCCGGCGGGCGCCGAGCGCGAAGGCCAGTTCCGGCCGCAGCCGCAGCCCGGCCGCCGTGGCTTCCGCCAGCAACGCCAGCGGGTCCGCCGGGGCCAGCTTCAGCGCCGCGGCCAACGCGCCGGCCAGGGCGCGATAGGCCGCGATGGGCTGGCCGGTCGCGGCTTCCAACGCCGCCTCGGTGGCGCAGCAGCCGGGCGCCAGCAAATGGGCGCGCAGCCAGCCGCGCCGCGTGTCGTCCAGCGGCACGTCCTGCAGGGCGTGCATCCAGTCATCGGCGGTGGGCTGGCCACCGCCGCGGGCGCCGGGCTGGTGCGACCCGGTCACGCCCGCCGCCAGGTGGTGCCCTTGGCGCTGTCCTCGATGACGATGCCCTTGGCCTTCAGTTCATCGCGCAGCCGGTCGGCCTCGGCCCAATTCTTCGCCGCGCGGGCGGCCAGGCGGTCGGCGATGGCCTGCTCGATCCAGCCGGTATCCTCGCCGCCCTGCAACCACACCGCCGGGGCGATGGCGCACAGGCCCAGCGCGGCGGCGGCTTCCTTGAAGGCGCTGGCCGCCAGGCCCGGCACCACCGGCCAATGCTTGCCGGCGCGGGCCAGCACGGCGGCGGCGCTGCCGCCCACCGTGGCGGCATTCTCAATCGTGCGCAGGTCGCGCAGCCGGCCGAGCGCCAGCGGCGTGTTCAGGTCGTCGCACAGCGGCGCCAGCGCCCATTCGACCATCTCGGCCTGCACCTCGGCCAGCTCCGGCGCCTCGGGCGCGCGGGAGAGCATGGCGTAGTGGTCGTCCAGTTCCGCCTTGGCCTCGGCCAGGCCCTCGAAGCTGAAGTCCAGCAGGCCGCGGTAATGCGTGCGCAGGATCAACAAGCGAAAAGCTTCGCCGGCCCAGGGCCCCTTGGCCAGAATGTCCTGCACGGTGAGGAAATTGCCCAGCGACTTGGACATCTTCTCGCCATTCACCCGCAGCATGGCGTTGTGCAGCCAGTAGCGGGCCATGCGCGGCGTGCCGAAGGCGCAGCGGGTCTGCGCCACCTCGTTTTCATGATGCGGGAAGATCAGGTCGTCGCCGCCGCCATGGATGTCGAAGCTTTCGCCCAGATGCTGCCAGGACATCGCCGAGCATTCGATATGCCAGCCCGGCCGGCCGCGGCCCCAGGGGCTGTCCCAGCCCGGCAGGTCGGGCGCGGAGGGCTTCCACAGCACGAAATCGCCGGCATCCTGCTTGTACGGCGCCACTTCCACCCGGGCGCCGGCCAGCAGCTCATCCGGCGAGCGGCCGGAAAGCTGGCCGTATTCCGGGAAGCTCGGCACGCTGAACAGCACATGGCCGTCCTTGGCATAGGCGTGGCCATTGGCGATCAGCTTCTCGATGATGGCGATCATCGGCGCGATGCTCTCGGTCGCGCGCGGCTCGATATCCGGCGGCAGGGCGCCGAGCGCGGCCATGTCGCGGTGGAAATCCGCCGTGGTGCGGGCGGTGATGGCGCCGATCGGCTCGCCCCGCTCGGCGGCGCGGGCGTTGATCTTGTCATCCACGTCGGTGATGTTCCGCACATAGGTCACGCGCGGGTACAGCCGGCGCAGCAGCCGGGCCAGCACGTCGAACACCACCACCGGGCGGGCATTGCCCAGGTGCGCCAGGTCGTAGACCGTGGGGCCGCAGACATACACCCGCACATGCTCCGGGTCGGCCGGGGCAAAGGCCTCGTCACGCCGGGTGAGGCTGTTGTGCAGGGTCAGGGCGGGGGTCATCGGCAAATATCCTGGGTAGGCTGGCAGCACGCGAACAACACAAGGCCACCGGCGAGCGGCAGCGAAACAGCGTCAGCGGCAGCAGCTCAGGATGGCCATCGGCGGCTTATGCGCCGCCGAGGCAGCGATTTTCAAGCCCCGGCCGCAAGCCGCAGCCGCAGCGCCGCCTTTTCCCGCCCGATCAGCGGCAGCAGCACCTTCATCTCCGGGCCATGCTCCTCCCCGGTCAGCGCCAGCCGCAGCGGCAGGAACAGCGTCTTGCCCTTGCGGCCGGTGGCTGCCTTCACCGCAGTGGTGAAGGTGGACCAGGTGGTGTCGTCCCAGGGCTCGGCCGGGAGCGCCGCCAGGGCGGCCTGGAGGAACGCCGCCTCGCCTTCCAGCACGATGCTGGCGATCTGGCCGCGGATCACCTCGAACCAGGTCTTGGCTTCCGACAGCAGGTCCAGGTTGCCGCGGATGGCCTGCCAGAACACCTCGTCGGCGCCTTCCGGCAGCCGGGCGCGCACGCTCTCGAAGCTGGCGCCGTGCAGGTACTTGCGGTTCAGCGCCAGCAATTGCTGGATGTCGAAGCGGGCCGAGGAATGCGAGATCGCATACATGTCGAAACCAGCGACCAGTTCGGCCGGCATCGCCGCCACCGGGTCCCGCGAGGTGCCCAGCGCCGCCAGATAGCCCACCAGCGCCGCCGGCTCGATCCCGTCCCGCCGCAACTGCCTGAGCGCCAGGCTGCCCAGCCGCTTGGAGAGCGGACCACCGTCGCTGTCGGTCAACAGTGGCAGGTGGGCGAATTGCAGGGCGCCGGCCTTGCCGCCCAGGGCTTCCCACAACTCCATCTGCACGCCGGTATTGGTGACGTGGTCCTCACCGCGCACGATATGGGTGACGCCGCTCTCCAGGTCGTCCACCACGCTGGTGAAGGTATAGAGCGGCGAGCCATCGGCGCGGACCAGCACGGGGTCCGAGATGGCGGTCAGCTTCACCGCGCGGCGGCCCAGCACGCCGTCCACCCATTCCAGCGTGCGCTGGGTCAGGAAGAAGCGCCAATAGGGCGATTTGCCATTGGCCATGGCCTTGGCCAACTGCTCCTCGGTCATCTTCAGCGCGGCGCG
>CANBXZ010000412.1 GCA_947373495.1 Acetobacteraceae bacterium
AGAACCTGGGCCCGGCGGCGCGCTATGCCGGCCGCGGCATTCTGAAGCGTTGAGGGCCTGCCCCCGCGGGCGGCAACGCTTGCGGGGGCCTTGCTCTTGGGCTGCCCCTGGGGCCGGCGCGCCATGCGCCGGGAACCCAGGCGTGTCGCTGATGCGCCACCACAACCTGTGGCTCAACAACCGGGCAACCATGAACGCGAGATGACCGCGACTCGCGGAAAAGTGCCGAGTTGGCGCTAACGGCGCTTGCCAACTCGGCGCTATGCTGATTCCTATAGGTCGCTCTGCCATCAGGAAGCCATTCTTCTCGCATGCACCCGGTTTTTGCCAGAATGGGCCGTTGGCTGGGTCGTGCGGCCATGGCCGTGCTGCCGCCCTGCTTCGCCATTGGCCTGTGCGCGGCCATTGCCTGGGACACGGTGCATGGTGAGCGCGGGACGCTGGCGCAGGACGCCAAGCGGCAGGAGATCGCCGCCGCGCGGGTGCGGCTGGCCCGGCTGAACGACGAACGCCTGGTGCTGGAAAACCGGGTGAACAGCCTGCGCGGCGAAACCCTGGACCTGGACCTGCTGGACGAACGCGCCCGCAAGCTGCTGAACCAGTTCGGCCGGGACGAGCTGGTGATTCCCTACGAGCCGAGCCAGCGCCTGCAATAGCCGCCGGGCGCCTGCCGCGCGGTTTTTCCCGTTCCCAACCCTTCAGAAGTAAAACTGCGCCCTCAAGCGGCCGCGCATTCCGATTCTTGCGCCCTTTCGGCTGGAGTTTTAGCGGTATTGCGAGGCTGGTTTTTCGGCTCCATCCAGCATTAACTTGAATACAGTTAATCGCTCTACCGCATTGCACAAAAAGGCTTTTTTCGTTGAAGGCGCGCTTGCGCCTCCGCAAACTCGCCCCTAAGTCGAACGTATCAGCGTTGATCCGGACAGGGAGGGACTGCATGGTCCAGGCAGCCGAGGGCGGCACCACCAGGCGTCGGGTGAAGGGGTCGAACCGCGAACCCATCCTCACCAAGGATCAATTGCAGCAGGCCTATCGGGACATGCTGCTGATCCGCCGGTTCGAGGAAAAGGCCGGCCAGCTCTACGGCATGGGCCTCATCGGCGGCTTCTGCCACCTGTACATCGGCCAGGAAGCCGTGGTGGTGGGCTTGCAGCTTTGCCTGGAAAAGGGCGACCAGGTCATCACCAGCTACCGCGACCACGGCCATATGCTGGCCACCGGCATGGAAGCGCGCGGCGTGATGGCGGAACTCACCGGCCGCATCGGGGGCTATTCCCACGGCAAGGGTGGTTCCATGCACATGTTCAGCCGGGAAAAGGGCTTCTACGGCGGCCATGGCATCGTCGGCGCCCAGGTCTCGCTGGGCACCGGGCTCGGCTTCGCCAACTGGTACCGCGGCAGCAGGAACGTCAGCGTCGCCTATTTCGGCGAAGGCGCTTCCAACCAGGGCCAGGTGTTCGAGAGCTTCAACCTGGCGGCGCTGCTGAAGCTGCCGGTGATCTTCGTGATCGAGAACAACAAGTACGGCATGGGCACCTCGGTGGAGCGCGCCAGTGCTTCCAAGGACCTGTCGAAGAATGGTTCGCCCTGGGGCATCCCCGGGGAACAGGTGGACGGCATGAGCGTGGCCGCGGTGAAGGAAGCCGGCGAGCGCGCGGCGCAGCACTGCCGGGACGGCCGTGGCCCCTACCTGCTGGAGATGAAGACCTACCGCTATCGCGGCCATTCCATGTCCGACCCCGCGAAGTACCGCACCCGCGAGGAAGTGCAGAAGATGCGCGAGCAGCATGACTGCATCGAAACCGCCCGCGCCAGCCTGCTGGAACAGGCGGTGACCGAGGCGGAGCTGAAGAAGATCGACGACGAGGTGAAGGCCATCGTGCAGGAAGCCGCGGACTTCGCCCAGACCAGCCCGGAGCCGGATGAGGCCGAGTTGTGGACCGACGTGCTGGTGGAGGCGAAGTAGCCATGGCAACCGCGATTTTGATGCCGGCGCTGAGCCCGACCATGACCGAGGGCAAGCTGGCGCGCTGGCTGAAGCAGGAAGGCGATACGGTGAAGTCCGGCGACGTGCTCGCCGAGATCGAGACCGACAAGGCCACGATGGAAGTGGAAGCGGTGGACGAGGGCGTGCTGACCCGCATCCTGGTGCCCGAGGGCACCGAGGGCGTGGCGGTGAACAGCCCGATCGCGGAGCTGAACGGCGGTACCGCTGACGCCGCGCCGGCACCCGCGGCGGCGGTTGCCCCGGCCGCCAAGCCGGAACCGGCCCCCGCCGCCGCCGCCGCCGCCGCTGCCGCTGCCGCGCCGATGGCGCCGGCCCCGGTGGCTGCCGCGCCGGAAAAGGATTGGGGCGCCACCAAGCCCACCACGGTGCGCGAGGCGCTGCGCGATGCCATGGCGCTGGAGATGCGCCGCGACGCCGATGTGTTCCTGATGGGCGAGGAGGTTGCCCAGTACCAGGGCGCCTACAAGATCAGCCAGGGGCTGCTGGACGAGTTCGGGCCGAAGCGCGTCATCGACACCCCCATCACCGAGCACGGCTTCACCGGCATGGCGGTGGGCGCGGCGATGACCGGGCTGAAGCCGATCGTCGAGTTCATGACCTTCAACTTCTCGATGCAGGCGATCGACCACATCATCAACAGCGCCGCGAAGACGCTGTACATGAGCGGTGGGCAGTTGGGCTGCCCCATCGTGTTCCGCGGCCCGAACGGCGCGGCTTCCCGCGTGGCCGCGCAGCACAGCCAGTGCTACGCCAGCTGGTACGCGCATGTGCCGGGGCTGAAGGTGGTGGCGCCGTGGTCCGCGGCCGACGCCAAGGGCCTGCTGCGCGCCGCCATCCGGGACCCCAACCCTGTCGTGTTCCTGGAAAACGAGATCCTCTACGGCCAGAGCTTCGACTGCCCGGTGGATGAGGACTTCATCCTGCCGATCGGCAAGGCGAAGGTGGAGCGCACCGGTCGGGACGTGACCATCGTGGCCTATTCCATCGCCGTGTCCTGGGCGCTGGCGGCGGCCGAGGAACTGGCGAAGCAGGGCATCGAGGCCGAGGTCATCAACCTGCGCAGCATCCGCCCGCTGGACGCCGAGACGATTGCCGAGAGCGTCCGCAAGACCAACCGGCTGGTGACGGTGGAGGAAGGCTGGCCCTACGCCAATATCGGCACGGAAGTGGCGATGCAGGTGATCGAGCTGGCCTTCGACTGGCTGGACGCACCGCCGGTGCGCGTGACCGGCAAGGACATTCCGATGCCCTATGCCGCCAACCTGGAAAAGCTGGCGCTGCCGACGGTTTCGGAGATTGTCGATGCCGCCAAGCGCGTAACGTACAAGTAAGGGGGCGCGGACCATGGCAACCAACATCCTGATGCCCGCGCTGTCGCCGACTATGACGGAAGGCACCCTGGCGCGCTGGCTGAAGAAGGAAGGCGACACGGTCAAGGCCGGCGACATCATCGCCGAGATCGAGACCGACAAGGCCACGATGGAAGTGGAGGCGGTGGACGAGGGCGTGCTGGGCAGGATCCTGGTGGCCGACGGCACCCAGGGCGTGCAGGTGAACCAGCCCATCGCCGTGCTGGTGGAAGCGGGCGAGGCGGTGCCTTCGGGCGCGGCCGCGCCGGCGGCCAAGCCCGCCGCGGCTGCCACCCCGGCCGCTGCGGCCCCGGTTGCCGCGCCTGCCGCGGCCCCGGCCGCCCTTGCTCCGGCACCCGTAGCCGCGCCCGTAGCCGCGCCCGTAGCCGCCCCGGC
>CANBXZ010000413.1 GCA_947373495.1 Acetobacteraceae bacterium
CCTGTACGCGCCGGGTTCCACCTTCAAGATGGTGGTGGCGCTGGCGGCGCTGGAAGCCCGGGTGGTCAGCCCGGGCGAGCGGATTACCTGCCCGGGCTACATGGACCTGGGCGAGAGCCGCTTCCACTGCTGGTCGCGCTATGGCCATGGCGGCGTGGACCTGCGGGCCGGGCTGAAGCATTCCTGCGACGTGTATTTCTATGAGCTGGCCAAGCGCGTCGGCATGGACCGCATTGCCAACATGGCCAATCGCTTCGGCCTGGGGGTAGACCCCGAGATCGACCTGCCCGGCGCCCGCAAGGGCCTGGTGCCCACCCGTGGCTGGCGCCAGGCCCAGGGCAAGGGCTGGTCGCTGGGGGATACGGTGGTGCATGGCATCGGCCAGGGCTTCTATCAGCTCACCCCGCTGCAACTGGCCACCATGACCGCCCGCCTGGCCAGTGGCCGCGCGGTGCAGCCGCATGTGACCAAGAGCGTCGCCGGCCGCCCGGTGCGTGGCAGCAGGGCCGAGGACTGGCCCACGCTGGGGGTCTCCGACCGCGACCTGCGCCTGGTGCGGGACGGCATGTGGGCGGTGGTGAATGAGGGCGATGGCACCGCCCATGGCAGCAAGCTGCCCGCCGGCTACGGCGCCATGGCCGGCAAGACCGGTTCGGTGCAGGTGCGCCGGGTAACGCGTGAACAGCGCGAGCGGGGCTACAAGACCGAGAACCTGCCGCGCGAATATCGGCCGCACGCGCTGTTCGTGGCCTTCGCGCCCTATGACAACCCGCAATACGCCGTTTCGGTCATCGTGGAGCACGGCAACAGCGGCGCCGGCGCCGCCGGCCCGTTGGCGCGCGACCTGATGGTGGAAACCTTCAACCGCTTTCGCAGCCCCGCCGGCCCCGGGCCACGGGTGGCAGACGCCCAGGGCATCGGCCCCGCTGGCGGCCAAGGTGGTGCCCGATGAGCGGCATTCTGGAAAAGCGCTTCTTCACCCGGGACCGCGGCCAGGGCATTTTGACCAAGCTGTGGCAGGTGCCGTGGCTGTTCGTGCTGCTGCTGTGCGGCATCGCCACCTGCGGCTATGTGGCGCTGTATTCGGCCGGTGGCGGGCCGGAGGCCTATGCCTCCAAGCATGCGCTGCGCTTTGGCTTCGGCCTGGTGCTGATGCTGTCCATCGCCATGGTGGACGTGCGGATCATCGCCCGTTTCGCCTGGGTGGGCTACGCCTTCGGCATCGGCATGCTGGTGCTGGTGCTGGTGGCCGGCAACGTGGGCAAGGGCGCGCAACGCTGGATAGATGTCGGCCCGTTGCAGTTGCAGCCTTCCGAGCTGATGAAGATCCTGCTGGTGGTGGCGCTGGGCGCCTGGTTCAGCAGCGCCACCTGGGAAAAGGTCGGCAACCCGCTGTTCCTGGTGCCGCCCATCCTGGCGGTGCTGCTGCCGATGGGGCTGATCCTGAAGCAGCCCAACCTGGGCACGGCGCTGATCACCTGCATGATCGGGGGCGCGGTGTTCTGGGCCGCCGGGGTGCGATGGTGGAAATTCGCCCTGGTGCTGGGTGCCGCCGGCGCCGCGGCGCCGATTGCCTACAGCAAGCTGCATGACTACCAGCGCCAGCGGATCCTGACCTTCATGGACCCCGAGAGCGACCCGCTGGGCGCCGGCTACAACATCATCCAGTCCAAGATCGCCCTGGGTTCCGGCGGCATGTGGGGCAAAGGCTTCCTGCAGGGCACCCAGGGCCACCTGAACTTCCTGCCGGAAAAGCAGACCGACTTCATCTTCACCATGATCAGCGAGGAGTTCGGCCTGGTGGGCGGGCTGACGGTGCTGGGGCTGATGTGCCTGGTGATTCTGTTCTGCTACGTCACCGCGCTGCGCTGCAAGCACCAGTTCGGCCGCCTGGTGGCGGTGGGGCTGGGGACGAATTTCTTCCTGTATGTCTTCGTCAACGTGGCCATGGTCACCGGCTCCATCCCGGTGGGCGGGGTGCCGTTGCCGCTGATTTCGCACGGTGGTTCGGCCATGCTGACCACCATGCTGGGCTTCGGCGTGCTGCTTTCCGTGTACATGCACCGCGATGCCGAGTTCGGCCCGGTGCGGGAATAGCGGCGTTGCGGAATATAGGGGCTGGACAAAGCCGCAGCGGAGGCTAAAAGGCGCGCCTCGGCGGCGGTTACGCCAGCCGGAACTTGGTACGGGCGCCTAGCTCAGTTGGTAGAGCAGCTGACTCTTAATCAGCGGGTCGTAGGTTCGAATCCTACGGCGCCCACCATTTTCCCCCTCCATCCGTGCGACTTTCGATGTCACGCACCATGCAGCCCCTTTCGCTGGGGTAGCCTGCCGCCGTGCGAAACCTGCCCCTGACCCGGCCTTGGCGCCAAGGCCCGCCCTCGGCATGAACCGTCCGGCGTCCATCACGGCCGGTCGGCGGCCGGCGCTCTGGGATAAGCCCTGGCCAGCTTGGACCGGGCGTTGGCGCCGCGCCCTGGCTGGCGCGCGGCGGGCTGCTGGCGGCGCTGGGCCAGGACCCGGCGCTGCGGCGGCATGGGGGCGCCCCGGGCGCGGCGTCCGCGACGCGCCGTATGAGGATGGCCGGTTCATCGCCGCGCGGGATGGCTTCCTGCGGGACCAGGCGGCCAAGCTGGGGGCAGGGTAGGGCCCCAGGCTGCGATGCGGGCCGCTATTTGCAGCGCACGGGCGCCGGGGCTCGCATTTCGCCTGGCATGCCGGCTGCTGTGGTGGGGCATGGGCCATGCCGGCCCATCGCGCACAGCGCGAGCCAGAGGAACATCCCATGTCCCAGACCAGCTTTGCTCCGTCCGGTGTGGCGAATCTCCGCGCCGGCAACATCATTCTCGGCCTGCTGCGCTTCACCCTGCTGGGTGTTGCCGCCGCGCTGGCGGGCGTGCTGCTGCACGTGGCGCTGAAACTCGTTGGATGAGGCCTGGCCGCCGCCCGGCTCGCCGGCGACCGCAGGGCTATCACGGGGTCGCCGCCGCAAGGGGGCGGCCCCGTTGGCATTTCGGAGGGGCTGGCCTGGCGCCATGTCCGCGGGCCTCGGCACGACATATTCTTACGAGTTGACCTGCTCGTGCCTAATATGTCATACGGGCGCCGCCGCGCTCCTCCCGCGCAGGCAAAAAAAAGGACGGTGTCTTGCGACACCGCCGAGTTTAGGGAGGAAACGTCCAAGAAAGCGAAGATGTCAGCTAGGCTGACCTAATCGCCAGTTGCAAAGCTAGCGGGGAAATCCGCTGGCTGCAAGCGCAATTGTGCGCCGCAACATGAATTGTCACGCCGTCTCCATCTGGCCGCTGCGGCAGGGGCCGCCGGGCGGCGCTGCGGCCGGCAGGATGGCGCGCGGAAACCCCGGGCCAGGGCCGCTTCGGCGCAGCAGCGCAGGGTGCGGCCCTTACCGATGCCCCACGCTCGACATGCAGGCCTCTGCCGGGCACGCAGCAGCGGCCGTCCCGTGCCGGGTGGAAGCCGCCCTTCACGCGGCGCCGGCGGTGCCTGGGCGCTGATCGACGCTGCCGCCCGGGCTGATCATGGTCTAAGAAAGTGGCTCGACTGCGGAGGCTGCCGCCCATGACCCCACGCCACTTCCCCCTGAACGCCCGGTTTCCTCTCCAGGCCCTGGCCGCGGCACTGCTGCTGCTGGGCGCCGCCACCCTGCCGGCGCCCGCCATGGCGCAGGAAGACCAGCCTGGCCTGTTCTCCCGTATCGGCCGCGCGCTGGACCGTGGCGTGGTGCGGGGCCG
>CANBXZ010000414.1 GCA_947373495.1 Acetobacteraceae bacterium
AGCGCGGTTTCCCAGCGCCACAGGTCGCCGCCCGGGCGCAGCATGAACAGCGCCCCGGCAAACCCGGTGAGCGTGCTGGCCCAGCGCCGCCAGCCCACCTGTTCCCCCAGCATGGGAATGGCCAGCAGCGTCATCAACAGCGGCGCCACGGCGGCCACCGCGTAGCTGTCCGCCAGGCCGACGCCACGCACCCAGGCCACGTACCAGCTGGCGGAAACCGTGGTGTGCAGCAGGCTGCGGGCCAGCAGCAGCTTCCAGTTCACCGGCCACAGCCCACGCCCACGCGCGATGGCCGCCACCACCGTGGCCCCCACCACGCCGCGCCATACCATCGCGGCGGCGGCACCGATCTCCGGCAGGGCGAACTTCACCGCCGCGTCGGCGCAGGAGATGACGCCATAGCCCAGCGCCACCAGCAGCAGGCCGCGGGCAACGTCTTCGCCGGCGGCCTGGCTCACGCCTGGCCTCGCCACGAACCGACCAAAACCTGGCGCATCATCCCCCCAAGGCATCCGGCGCGGACCGTAGCGGTGACGCGGGCCGGCGAACAGCATCTCCAACGCGAGGGCTGCCATGCCTTTGCGGCCGGAAGCGGGCGGGGTTGAGCAAGCTCGCGCGGTTGTTCCGCAGGGCAGGCTTGTTTTCGCCTCAGCCCGTATGCGAAGGCAGGTGATATGGAACCTCAGGAATACCAACTCATGGATGCCGTCGAGGACGGCATGTGGTGGTACCGAGCGCTGCACCTGCGGGTGCTGGACGCCCTGGGCCAGCCAGACGGCCGCGTGCTGGACGCCGGCTGCGGCACCGGCGGCTTCCTGGCCAAGCTGAAGCAGGCCCATCCGGCGATGCTGGCCGAGGGACTGGAATACAACGCCGAGGCCGCCGCCCGCGCCAGGCAGAAGTCCGGGGCACCGGTAGCCGCGGGGTCAGTGCTGGCCATGCCCTTCGCCGATGCCAGCTTCGCCGCCGTCACCAGCATGGACGTGCTGTGCCATGCGGCGGTGGAACCCGGCCTGGCGCTGGCCGAAATAAGGCGGGTGCTGACCCCCGGCGGCCGGCTGGTGCTGAACCTGCCAGCCTTCACCTGGTTGCATTCGGCGCATGACCTCCGCGTGCGCAACGCCCGCCGCTTCACCGCCGGCCAGGTTCGCGGCCTGCTGCAGGCGGCCGGCTTCCACGCCATACGCACCCGTTACTGGAACAGCCTGTTGCTGCCGCTGATGGTGGTGCAGCGCAAGATCATGGCAAGCGCGCCCGACGATCGCTCGGATGTTGCCGCGTTTCCGCCGTGGCAGAACGGCATTCTGTTCGGTATGACCGAATTGGAGCGGACCCTTGCCCGCCTTGGACTTCCCTTTCCCGCCGGCGGCTCCATCCTGGCCGCCGCCACCCGTTCTTGAAGGAGCACGCCGCGTGACGCAGTCCGTTGGCCTGTCCATTGTCGTGCCGGTCTATCGCGGCGCCGCCACCGTGGGGCTGCTGGTGGAGGCACTGTCCTCGCTGCGCCCGGCCGGCGGGCTGGAGATCATCCTGGTGAATGACGGCAGCCCGGACAATTCCGGCGATGTCTGCCGCGCCCTGCTGCCGGGCGCCACCGTGCCGATCACCTATTGCGAACATGCCCGCAACTTCGGCGAGCACAACGCGGTGATGACCGGGCTGCGCCATGCCCGTGGCGACTACGTCATCACCATGGATGACGACCTGCAGAACCCGCCGGAGGAGGTGGTGAAGCTGTATGACCATGCCCGGCTGGGCAACCACGACGTGGTCTATACCTACTACGCCGAAAAGCAGCACGAGACCTGGCGCAACCTGGGCAGCCGCTTCGCCAACTGGGTGGCGGACACGCTGCTGGACAAGCCGAAGGG
The DNA here is from genome assembly GCA_947373495.1 of Acetobacteraceae bacterium. Taxonomy (GTDB): domain Bacteria; phylum Pseudomonadota; class Alphaproteobacteria; order Acetobacterales; family Acetobacteraceae; genus CAIMOR01. The sequence continues at coordinate 1,872 of CANBXZ010000414.1, forward strand.
CCTGTACCTCTGCTCCTTCCGCTGCATGTCGGCGCTGGTGGTGCGCGAAGTCACCAAGTACAGCGGCCCCTACCCCTATGTGGATGGGCTGGTGATGCAGGTGACGCAGCGCATCTCCACCCTGCCGGTGCAGCACCTGGCCCGGGCCGAGGGCCGCAGCAACTACACCCTGCGCCGCCTGGTGCGGCTGTGGCTGAACCTGGCCACCAGCTTTTCCGTGCTGCCGCTGCGGCTGGCGATCTATGCCGGTGCCGCGCTGGGCATGCTGGGCCTGGTGGCCGCGGCCTATGTGGTGTGGGAAGGGCTTTCGGGCGAAACGCCTTCCGGCTGGGCTTCCTCCATGACCACGACGCTGCTGGTGGCCGGGGTGCAGTTCCTCATCCTGGGCGTGCTGGGCGAATATGTCGGCCGCGCCTTCCTCTCGGCCAATGGCAAGCCACAGGGCGTGGTGCGCCAGGTGATCGGCCCGGCCGAAGCTGTCAGCCATGCCCCGATCACCGGCGAAGCGGAGCGCGTTTCTTGAACTTCTATTGGGGCGCCCTGGTGCTGGCCATCTGCACCTCGCTCGGCGGGCAGATCCTGCTGAAGTCGGGCGCGGTGGCGGAGGGCAACTTCATCACCCAGTTGTTCCGGCCCAGCACCATGGTCGGGCTGTGCGTCTATGGCGGCGCGGCGCTGCTCTACATCGTGGCGCTGCGGCGCATCCCGATGAGCGTGGCGCTGCCCTGCACCGCGGCCAGCTATGTGGTGGTGGCGGTGATCGGCTACTTCGCCTTCGGGGAACCGCTGGGCGCGCAGAAGCTGGCGGCGCTGGGGCTGATCTGCGGCGGCGTGGTGCTGCTGGCCACGGCGGCCTGAAGCCGGTGCGGCGGCTGCTTGCGCTACTGCCGCTTCTGCTGGCCGGGTGCGCGCAGCCGCTGGGCTGCGGCGCCGGGCTGGTGCCCTCGGTCGGCTTGACCGGCCTGTTCGGGCTGGACATGCCGGGGGGCCAGCGGCTGAGCCCGGCGCAATGGCAGGCGTTCCAGAACGCCGAGTTGCAGCCCCGCTTCCCGGCCGGCTTCACCGTCAGCGACGCCACCGGCAGTTGGCGCGGCCCCGATGGGCGCATTACCAGCGACCCGACCAAGGTGTTCCTCGTGCTGGCCCCGGCCGCGCAGGCCGCCACGGCGCGCGCCGGGCTGGAACAGGCCATCGCGGTCTATCGGCGGGACTTCCAGCAGCAATCGGTCGGCCTGCTGATGCAGCCCGGCTGCACCAGCGGCCTGTTCTGAGCTACCCTGGCTTGATGCCATAGCGGCGGATGACCCCGCTCCATTTCGCCCTTTCGCTGGCGATCAGCGCGCTGAACTCGGCCGGCGAGGCCGCCTGCGCCTCGGAGCCGAGGTTGCGGTAGATGGCGCGCACATCCTCCCGCCCCAGCACCACGCGCAGCGCCTGCTCCAGCCGCGCCAGCACCGGGGCCGGGGTGCCGGCCGGCGCCACCACGCCGTAGAAGCTGATGGCCTCGGCCCCGGCCAGCCCCACCTCGGCCACGGTCGGCGTCTCGGCAATGGCCGCCACCCGCGCCGGGCCGCACACCAGCAGCGGCCGCAGCGCGCCGGCCTGCACCAGCGGCAGCACCGGCGGCAGGCCGCTGAACACCATGTGCAGCCGCCCGGCCACCAGGTCGTTCACCATGTCCGCATTGCCGCGATAGGGAATGTGGGTCAGTTCCACCCCCGCGGTGGCGGCAAAGACCGCGCCGGCCAGGTGGTTGCTGCTGCCAATGCCGGAGGAGCCGAAGTTCAGCTCGCCCGGCCGCGCCTTGGCCAGCGCCACCAGTTCGGCCACGCTGCGGGCC
>CANBXZ010000415.1 GCA_947373495.1 Acetobacteraceae bacterium
CGGCAGGAATGGGGCGGGCCGGGCGCCGAGACCGGCTGCGTCGATGTGCTGCTGAACTCCCTGGCCGGGGAGGCGATGGAACGCTCGCTCGGGCTGCTGCGGCCGTTCGGGCGCTTCCTGGAACTGGGCAAGCGCGATTTCGCCGAGGACCGCCGGGTGGCGCTGCGGCCGCTGCGGCACAACGCCACCTTCTTCGCGGTGGACGTGGACGAATTGCCGCGCGCCCGGCCCCAGCTGGCAGCCCGGCTGCTGGCCGGCATCCGCGACCGGATCGAGGCCGGGAGCTTCCGCCCGCTGCCCCATGCCGACCATGCGGCGGGCAATGTGCAGGCCGCCTTCCGCACGCTGCAGGCCAGCGCGCAGATCGGCAAGCTGGTGCTGCGGCCGCCCCCGCCACGGCCAGACCGCGCCATGCGGGCACCGCTGCAACAGGCGGCGCGCGGCACCGTGCTGGTGGTGGGCGGCGTGCAGGGCTTCGGCCTGGCCACCGCCTGCTGGTTGGCGACGCAAGGGGTGCGGCACCTGGCGCTGCTGTCTCGTCGCGGGGCGGCCACGCCGGGCGCGGCCGAGGCGGTGGCCCGGCTGGCCGCGCTGGGGGCGACCGCCACGCTGCACGCCTGCGATGCCACCGACGCCACCGCGCTGGACGCCAGCCTGCAGGCGATTCGCGCCCAGATGCCGGCGCTGCGCGGCGTGGTGCATGCCGGCGCGGTCTTCGCCGATGGCGCCGCGGCCCGGCTGGAGGCGCGGCAGGTGGCGGCGGTGCTGGCGGCCAAGCTGACGGTGGCGGAAAACCTGGACACGTTGACCGCCAAGGACCCGCTGGCGCTGTTCCTGCTCTACTCCTCCGCCACCGTGGCGGTGGGCAACCCGGGCCAGGCCGCCTATGTCGCCGCCAATGCGGCGCTGGAAGCCCTGGCGCGGCGCCGGCGGGGCGCCGGGCAGCCGGCGCTGGCGGTACAATGGGGGCCGATCGCGGATGCCGGGGTGCTGGCGGCCGATGGCGCGACGGCCGAGGCGCTGCATCGCCGGCTGGGCGCCCGGCCAATGGCCGCGGCCACCGCGCTGGCGGCCTTGCCGGACCTGCTGGGCGGTGCCGCCGCCGTGTTGGGGCTGGCGCGGCTGGACTGGGCCGCGGCGCAGTTGATGCTGCCGCTGCTGGCCGAGCCGATGTTCAACGCGGTGCGCGGCCATGCGGTGCAACCGGCGGCGGACCTGCGCGCCCGGCTGGTGGCGGCGCCGGATGACGAAGCCCTGCCGCTGCTGCGCGAAACCCTGGCGGCGGAGCTGGGGCGCATCCTGCGGCTGGCCCCGGGCGCGGTGGCGGCCGACACGCCGCTGGCCGGGCTGGGGCTGGACAGCCTGGGCGGCATGGAACTGCGCGCGGCGCTGGACCAGCGGCTGGGACTGGCGGCCAGCATCGGCACCCTGACCGACACGCTGACGGTGGACGCGCTGGCGCATCGGCTGCTGGCCGACCTGCGGCGCCAACGCCAGGACGGCGCGGCCGAGGCGCTGATGGCGGCGCATGAACCGGCGCCCGAACCCGCCAGCGTGGCAGCGGCCTGATGACCGAAGCCTTCGGCCTTTCCGCGGTGGCCCGCGCCGCGCTGCTGCAACGCCTGGCCAAGCGGCGCGGTGAGGAAACCCCAACCCATGCCGAGGCCTCGCCGCCGGAAAGCCCGGGCCGCGACCTGCGCACCCTGCCGGGCGCCCGCGACCTGACGCTGATGCGCGAGGCCGGCGAGGCGCTGGGCATCGAGAACCCGTATTTCCGCCCGCATGAAGGCGTGGCCGGCGCGCATACCAGCATCGGCAACCGGGATTTCCTGAACTTCGCCAGCTACAACTACCTGGGCCTGAACGGCGACCCGCGGGTGATGGCGGCGGCCAAGGCGGCCATCGACCAGTACGGCACCTCGGCCAGCGCCTCGCGCCTGGCGTCCGGGGAACGGCCCGGCCATGGCCGGCTGGAAGCCGCGCTGGCCGGGCTGCACCAGGCGGAAGCCTGCCTGACCTTCGTTTCCGGCCATGCCACCAATGTCACCGTCATCGGCCACCTGCTGGGGCCGCGCGACCTGGTGCTGCACGACGCGCTGGCGCACAACTCCATCATCGAGGGCGCGCGGCTTTCCGGCGCCCGGCGCATCGCCTTCCCGCACAACGACTGGGCGGCGGCAGACCGGGAGCTGGCCACCCAGCGCCGCCGCCATGGCCGCGCGCTGGTGGTGGTGGAGGGCCATTACTCGATGGATGGCGACCTGCCGGAGCTGGCGCGCTTCACCGCCCTGGCCCGCCGGCACGACGCGCTGCTGATGGTGGACGAGGCGCATTCGCTCGGCGTGCTCGGCGCCACCGGGCACGGCGTGGCGGAACAATGCGGCGTCGACCCGGCCGAGGTGGATATCTGGATGGGGACGCTTTCCAAGACCCTGTCCGGCTGCGGCGGCTACATCGCCGGCCGCCGCGCGCTGGTGGACCTGCTGCGCTATTCGGTGCCGGGCTTCGTCTATTCGGTGGGGCTGGCGCCGCCACTGGCCGCGGCCAGCCTGGCGGCGCTGGAGATCATGCAGGCCGAGCCCGAGCGGGTGGCGCGGTTGCAGCACAATGCCCGGCTGTTCCTGACCCTGGCGCGGGAAGCCGGGTTCGACACCGGGAATTCCGCCGGCCTCGGCATCGTGCCGGTCATCCTCGGCAGTTCCATCCGCGCCGCGCGCATGGCCGCGGCGCTGTTCGCCCAGGGCATCAACGTGCAGCCCATCCTGTTCCCGGTGGTGCCGGAACGCTCGGCCCGGCTGCGCTTCTTCCTCTCGGCCGACCACAACGCGGCGGAGTTGGCGCGCACCGTGGCGGCGCTGGTGGCGGCGCGGGACGGGCAGGCCGGTTGAGCGAGGTTTACCCGGTCGAGGTGCACCAGGTTGTGGGCCGCGCGGCGGAACGCGCCTTCCTCGGCCTGCCGGCGGCCTTGGGCGGCGAGGCGGCGGGCTGGAGCGTGCCGTTGGAATTCGACACCAGGCGCTTCTTCAATCCCGGCTTCAACGGCTTCCTGGCCACGCATGAGGTGGCGCGCTTCCTGGCCTGGCGGCAGGGCCGGGTGGTGGGGCGCATCGCCACGGCGCTGCGGCGGGACGGCGGCGGCGGCAACCCCGCCGGAGCCGGCCCCACCCTTGGCAGCCCCACCCTTGGCAGCTTCGGCTTCCTGGCGCTGGAGCAGGATGCCACGGTGCTGGCCGCGCTGCTGGCCGCCGCCGCGGCCTGGCTGCGGGCGCGCGGTGCCAGCCGGTGGCGCGGGCCGATGAACCTTTCCATCAACCACGAGGTCGGCGCCCAGCTCAGTGGCTTCGAGCGGCCGGGCATGGTGCGGATGCCGCGCACCCCGCCCTGGCTGCCGGCCATGCTGGATGCCGCCAAGGTGGAGGCGGGCCAGGTGGCGAGCACCCGGGTGGCGGGGGCCGAAGGGGCGCCTGCCCGGCTGGTGCGGGAAAAGCTGGTGATCTCCCGCACGCTGGACCTGGCCAGCGAAACCCACAGCGCCCGCTTCGCCCGGCTGCTGGCGCGCTGGCCGGGGCGCGGGCAGTTGCGGCTGCGGCGGCTGAACCCGCGCGACTATGCGCGGGAGATCGCGCTGGTGGCCGCACTGTTCAACGACGCCTGGGCGGAGAACTGGGGCGCCGAGCCGGTGGGGCCGGCCGAGG
>CANBXZ010000416.1 GCA_947373495.1 Acetobacteraceae bacterium
GGCCAGCTGAGCAATGGCGAGCGCGTGATCGTCGACGGGGCCCAGCGCGTCACCAATGGCAGCCGGGTGGAGGATCGGGCCAACCCGGCCCCGGCCCAGCGCGTTTCCAGCGCCAACTGAGCGACCAGGAGCGGCAGGATGAACATCTCCGAACTCTGCATCCGCCGCCCGGTCATGACCGGGCTGCTGTCCCTCGCCTGCATCGTCGCCGGCATCATGGCCTACATGAAGCTGCCGGTGGCGGCGGTGCCGCGGGTGGACTTCCCGGTCATCACCATCTTCGCCAACTTCCCCGGCGCCTCGCCGGAGACGATGGCCACGTCGGTGGCGCTGCCGATCGAGCGTGAACTGTCCACCATCGCCGGCGTGGACACCATGTCCTCGATCAATGGCCAGGACACCACGCAGATCACCGTGCAGTTCGTGCTGACCAAGAACATCGACGCCGCGGCGCAGGATGTTCAGGCGGCACTGACCCGGGCGCAGCGGCGCCTGCCGGTGGACATGCTGGTGCCGCCCAGCTACCGCAAGGTGAACCCGGCCGACGCGCCGGTGGTGCTGCTCACCGTCTCCGGTGGCGATGCGCCGCTGTACCGGCTGAACGACATCGCCAGCACCATCATCGGCCCGGCGCTGTCCCGGGTGCCGGGCGTGGCGCAGGTGCAGGTGTTCGGCGAACAGCTCTACGCCGTGCGGGTGCGGCTGGACCCGGACCGCATCGCCGCCATGGGGCTGGCCTTCGACATCACCGGCCAGGCGATTTCCCAGGCCAATTCCTCCGCCCCGGTGGGGCTGCTGAACGGCACCCGGCAGCAGCTGACGCTGCGCGCCAACGAACAACCCCAGGACGCCGCCGCCTTCGGCAACCTGGTCATCGCCGGCCGCGCCCAGGCCCCGGTGCGCCTGAACGAGGTGGCCAGCGTGACCGACGGCGTGGCGAATGAACGCATCGCCGCCTGGCGCAACAACGACCGCGCCCTGGTGCTGGCGGTGCTGCGCCAGCCCGACGCCAACACCGTGGAGGTGGTGGACGGGGTGAAGCGCAGCCTGCCGGCATTGCAGGCGGCGCTGCCGCCGGGCGCCGAGATCAACGTGATGCTCGACCGCTCGCTGTCGATCCGGGACGCGGTGCACGACGTGCAGGAAAGCCTGGCCATCGCCATCGGCCTGGTGGTGCTGGTGTGCTTCCTGTTCCTGCGCCGCATCAGCGCCACGCTGATCCCGACCATCGCGGTGCCGATCAGCCTCTGCATCGCCTTCGGCCTGATGTACGTTCTGGGCTACGGCATCGACAACGTGACCCTGCTGGGCCTGACCATCGCGGTGGGCCTGGTGGTGGACGACGCCATCGTGGTGCTGGAAGCCATCATCCGCCACATCGAGGAAGGGGTGGCCCCGATTACCGCGGCCATTCGCGGCAGCCAGGAAATCGGCTTCACCGTCCTCTCCATCACCCTGTCGCTGATCGCGGTGTTCCTGCCGATCCTGCTGATGGGGGGCGTGGTGGGCCGCATCTTCAACGCCTTCGCCGCCACCGTGTCGCTGTGCGTGGTGGCTTCCTGCGTGGTGTCGCTGACGCTGACGCCGCTGATGGCTTCCCGCCTGCCGCCGCACCACCACGGCAAGGCCGGCCTGGTGGAACGCGGGCTGGAGAACATGCTGGTGGCCGTGGAGCGCGGCTATGGCTGGATGCTGGACAAGGCGCTGAAGCTGCGGGTGCTGGTCTGGCTGGCCTTCTTCGGTTCCCTGGTGGCGGCCGGCTACATGGCCATGATCATCCCCAAGGGCTTCTTCCCCATCGAGGATACCGGCCTGCTGGTGGTCAACACCGAAGGCCCGCGCGGCTCCTCGCTGAACGCCATGATGGAGATGCAGGGCCGGCTTTCCATCATGCTGCGGCAGTCGCCCTATGTCAGCAACGTGGTGTCCAACCTGGGCGCCACTGGCGGCAGCATCTCCATCAACCAGGGCCGCATGTTCGTGGAACTGAAGGGCCGCCATGACCGGCCGCAGATCACCGAGGTGATCCAGCAACTGCGCCGCACCGCCAGCCAGATCCCCGGGCTGCGCGTGTTCATCAGCCCGATCCAGAACCTGAACTTCGGTTCGCGCCAGACCCGCACCCTGTACCTCTATACCTTGCAGGGCCTGCGGCTGGACGAGTTGTACGACTGGTCCCAGCGGATGGAACAGCGCCTGCTGGCGCTGCCGCAGTTGCAGGACGTGAACACCGATTTGCAGATCGACGCCCCGGTGGTGCAGGTGGTGGTGGACCGCGACCGCGCATCCGCCATGGGTGTCTCGGTGGACCAGGTGCGCCAGGCGCTGTTCTCCGCCTTCGGCGCGCGGCAGATCTCCACGCTGTACGGCCAGGCCAATGCCTACCCCGTCATCATCGAGGCATTGCCGGAGGATCAGCGCGACGAAAGCGGGCTGGCCAAGCTGTACCTGCGTTCGGTCACTGGCCGGCTGGTGCCGCTTTCCGCCGTGGCGCGGATCGAGCGCACCACCGGCCCGCTGAATGTCAGCCACCAGGGCCAGCTGCCGGCCGTGGTCATCGGCTTCAATACCCCGCCCGGCGTGGCCCTGGGTGACGCGGTGAACGCCATTCGCGCGGTGGAGCAGGAAATGGGCATGCCGCCCACCGTGGTCACCGGCTTCAGCGGCGCGGCGCAGGTGTTCCAGCAGGCGCTGGCGGGGCAGGGGGCGCTGGTGCTGGCGGCCATTGCCATCGTCTACGTGGTGCTGGGCGTGCTGTACGAAAGCCTGATCCACCCGCTGACCATCCTCTCCGGCCTGCCGGCGGCGGCGCTGGGGGCCTTCGTCACGCTGTACTATTTCGGCCTGGACCTGTCGGTCATCGCTGTCATCGGCGTGCTGCTGCTGATCGGGTTGGTGAAAAAGAACGCCATCATGATCGTGGACGTGGCGTTGCAACGACAACGCGCCGGCGAGGCTGCCTTCACCGCCGTGCGCAGCGCCTGCCTGATCCGCTTCCGCCCGATCATGATGACCACGCTGGCCGCGGGTGCCGGCGCGGTGCCGATCGCGGCCGGCTGGGGCGCGGCGGCGGAACTGCGCCAGCCGCTGGGTCTGGCGGTGGTGGGCGGCCTGGCGGTTTCCCAGGTGCTGACGCTGTTCGTCACCCCGGTGCTGTACCTGGGCTTCGACGCCCTGGCCGCGCGCTTCAGTGGCCGCCGGCGGGAGATTGCCCACGTGGCGCCGGCCGAATAGCCGGCACCCTGCCACCCGCGGTGCGAGTCACCGCGGGCCGGCCCAGGGTTAAGGCCCAGGGTGGAGGCCCAGTGTGGAGGCCCAGTGTGGAGGCCCAGGGTTAAGGCTCGGGGCAATCCGGGCCCAATGCCAGAAACAACGAAGCCCCGAACCGTGAGGTTCGGGGCTTTTCGTTTGCGGCAAGAAGAATGGTGGGCGCGACAGGGATTGAACCTGTGACCCTTCGCGTGTGAAGCGAATGCTCTACCGCTGAGCTATGGCCTGGAATCATGCTGTATCTCCTTGAAAAATAACGAGACGCCTTTGCCTGCCATGCCGGGTACCAGGCGCCTTGTGGCGGTTGGTCAGCACATGGTCAGCAGGGCCTCGCCCAAGCGAGATTAGGCGGAACGCTGGCGCGTCGCGACCCATAAGTGAAGTGGCTTGATGGCCGTCATGGTGAGGAGGGA
>CANBXZ010000417.1 GCA_947373495.1 Acetobacteraceae bacterium
CCGCTTGGCCGCGGCTGGTGGCGCCACGGCCGCGGCCCTACATCAGGGCGATGCCGGTGGCATGGAAGGAAGACCCGCATGCAGCCAGCCTTGCCGAACAGTGCTCCTGCCGCCCTCGGCTGCATGCCGGCGCCGCGCGCTTGATCGAACTGGCGGCAGCGGGCTGGACCGCGCGGCTGCTGCCCGAGCAGGGCGCCGCCTTCGCCGCGCTGGCCTGCCAGGGCCAGCAGGTGCTGGCGCCGTTGCCGCTGGGCGCCGACCCGACGGAAAGCTTCGCCGGTGCCTTCCTGATGGCGCCCTGGACCAACCGGCTGGACGCCGGCCACCTGCCCTTCGGGGGCACCATGCATCAGCTGCGGGTGAATCGCGCTGAGGACCATACCGCCATCCATGGCCTGTCGCGCGACGTGCCTTGGCAAGTGGCCACCGCCGGCCCGGCCAGCGCCACGCTGGTGCAGCAGGTGGCCAGCCCGCCCTTCGACTATGAAGCGCGGCTGGAGGTGGCGCTGGACCCGGCCGGGCTGCGCCTGGCGCTGAGCCTGCGCAACCTGGCGCCGGTGGCGGTGCCGATGGGCCTGGGCTGGCACCCCTTCTTCCTGTGCCCGGCCGGTACCCGGCTGCGCTTCCACGCCACCGCGCTGCTGTCCCGTGACGCCCGGGCGCTGCCGGTGGCGGCCCAACCCAGCCCCGGCGTGGAGGGTGGCGAGGCCGAGTATGAGGGGCTCGACACCCACTTCACCGGCTGGGACGGCACGGTGGACCTGCTGCGGCCGGACCTGGTGCTGCGGCTGCGGGCCAGCGGCGCCTGGGCGCAGAATCTGCAGGTCTTCGCCCCGGCCGGCAGCGGCGTGCTGTGCGCCGAGCCGGTCAGCCACGTGCCCGATGCGCCGAACCGCCCGGACCTGGCCGGGCTCGGCCCGCTGGCGCTGCTGGCCCCCGGCGCGGTGCTGGCCGCGGCGTTGCGGCTTACCGCCCTGCGCTGACCGCGGGCGGCGCTGCCGCCGGCGCAGGCAGCGCCGGTGCCGACGATGGAATTCGGCGGCCGGGATCGGCGTTTCGGCCATGCCACCTTGGGCGATCCGGCTCTAGCATGGCGGTCTTCAGGATCGGGGGTTTCCATGCGTCGTCGTAGCCTGCTTGCCCTGGGTCTCGCCCTGCCATGCCCGGCCCTGGCGCAGGCCTGGCCGTCGCGGCCGGTGCGGGTGGTGGTGCCGTTCGCCGCCGGCGGCATCATCGACGTGGTGGCGCGCATCATCTGCGAAGCCATGGCGCGCGACCTGGGCAGCAACCTGGTGGTGGAGAACATGCCGGGCGGCGGCACCACCATCGGCGGCCGCGCCGTGGCCCGCGCCACGCCGGATGGCCATACCCTGCTGCTGACCGGCGCTTCCCAGGCGGTGGTGCCGGCGCTGTACCCGGAGGCCGGCTACGACATCTTCACCGACTTCCTGCCGGTGGCGCCGCTGGGTGACCAGCCCTTCGTGCTGGCGGTGCACCCCGGCGTGCCGGCGCACAGCGTGGCGGAGCTGGTGGCCTGGCTGAAGCAGCATGGCGCCGATGCGAACTTCGCCACCACCGGCCTGGGCGCCGCCAGCCACCTGGCCGGCGAGTTGCTGAAGAAGCTGGCCGGGGTGGATTTCACCGTGGTGCCGTACCGCGGCACGCCACAGGCGGTGACCGACCTGGTGGCCGGCCGCGCCACGCTGATGATCGACAGCCAGACGCTGCTGGCGCCGATGGCGGCGGAAGGCCGGGTGCGGCTGCTGGCGGTTACCACGCCGCGGCGTTCCGCCATGCTGCCGGCCTTGCCGACGCTGGCGGAAAGCGGCCTGGCCGGCTTTGCCGCTTCGTCCTGGCAGGCGCTGTATGCCCCGCGGGGCACCCCCGCCGCCGTGGTGCAGCGCCTGGTGGCGGCAACCGAAGCGGCACGGCGGGACCCCATCGTGCAGCGCCGCTTCACCGAGGCAGGGGTGGAGCCCTTCGCCGGCGGACCGACCGAGCTGGCGGATTTCCTCCGGGCGGAGAATGCGCGCTGGACGCCGGTGCTGCGCGCGGCAGGGGTGAGCCCGGCCGGGTAGGCGCGGCGGCAAGACGGCGCGTGTGCCGGAAAAGGAAAAGGCCCGGCTTGGTAGCCGGGCCTTTCAAACTGGTGGAGCCAATCGGGATCGAACCGACGACCTCTTGAATGCCATTCAAGCGCTCTCCCAACTGAGCTATGGCCCCGTAGCTTGGGTTCCCGTTGCCGGGGGGCGCGATATAACTCCCTGCCGGAACCTCCGCAACCCCCTTTGAGCGGCTTTCTTCCAACTTCGCCTCCGATTAGGTTGCGGTCGGATTTGCAAAGGGCCAGCCGATGTCGAAGGTCTACCCGGACGCCAGGGCCGCACTGGCGGACCTGTTGCGCGATGGCATGATGATTCACGCCGGAGGCTTCGGCCTTTGCGGCATTCCCTCGTTGTTGATCGAGGCGATCCGCGACAGCGGGGTGAAGAACCTCACCTTCGTGTCCAACAATGCCGGCGTGGATGACGCCGGCCTGGGCATTCTGCTGAAGACCCGGCAGGTGAAGAAGATGATCTCCTCCTATGTCGGGGAAAACGCCGAGTTCGCCCGGCAATTCCTGGCCGGCGAGCTGGAGATCGAGTTCAACCCACAGGGCACGCTGGCGGAACGCATCCGCGCCGGCGGCGCCGGCATCCCGGCCTTCTACACCAGGACCGGGGTTGGCACCGCGGTGGCCGAGGGCAAGCCGACGATGGAGTTCGACGGCGAGACCTACATCATGGAACGCGGCATCGTCGCCGACCTGGCCATCGTGCATGCCTGGATGGGCGATACCGAGGGCAACCTCGTCTACCGCAAGACCGCGCGCAACTTTAACCCGATGATGGCGACGGCGGCGAAGATCACCGTGGCCCAGGTGGAACACCTGGTGCACCCGGGCGAGATCGACGGCGACCATATCGTCACGCCGGGCATCTACGTGCAGCGCATCATCCAGTGCCCAGTGGACTTCGAGAAGCGCATCGAGCAGCGCACCGTCCGCAAGCTTGAAACCGCCTGAGGAGCAGCACCATGGCCTGGAACCGCGACCAGATGGCGCATCGCGCCGCGCTTGAGCTGCAGGACGGCTTCTACGTGAACCTCGGCATCGGCATTCCGACGCTGGTGGCCAACCACGTGCCGGCTGGCATCAACGTGCAGCTGCAAAGCGAAAACGGCATGCTGGGCCTGGGCCCGTTCCCCTATGAGGGCTCGGAAGACCCGGACCTGGTGAATGCCGGCAAGCAGACCATCACCCAGCTGCCGACCAGCAGCTTCTTCAGCAGCGCCGACAGCTTCGCCATGATCCGCGGCGGCCATATCGACCTCTCCATCCTGGGTGCCCTGCAGGTGGCCGCCAATGGCGACCTGGCGAACTGGATGATCCCGGGCAAGATGGTGAAGGGCATGGGCGGCGCCATGGACCTGGTGGCCGGGGTGAAGCGCGTCATCGTGCTGATGGAGCACACTGCTGGCGGCAAGCCGAAGCTGCTGAAGGAATGCGCCCTGCCGCTGACCGGCAAGCGCGTTGTGGACATGGTGGTGACCGAGCTGGGCGTGTTCGAGCTGGCCCGCCGCGGTGAGGCCAATGTGCGCCTGATCGAACTGGCGGACGGCGTGACGCTGGACG
>CANBXZ010000418.1 GCA_947373495.1 Acetobacteraceae bacterium
CCAGTGCCTGGGGCGTCGGCGGCTGGGGCGTGGCGCCACGGGCCAGCCGCCACGCCGCCGGCCCGGCCCGCAGCCCCTGGCGCAGCACGCCGTTGCGCGCCCCCTTCAGCAGGTAGGCGGCGTAGCGCGGCAGCAGCGCCAGCACCGAATCGCCGGATTTCAGCCCGATATAGAGCCGGTTGCGCACGAAGTAGTGCCAGCGCGTGCCGGACCAGGCGAAGCGATGTTCGCCGGAAACCTTGTGCCGCACCGCGATGTCACCGCGATAGCGGATGCGCCAGCCCAGGTTCAGCGCCCGCAGGCAGAAGTCGAACTCCTCCCAGCAGAAGAACAGCGCGTCGTCATAGCCGCCGGCGGCGTCCCAGGCCTGGCGCCTGATGGCGTGGCCGGCGCCGACGAAGGTGCAGGTGTCGAAGCTGCCGGCGGCGCGCGGCAGCAGGGCAGGGGGGTAGCCCCAGCTCGAAAGGTCCTCGGCCCCGGTTGCATGCACCAGGATCCGGCAGGCCAGCGCCGCCAGGTCCGGCGCCTCGTCCAGTGCCGCCACCGCACGGGCCAGGGTGGTGGCGTCGGCGAACTCGGCGTCGTTGTCGAGGGCGAAGATGACGCGGCCATGCCCCAGCGCGCTGGCGCGGTTGCGGCCGCCGGCCACGCCGTGGTTGCGCGCCAGCTTCACCAGCGTGGCATCGCCGGCGCCCTGCAGCGCGGCGGCCAGGCGGGCCAGGTTTTCCGGCCTGCTGCCCTGGTCCACCACCCACACATGCTGCACCAGCCCCCGCTGGGCACGGGCGGAGGCGATGGCGGCCAGCGTCTCCTCGGCCCGGTCCATCGCCAGGATGATGACATCGGCGTCGTACCGGGCCGGCGCCTGGGCCGCGCCAGCCACCAGCTCTGGCGTCGGCTCGCGCGGCTGGGTCATGGCTGGGGGGCGAAGTCCGGCGCGGGAATCGCCAGGTAGGCCACGCGCTTGGCCTCCTGCCGGCCGCGGGTGACGGTATCCAGGATCAGGCCGCAGGCGAAGGCGAGGAAGCCCAGCACGGCAAAGCCGACCGAGGCGACCAGTGTTGGCAGCCGCGGCACCAGCCCGGTTTCCCAATAGGTGGCCAGCACCGGCAGGAACAACACCATGGAGGCCAGCAGCAGCACGCCCCCGGCCAGCGAGAAGAACTGCAACGGCCGTTCCCGCTGCACCAGCGCCAGGATCATGCGCAGGATCCGGAAGCCGTCGTGGTAGGTGCGCAGCTTGCTGGTGCTGCCCACCGGGCGTTCCTTGTAGGGCGTCACCACCTCGCCCACCGGCAGCTTCAGCTCCAGCGCATGCACGGTGAACTCGGTCTCGGTCTCGAAGCCCGAGGCCAGCGCCGGGAAGCTCTTGACGAAGCGGCGGGAGAATACCCGGTAGCCCGACAGCATGTCCGAGATGCGGTTGCCGAACACGCCCCGCACCAGCCCGGTGAGCAGTGCATTGCCGAACTGGTGGCCGCGACGATAGGCGGCGGTGGCGATCTCCTCCGGCGTGGTGCGCACGCCGGTCACCATGTCCAGCCGTTGCTCCAGCGCCAGGCGCACCATTTCCGGCGCGCTGGCGGCGTCGTAGGTGTCGTCGCCATCCACCAGCACGTAGAGGTCGGCCTCGATGTCGGCGAACATGCGCCGCACCACGTTGCCCTTGCCCTGCAGCGCCTCGGTGCGCACCACGGCGCCGGTCGCCCGCGCCACCGCCACCGTGTCGTCCTGGCTGTTGTTGTCGTAGACGTAGATGGTGGCGTCCGGCAGCGCGTCGCGGAATGCCCGCACCACGCGCGGAATCGCCACCGCCTCGTTGTAGCAGGGCACCAGCACGGCAATCCGTGGCGCCGTGGCGGCGTGGGGCATCGGCGTTCTCGGCGTTTCGGCCATGGGGTGAGCCAGGGTTTGAGCCAAAGGTTCAATATGCATTGCGCATCCGGGCCACGGCCACCAGCGTCCGCAGGATGATCACCGTGTCCAGCCACAGCGACCAGGTCTCGATGTATTCCAGGTCGGCCTCGACCCGGCGCAGCAGCTTTTCCTCGGTCTCGGTCGGGCCGCGCCAGCCGCGCACCTGGGCCAGCCCGGTCAGGCCCGGCTTCATCCGGTGGCGGGCGGCGTAGCGCTCGGCCACTTCCTCGAACGGCCGGCCGGCGGCGCGGGTGCCGGGGGCGTGCGGCCGGGGGCCGACGAAGCTCATGTCGCCCCACAGCACGTTGAGCAACTGGGGCAGTTCGTCCAGGCTGGTGCGGCGCAGGATGGCACCCACCGGGGTGACGCGCTTGTCGCCTTCCAGCACCTGCACCCGGGCCTCGTGGTCGGTCTGCTCGGCGAACATGGTGCGGAACTTCAGCACGAAGAATTCCTGGTTGTTGAAGCCGGTGCGGCGCTGGCGGAACAGCACCGGGCCCGGGCTGTCCAGCCGCACCGCCAGGGCGATCAGCAGCATCGGCACCGCCGCCACCGCCAGCGCACCCACCGCCAGCACGATGTCCTCCGCCCGCTTCAGCAGGCCGCCCCAGCCTTCCAGCGGGCGGGCCAGCAGGCGCAGCGGTGCGGTTGGCGTGCGGGCGCGATAGCTGCACAGGTCCGGCGCCAGGCATACCTCCACCGGGTAGTCGGCCAACTGCCGCACCAGCGCCGTCACCCGCGCCTCGGCCGAGCCGGGCAGCGCCAGGATCACCTGGTCCACCTCGCCTCGGCGGATCAGCGCGTGCAGTACCTCGACCGGGCCCAGCTGCGGCAGGCCGCTGTCGCCGCGCAGCCCTTCGGGCAGGCGCCGGCGGTCATCCACCACGCCCAGCAGGCGCACCGGCCCGGCGGCCTGGCCCCGCATGCGGGCGGCGAGGCGGGCGGCGTGCTGGCCTTCCCCCACCACCACGGCGCGCAGCGCGGTGCGTGGCGCTTCCGCCCGCACCAGCCGGGCGCTGGCGATGCGACCGGCCAGCAGCAGCGGCAGGGCAAAGCCGAGCCACAAGGCGGCAACCTCGGGCGGCAGGGCTGCCGCCGCGCCCAGCAACGGCGCCGCCAGCGCCAGCCCGCCCAGGGCGCCGCACAGCCCGCCGGCGCTGGCCAGCAGCGGCGCGCGGCCGCCGAACAGCGCGGCATGGCGAAACGCCCCGCCGGCGGTGGCCAGCAGCAGCGCCAGCACCACGCCGAACAGCATCACGCCCAGCGCCGGGGTGGCGCCGGCGCCCAGCAGGTCGCGCGCCAGCAGGCCGGGCACCACCACCGAAAGCGCATCCAGCGCCACCTGGCCGGCCACCAGCAGCGGGTGGGGCAGCGGCTGCGGCCGGGCGCGCTGGCGCCAGGCGCCACGGCCGGCGGCGGGGGCGGTGTAGCGCGGCCAGCCTTCGGCCAGGGCGGCCTGAAGCTTGCCCTGGCCCGGCCCGGGCTCGGGCGGGATCACGCCGTGCATGGCGGGCACCCGGCGGGCGTGGCGGCAGGCGCGGCAGGAAGCGTACGAATGCGCATCGGTACCCCGCGGGTCAGCTGGTGGGAGGAGGTGCGTTGGCCTGCGCCGGCGCGGCGAAGACGAAGCGCCGGGACAGCAGGTAGTTGCCGGTCATCCCCGCCAACGACCCGGCGGCCACACCCAGCACCGGGTTGCTGGCCACCAGGGGCACCGTGGAGATCAAAGCGGCATAAGCGCCATAGTTGCAGGCA
>CANBXZ010000419.1 GCA_947373495.1 Acetobacteraceae bacterium
AACCACCGCGACATACCAGGCTTCTTCCTGAACACTACAGACCAAGCGGCAGCCATCATCAATGGTCTGGGGCCAGACCGGGTCGGCCTGCAATTCGACCTGTACCATTGCGCCATCACCGAAGGTGACATCTGCATGCGGGTGCAGAAGCACCTGCCGCTGATTGCCCACATGCAGGTGGCGGATAATCCAGGCCGCAATGAACCTGGGACCGGCGAAGTCAACTGGCCTTTCGTGTTCCATCGTATCGACGAACTGGGCTTCGAAGGCTGGATCGGCTGCGAGTACCGCCCCGCGGCTGAGACCGAAGCCGGGTTGGGGTGGTTCCAGCCCTACAAGTAGGCCATCGCCCCTCACTCAGAAAAAGGATACGTTAGCATGAAAATCGGGTTCATCGGCCTCGGCATCATGGGCAAGCCCATGGCGCTTCACCTGAAAGCGGCAGGGCATGAGGTTGTGGTGCCGGAGCGCGCCAGCCTGGACAACGAATGCCGCACTGCTTTTACCGTGGCAGCAGACGCCACAGCCGTGGCCCGCGCGGCCGAGGCGGTTATCCTGATGGTACCAGACACCCCTGATGTGGCCACGGTGCTGTTCGGTGCTGGCGGCGTGGCGGCCGGGCTTTCGGCCGGCAAGCTGGTCATCGACATGTCCTCGATCAGCCCTACCGCGACCAAGGAGTTTGCCGCCAAGGTAAACGCCTTGGGCTGCGACTACCTGGACGCACCGGTTTCTGGCGGCGAGGTTGGTGCCAAACAGGCCAGCCTGACCATCATGGTGGGCGGACCCCAGGCTGCCTTCGACCGCGCCACACCATTGTTCCAGGCCATGGGCAAGAACATCACCCTGGTGGGGGAGAGCAATGGAACCGGCCAGACCTGCAAGGTGGCAAACCAGATCATCGTGGCACTGACGATCGAAGCGGTAGGCGAAGCGCTGGTTTTCGCCAGCAAGGCCGGCGCGGACCCGGCCAGGGTACGCCAGGCCTTGATGGGTGGGTTGGCAACCTCCCGAATTCTTGAACTTCATGGGGAAAGGATGATCAACCGCACCTTCAACCCCGGCTTCCGCATCGTGCTGCATCAAAAAGATCTCAACCTGGCCCTGCAATCAGCCAAGGAACTGGGGGTTGCGCTGCCCAACACGGCATCAACCCAACAGTTGTTTTCCGCCAGCATCGCCAGCGGTAACGGTCAGTTGGACCATTCCGGCTTGGTCAAGGCACTGGAAACCATGGCGGCACACCAGGTTGCGCCTGACCCGGCTTGACAACCGGAGCGGGGGGCGGTTCGTACCGCCTCCACCACCAGATCCACAGGCAAACGGAAAGGTTGTATTCAACCGTTGCAATTCCATTTGCCCTGTAGCATTTTCCTCCGCATCTCTCGTGCTGACACATCTGTCTCACGGTGCTAAGAATCGTCTCCAAGGCGCTACCTACCGGAGGTTTCAATGCGGTTTGCCGATATCGGGCAGCAGTTGCGGGCCTACCGGCTTGAATCCGGCTTACGTGCGGAAGAAATCGCTGCGCGCCTTGGTGTTTCACGTGCCGCGCTTTATCGTTACGAAAAAGGCGAGGTCATCAAGCTGGACACGATCCGGCGTTTGGCTGAGCTCCTCAAAATCTCGCCGTTGTCGCTGCTGGGCATTGGGGTGGAATATTTCGCCCGGCCGGTCGCCTTCCTGGAACGCTTGCGTCAGGTCGAGGAACAAGCCGACCAGTTACTGCTGGTTGGCGGCGCTTTCTGCTACCAGACCAGCACCGAAGCGGTCGAAGGCGCTATCGCCGAAGCCTGGACCGAAGCCGCCGATGCCGCAGGAGACCGCTCCCAGGCGCGTGCCGGCGCTGACCAGGCGCTGGGTTTACTGGCAGCACGGCGTAAGCTGCATCAGCAGCGCCGCCCCAACATCATCGGCATCCTGTCCGAAGGCGCGATGCGCCGCTTCCTCTCCGAAGGTGTTGCCGCCGGCCTGAACTTGCCGGACCGAACCCGTGCCCGCTGCCGCGTGGCAGCAGCGAATGAATGCGAAAGCATCGCCCAACAGATGGAGAGCGTACCCATCGGCCTGCAGTTGGGGTTGACCAGCGGCGCTGATCCTTCCGGCACCTTCATGGTGCTGCGCGGGCGGGAGCGCGCCCATGTCATCGGTGCTCCTTTTCCAGCTGATACCGCGCCCAATGGTGGACTTGGCGTGGCCATGATCACCTCGGCGGATGAAGCTGTGGCGGTACATCAGCGCGTGGCTGAAGCCGCCTGGAGAGATGCCTTGAAAGGCGCTGCCGCCGCAGCCCGGGTGCGCGAACTCATCAAGCAGTATCAAGGCGACTAGTCGGCGGATTGCGCAGTTTAAACTCACGTTCTCTGGCGGTGCCTGCACCGCCAGAGAGCCAAACTAAAGCTCCAATCGCGCCTCATACACTTCGTCATCATCCAGGCTGCGCTTCACACGGAAGCCCAGCGACCGCACAAAAGCGAGCATTGGCGCATTGTCAGCCAGCACTTGGCCGACAACCTCATGCATGCCCTGTTCGCGCGCCCATTCAAACAGCCGGTTCATAAGATGCCGGGCGACGCCCTGGCCCTTCATTTCCGGCACAACGATCACCGCGAACTCGCCGCTGCTGCCCCCCTGCAAGCCACCAGGGTCACGGATCAGCCGAGCAACCCCGGCAATTTCTTCCTGCCCATCAGGCCGGCGTTGCATGGCCACGAACGCCATTTCGCGATCGTAGTCTATCTGCGTCAGCCGGGCGATCATCTGCGGCGAGAGTTCACGCATCGGCGAAAAGAAACGCCAGCGGATATCCTCGGGCCTTAGCTTGCCGAAAGCTTCCGCATGCGCCGCCGCGTCCTCAGGTCGAATTGGCCGGACGCTCAGGAGCGAGCCTGATTTGGGCAGGAAGCTGCGGGTCAGTTGAGCCGGATAGGGCGGCACCGCCAGCAACCCCGCCTCCCCCGCTGGACGCAGTGTCAGGGCACAATCAGCCGCCATCACCCCGTCACCATCCACGAACAATGGATTAATGGTCAGCGCGGCAATCTCAGGAAAATCGACCGCCACCTGCGAAAGTCGCACCAGCGCATCTGCCAACGCAGCAGCATTGGCCGGCGCATGATCACGGAACCCTTCCAGCAACCGGGCAATCCGCGAACGCCCCATCAGTTGGTGCGCCAGTGCCAGGTTCAATGGCGGCAGGTCGAAGGCTTCATCCGCAGCCAGATCCGCCGCGGTGCCACCACTTCCGAAGCCAATCCACGGTCCGAACATGGCGTCATCCCCCAGCCGCAGGCGCAACTCCGTGGCACGGGCGACCATGCGCTCCACCACAAATCCATCCACTCGGGCATCAGGCCGCAGGCGGGCCACGCGCTCCTGCATCATTTGGGCCGCCTTCAGCACACCCTCTGCGCTACCCAGGCCCAGCACCACACCGCCAACCTCGCTTTTCCAGACGATGTCGGGACTGCGAATCTTCAACGCCACCGGAAAGCCCAGCATCCCGGCGGCAGCGCTGGCTTCCGCCGGGCCGTAGGCGCGCCGATGCGGCACCACCGGCAACCCATAGGCAGCCAGTACCCCCAGCGCCTCGTCTTCGGTCAAGGACAGCCGGCCAACACCCCGGGCCTGACTCAATATTCGCCGCACCGTGGCACGATCTGG
>CANBXZ010000420.1 GCA_947373495.1 Acetobacteraceae bacterium
CAGCAGGCGGGGCAGGTTCATGGCGCCCATCCCATCGGCTGCTGCGTGGCAAATGCGGCGGCCTGGGCCCGCACCGCCGCGCCCAGGGCCAGGGCTGCCGGGCTGGGCGGGCGCGCGGCCAGATGGACGATCGCGGGCTCGCTGGCCAACCAGCAAGCCGAGAGCGGCAGCACCACCACCTCCTCCCGCGCCAGGGCCGCCGCCGCGCCGGCGCTGGTGGCCAGCGCCACGTAGTCGCCGCCCGCCACCAGCGCCAACCAGGCGGCGGTGGATTCCACCAGCACCGCCGGGCAGGGCAGGTCTGGCCGATGCCGCGCCGTGCCGCGCGCCGCGGCCAGTGCCGCCTGCAGCCGTGGCGCCAGGTGGGCGGTGGTCACCAGCGGCCAGCCCAGCACCTGCGGCACCGTCACCCGCCCTACGCGCGCCAGCGGATGCCCAGGCGATGCCACGAAGGCCAGGCGCTGCGGCGGCAGCGTCTCCACCACGAACAGCCCGCCCTGGAAACTGGCGCCGGAGGTCACCACGGCCAGGTCGCACAGCCCGGCGCGCAGCTGCGCCAGCGCCGCCGGCCAGGGCAGCGTCTCCAGCCGCACCCGCACGCGCGGGTTGGCGCGGCGGAACGCCGCCGTGGCGGCCAGGCAGAGCTCCATCGGGAAGGGCCCGGTGGCAAGCGCCACCTCCTCGCCCGAGCCACCGCGCAGCAGGCCCAGCCGGTCATGCAGCGCCTGCATGCGGCCGATGACCTCGGGCGCATCGGCCAGCACCAGGCGGCACAGCGCGGTGGGCTCGGCGCCCAGGCGGGAGCGGCGGAACAACGCCCCGCCGGCCAGGCGTTCGGCGGCGGCGATGCTGCGGGTCAGCGCCGGCTGGGTCATGCCCAGCGCGGCGGCGGCGCGGGTGAAGCCGCCATGGGTCAGCACCGCCTGGATGCGGATCAGGTCACGCACGTCGAGCATGGGGGCAGGCTGGCACATCCATGCCGGTCCTGCATGGAAAACCGCGCCTGTGGCATTGGCCTGCCGCCCCGCGGCGCGGCAGGCTCATGGTCCCGGAGACCCCGCCCATGTCCATGTCCATGCCCATGCCCCGCCGCGCGCTGGCCGCCGCGCTTGCCCTGCCCTTTGCCGCCCGAGCCCAGCCAGGCTTTCCCGAAAGGCCGGTCCGCCTGCTCGTCGCCGCCTCTGCCGGCAGCGGTGGCGATATCGTGGCGCGGCTCATTGCCGAGCCGATGCGCGATGCCCTCGGCCAGTTGCTGGTGGTGGAGAACCGCCCCGGCGCCAGCGGCAACACCGGGGCCGAGGCGGTGGTCCGCGCGGCGCCCGATGGCTACACCGTGCTGCTCACCGCCGGTGCCCTGGCCGTCTCGCCCTCGGTGCTGAAGCACCTCAGCTTCGACCCGGTAAAGGACCTCACCGGGGTGGCAGTGCTGGCCACCGTGCCGGTCTTCGTGGTGGTGCGGCCGGACAGCCCGCTCAAGACCCTGGCCGACGCGCTGGCACTGGCCCGCGCCAAGGGCAGCGGCGCCAGCTACGCCAGCTTCGGCATCGGCACCCCGCCCCACCTCATCGGCGAACGCATGGGGCTGGAGGCAGGCAACCGCATGACCCATGTGCCCTACCGCATCAGCAGCCAGGCTTTCCCGGACATCCTCTCGGGGGCGCTCGACATCGCCATCCTGGATGCGGTGGCCATGGCGCCGCACATCGCCGCCGGGCGGCTGCGCGCACTGGCGCTGAACGGCACGCAGCGTTCCCCCGCCTTTCCGGACGTGCCGACCCTGCGCGAGGCCGGCCTGGCCTTCGACGCGGTGGGCTGGCACGGCGCCTTCGTGCCGGCGGGCACGCCCGCCCCGGTGGTCGCCCGGCTGAACGCCGCCTTCGCCGCCGCCGTGGCCCAGCCGCGGGTACGGGCGGCGATCATCGCCGGCGGCTCGATCCCCATCGAGCCTCCGCTTTCGGCCGAACAATGGTCCGCCCGCTTCCGCCAGGAAGTGGTGGCCTGGGGCGAAGTGGCGCGCGCTGCGCATGTGGAGGTGGAGTGATGCGTATCATCCGCGATATCGCCTATGCCGAGGCCGGCATCGGCCACCATGGCACCCCCCGCCGCACCACGCTGCGCCTGGACGCCTACCTGCCCGCAGGCGCGCCCGGCCCAACGCCGGCGGTGGTGCTGGCCTTCGGCGGCGCCTTCCACCGCGGCAGCAAGGAGGATGACGCCTTCCCCACCGCGGGCGCCTACGGCCCCAACACCGCCATGGCCGAATACTGCCGCCGCTTCGCTGCCGAGGGGCTGGCCTGCTTCTCCATCGCCTACCGCCTGGCCGGCGACGACCCCGACCCCGGCACCACCCCGGTGCTGACCCGGCCAGAGGCGGTGCCCATGGGCCGGATCGCGCAGGTGCGGGAAATCCTGGGCCTGCCGCCGATCGATGCCCGGCAGATGGCGGGGGTGATGGAGGCCGCGATCGACGACATGGCCGCCGCCGCCCGTGCCGTGGTGGCGCGCGCCACGGAGTTCGGCATCGACCCGGCGCGCCTGGTGCTGGGCGGCTGGTCTGCCGGCGGCCGCGCCGCCGCCTATGCCGCACATGCCGAAGGCGTGCCCTGCGTGGGCGTGATCTCGCTTTCGGGCCTGATGCAGCCGGAGGACATCGCCGCGCATGTGACGCCGGGGCGGCCACACCCGCCGCTGCTGCTGGTGGTGGCCGAGCAGGACCTGCCCTCCATGCGGGACGGCGCCGGGCCGATGGCCCAGGGGCTGCGCGCGCGCGGCTGCGCGGTGCGCCAGGCAACCGTGCTGGGTCGCGACCACTGGTACGCCGCGGAGGCCCCAACCGATGCCGGCGGCACGGTGCAGCAGGTGATGCGCGCGGCGCTGCGTGACTGGACGGGTGGCTGATGTCGGTGGAACTGCTCGACGCCTTCGCCCAGGCCTTCAACCGCCACGATATCGAGGCGCTGCTGGCCATGGTGACGGCGGACTGCGTGTTCGAGATGGCCACCGGGCCTGAGGCCTGCGGCCGGCGCCACCAGGGCAAGGCGGCGCTGCGCCAGGCGCTGCCCTGGGCCTGGCAGCACTGGCCCGATGCGCGCTGGGAGGATGCGACGCATGTGATGGCCGGCGCGCGAGGCTTTTCCGAATGGACCTTCCGCGGCACCGACGCCGCCGGGCGGATGACCGAGGTGCGCGGCGTGGACCTGTTCGAGATACGTGACGGGCTGATTGCCCGCAAGGATACCTACCGCAAGCAAGGCAGCGGCTGAGGCCGTCCAGAACTTCCCTTGGTTACCCAGACCGAGACCGCCGGAATGGGCGCGGACGCTCTCGCGCCGGTCTTCGCCGATGCCATCGCTCGGCTCCATCCCGGCAGAGCTCGACATGTGCCCACTGCTGCCGCAGACGGACGCCGATGGGCAGTACCGCGTTCTGGTGGTGGACCATGTTGGCGATACGCGGGGGAGCGAGTTCTACAGCCGGGTGACCTGCGTTGGCATTGACGCCCCGGTGCCCATGGGCCTGATCGCCAGAGGGAGTGCCAGCTGATGGATCCCCGCGAGCGCGTCAACGACTACCGGGATGCTCTGTCCAGCCTTGCCCGCTCATTCTCGTCGGGCATGTGGACGGCTATGCCGGGGCTT
>CANBXZ010000421.1 GCA_947373495.1 Acetobacteraceae bacterium
CCCGGGGGCGAATTAACCCTCGGGCTCCTCCGCCTCCTGGTTCGCCAGTTCCGGGTCCGGTTCCGGGGTCGCCAGTTCCGGGGTGGCCAGGCGGAGGCCGGGCACCACCGCCGGCACGTCCCGCGCCAGGGCCAGGATGAGCCGGCGCAGCCAGGCATGGCCGGCATCGGCCTCGAACCGCCGATGGAACAGCAGCGAAAGCCGGGTATGCGCCACCTGCACCGGCGGGCAGCGCACCTCCAGCCCCTGGGCCTGCGCCATCTGCTGCGCCAGCCGGGCGGACAGGGTGATGATCATGTCGGTGCTGGCCAGAATCGCCGGTACCGCCGACAGGTGCGCCACCACCACGCCCAGCCGCCGCGTGGTGCCCAGGGCTTCCAGCGCCCGGTCCAGCGCCCCCCCGCGGGAGCCGTTGGGCGAATGCAGGATGTGCGGCACGCTGGCGAAGCGTTCCAGCGTCAGCTCGCCCTGCGCCAGCGGATGGCCGCGGCGCATCAGGGTACAGAAGGCTTCCGGCAGCAGCCGCACCCGGGTGTAGAGCGCCGGGGGTTCGGGCAGCACCCCGATGGCCAACTGCGCTTCCCCACCCGCCAGCAGCGCTTCCCAATTGGTGCGGTCGGCGTGGCGGAAGGCCAGCAGCACGCCGGGCGCTTCCCGCGCCAGGTGCTGCACCAGCGGCGGGGCCAGCACGGCCTCGGCATATTCGGACAGGGCCAGGGTGAACACCCGCTCGGCGCTGGCCGGCACCCAGGGCGCCTGGGCGGCCAGGGTCTCGCGCAGCCGGTCCAGCATCTCGGCGATGGGCGGCGCCAGGGACAGCGCCAGCGCGGTCGGCTCCACCCCGCCGGGGCGGCGCAGGAACAGCTCATCCGCCAGCGCCACCCGCAGCCGGCCCAACGCGTTGGACACCGCGGGCTGTGACAGGTTCAGCCGCTGCGCCGCGCGCGTCACGTGGCGTTCGCGCGCCACCGCGTCGAATACCCGCAGCAGGTTGAGGTCGAGGTTGCCGAGGTCGGCCATGGCGTGCGCCCGTCATTCACCGCGGTGATGATGGGTGTTCCCGCGCCGCGATGGAAGCGGCGCCATGCCTGCCGCCGCCGCTTTATCCCCCCTGGCGGCGAGGCCTGGGCGCCCGGCGGTAACGGGCATCCTGTTGCCCTGCGGGGGGCTGCCTTCACCGTCCTTCTGGACGGCCACCTTACCGCCCTGCGGGCGGTCGCCTTACCGCCCTTCGGGTGGTCGCCTTACCGCCCTTCGGGCGGGGGCGCGCTGTCGGCCTGGCCCAGCGGCCGGGTCATCAGCACGCTGTCCACCCAGCGGCCATGCTTCCAGCCCACCGCCGGCAGCACCCCGGCATGGCTGAAGCCGCAGGCGGCGTGCAGCCCGATGGAGCCGGCATTGGCCGAATCGCCGATGACCGCGACCACCAGCCGGAAGCCGGCGGCCTCGCAGCGCGCCACCAGCGCCTGCAACAGCGCCTTGCCGACGCCGCCCCGGGTCAGGCCGGGCTTCACGTAGATGCTGTTCTCCACCGCGAAGCGATAGGCCGGGCGGGCGCGATAGGCCGAGGCATAGGCATAGCCCAGCACGGTGCCGTCGCTGTCGGTGGCCACCAGGTAGGGGTAGCCCCCGGCCAGCACGGCGTCCCGCCGCCGCGCCATCTCGGCTTCCCCCGGCGGTTCGTATTCAAAGCTGGCCAGGCCGGTGGCGACCCAATGGCCATAGATTTCGGCGATGCCGGGCAGGTCCCCGGCGGCGCTGTCGCGCAGTGTGATGCTCATGGCGTCGCAGGCTGCCGCCACTCATCGCGCCCGGCAAGCCGGGCGGTTGCCGGGTTGGCGTGGCGCTGCTTCACTGGCGGCTTCAGGAAAGGGATTCCGATGCCTGCCGGCGATGCTTTCCGCCGCGCCCTGCTGGGCGGCGCGCTTGGCGTGGCCGCCTGGCCGGCGCGGGCGCAACCGCTGCCCCCGCAACTGACCCCGGCCGAGGCCGAGTACCAGCCGCGCCCGAAGGGCATCGCCATGTGCGCGTCCTGCACCCTCTTCGTCCGCCCCAACCTGTGCAAGCAGGTGGTGGGGGAGGTCAGCCCGGACGGATGGTGCAAGCTGTTCGACATGGTCGATTGAGCCAGTCCTCCCGCCGGGTCTGGCTGGTCGGCGCGGCCGTCGGCTCGGCCGGGCTCTCCACCACGCTGCCCTTGCCGTTGTACGTGGACTACGCCGCCCGCGGCGGCCACGGCGCTGGCGCGCTGGCCCTGGCCTTCGGCTGCTACGCGCTGACGCATATGCTGGCCTCGCCGCTGCTGGGGCCGTTGCCGGACCGCCTGGGTCGCCGCCCGGTGGTGCTGCTGGGCATGGCGCTGGCCGGGCTTTCCACCCTGGTGCTGCTGCTGGCGCCCGGGGTGCCCGGGCTGGCGCTGGCCCGTATGGCGCAAGGGCTGGCGATGGGCTGCGTCACCGCCGCCGGCGCCGCCTGGGCGGTGGAACTGGCCGGGGGTTCCGCCGAGGCCACCCGGCGCGGCGGCACGGTGGTGGCGATCGGCACTGCCAGCGGCTTCGGGCTGGGTGGGCTGGCCACCATGCTGGCGCTGCTGCTGCAACCGGGCACCGTGCTGCCCTTCACCTTTCCGCTGCACCTGGTGGTGCTGGCGCTGCTGGCCTGGGCGGTGGCGCGGCTGCCGGAAACCCTGGCCGCGCCGCGCGGCGCCCGGCTGCGGCTGCCGGCGTTTCCGCGCGGCACCCTGGCCACCACCTGCGCCATCCTGCCGGCCTGGGGCATCACCGGCACGGTGCTGACGGCGGTGCCGGCGGCGCTGGCGGCGCAGGGCTACCCCGGCGCCGGGCCCTGGGCGGCCTGCCTGATGATGCTGACCGGCGCCGCGCTGCAACTGCGCATGCGCCGGGTGGCACCGCGCCAGGCGGTGCTGGCCGGGCTGGGCTGCCTGTGCCTGGGCTCCGGCCTGGTGTTCTGGGGCGCCGCCTTCGGCCTGCTGTGGCCGCTGCCGCTGGGCGCCATGCTCACCGGGGCGGCGACCTATGGGCTGATCTACCTGGGTGGGCTGGCCGCTGTTTCCGAGGCCGCGGGGCAGGAACGGGCGCGGGCCACGGCGGGGTATTTCGTCGTGGCGCATATCGGCTTCGGCGGCATTCCCGCCCTGGCCGGCGTGGCGATGGACAGCTTCGGCCGCGGCCCCGCCCTGCTGGGGGTATGGCTGGCGCTGCTGGGGACGGCGCTGGTATTGGCGCTGGCGATACGGAGGAAACGGGCTTGAGCATTCTGCGGACAGGGCGCGGCTTTCGCTGGCCGGGCGGCGCACGCATCGGCGTGATCTTCAACATCGCCTATGAGGGCTGGTCGGAAGGCCAGGTGCCCGGCATCGGCCCCATGGGCAACCCGCTGAAGCCGGGCTTCTTCGACGCCAACGCCGCGTCCTGGGGCAAGTATGGCGCGGTGCGCGGCATCTGGCGCGCGCTGGAAGTGGCCGAGCGGAACGGCGTGAAGACCAGCGTGATGACCAATGGCGTGCTGGCGAAGCAATGGCCGGACACGGTGCGCGCCATCCACGCCGGCGGCCATGAGGTGGTGGCGCATTCCTACGGCATGGACGTGATCCCGGTGTACCTGGACGAAGCCG
>CANBXZ010000422.1 GCA_947373495.1 Acetobacteraceae bacterium
AGCGACAACAAGTTCGGCGTGGCCTTCGACGACGCGCTGGCGCTCTACGCCCACATGGCCACGCTGCCGGGCATCCAGCCGGTCGGCATCGCCACCCATATCGGCAGCCAGATCACCAACGGCATGGCCGCCTACCGCGCCGCCTATGCCCGGCTGGCGGAGCTGGTGCACGGCATCCGCGCCCGTGGCCTGCCGATTGCCCGCATCGACTGCGGCGGCGGCCTGGGCATTCCCTACCGCGACGAACCGGCGCCCAGCCCGGAAGCCCTGGCCGGCGCCATCAAGGCCACGCTGGGCGGGCTCGGCCTGCCGGTGATGCTGGAACCCGGCCGCTGGCTGGTCGGCCCGGCCGGCGTGCTGCTGGCCGGCATCGTCATCCAGAAGCAGGGCGCCAGCCGGCGCTTCCTGGTCACCGACGCGGCGATGAACGACCTGGTGCGCCCCGCCATGTACGACGCCTGGCATGGCATTCTGCCGGTCAGCCCGCACGCCTTCGGCGGCGCGCGCACGCCCGCCGACGTGGTGGGCCCGGTCTGCGAGACCGGCGACACCTTCGCCCGCGGCCGCGCCCTGCCCAGCCTGCCGCCCGGCGAGCTGGTGGCCTTCCTGGATGCCGGCGCCTATGGCGCGGTGATGTCCTCGACCTACAACCTGCGCCCGCTGGCGGCCGAGGTGATGGTGGAGGGCGACCGTTTTGCCGTGGTGCGCGACCGCCAGAGCTACGACACCATGCTGGCCAGCGGCCGCCTGCCGCCCTGGCTGGAGCCCGCCAGCTGAGCCCGCGCCTGCCCCTGCACCGCCTGCTGGCCCGGCTGGCGCTGGGGTGGGAAGCGGTGTGGCCGCGGCTCTACCCGGTGCTGGCGGTGCTGGGCGTGGGGCTGGGGCTGGCGCTGCTGAACCTGCCGGCGCTGCTGCCGGGCTGGGCGCATGCGCTGCTGCTGCTCGGTTGGGCCGGCCTGCTGGGCTGGGTGGGCTGGCGCCAGGCGCGCGGCTTCCGCTGGCCCAGCGCCATGGCGGCCGACCGCCGGCTGGAAGCCGATTCCGGCCTGGTGCATCGCCCGCTGGAAACCCTGGCCGACCGGCCGACCGGCACCGACCCGATGGCCCTGGCGCTGTGGCAGGCGCATCGGCGCCGCGCCGCCGCCATGCTGGCCCGGCTGCGGGTGAAGCCGCCCTCCCCCGGGTTGGCGGCGCGCGACCCGCGGGCGCTGCGGGCCGCGCTGGTGCTGGGGCTGCTGGCCGCCGGCACCATCGCCGGCCCCGAGGCGCCGGCCAGGCTGCGGCGCGCCCTGCTGCCCACCTTCAGCCCGACCACCCCGGCCGCGGCCCTGCGGATCGAAGCCTGGGTGACACCGCCGGCCTATACCGGCGCGGCGCCGATCTTCCTGGCCCCGGCCGGTGGGGCCGCCCGCGTGCCGGCCGGCAGCCGGGTGCAACTGGCCCTCTCCGGGGGCGGCGCCGCGGTGCCCGACCTGGTGCTGGGCGCCACCACCGCCCCGTTCCAGCGGCTGGACGCCGGCAGCTTCGGCGCCGAGGCGCTGCTGGAGGCGGATACCGCGCTGGCGGTGCGGCGCGGCGGCGACGCCCTGGCGCAATGGGCCATCACCGTGCATCCGGATGCCCCGCCCAGCGCCGAGTTCACCGATGCGCCGGCGCGCGGCGCCCGCGGGCTGAACCTGCGACTGCCCTGGCAGGCCACGGATGACTGGGGGCTGGCCTCGTTGCAGGTGGAGATCCGCCTGCAGGCCCGCCCGGCAGCGGCACCACTGACGCTGGAGCTCGGCCTGCCCGGCGGCCGGCCGAAGCAGGCGCGCGGCGCGGCGCAGCCGGACCTTTCGGCGCATCCCTGGGCCGGGCTGGAGGTGGTGCTGCAACTGGTGGCGCGCGACGGCGCCGGCCAGCAGGGCGTTTCCGCCACCGCCACCCTGACCCTGCCGGAACGCAGCTTCAACCACACCGTGTCCCGGCGGCTGATCGCGGTGCGGCGGGCGCTGTCGCTGGACCCGGCGGCACGGGCGGCGGCGCGGCAGGAACTGGAAGCCATCGCCCAGGCGCCCGAGGCGTTCGAGCACGACACCACCACCTTCCTGGCGCTGCGCAGCGCGCGGTCTCGCCTGGTGTTCGACCGCCGGGCCGAAGCGGTGGAGGAGGTGCAGGCCCTGCTGTGGGACACCGCGGTGGCGCTGGAGGAAGGCCGCGACAACCGCACCCAGCGCAACCTGGCCCAGGCCGAGGAAGCCCTGCGCCAGGCGCTGGCCGAAGCCGAGCGCACGCCGCAGGACGCCCAGGCCCGCGAGGAGGTGCAGCGCCGCATCCAGGAATTGCGCGAAGCGATCCGCCAGCACCTGGAAGCCCTGGCCGAGCGGCTGCAACGCGAGAACGCCGAGGCGCTGCCCTATGACCCGCAGCAGCGGATGCTGGACCAGCGCCAGATCGAGCGCCGCACCCAGCGCCTGGAACAGGCCAACCGCGAAGGCCGCACCGAGGACGCCAAGCGCGAGCTGGCCGAGCTGGAGGAGATGCTGAAGGCGTTGCAGGAAGGCCGCTCCGCCCGGCAGGAAAGCCCGGAACGCCAGCAGCGCCGCGAACGTGGCCAGCAGCAGATGGGCGTGGCGCAGGACATGGTGAAGCGCCAGACCGAGATGCTGGACCGCAGCCATCAGCGCGCCGAGGCCGAGGACCGCAACCGCGCCGAACAGCGCCGCCAGCAGCTGCGGGACCGTCAGCGCCAGGGCGGCGGCACCCGCTGGCCGCCGGAACCGCTGCCGCGGGTGGAAGCCCAGCCCGACCCGCAGGCGCAGCAGGACCGCGCCCAGGATGGCCGGCGCCAGCGCGCGCTGCGCCGGGCACTGGGCGAGTTGATGCAGCAATTCGGCGACCTGACCGGCCAGGTGCCGGAAGCCCTCGGCCGCGCCGACCAGGCGATGCGCGACGCCCAGGAAGCCCTGGGCGACGACCGCGACGCCCGCCCCGACCAGCAGCGCGCCCTGCGCGCCCTGCAGGAAGGCGGCCGGCAGATGGCACAGCAGATGCAGCGCCAGTTCGGCCAAAGCCAGCCCGGCGAGGAGGATGGCGAGGGCGAGGACATGGCCGGTGACCAGCCCGGCGGCGGCGAGGGCCAGGACAGCGCCCAGCAGCAGGGCGAGGGGCGCGACCCGCTGGGCCGCCGCACCCGCGATGTCAGCGGCACCGCCGACAACGGCGCCGACACCCATGTGCCGGATGAGGCCGAGTTGCTGCGCACCCGCCGCATTCAGGACGAGTTGCGCCGGCGCGAAGCCGAAAAGCAGCGCCCGGCCGAGGAGCTGGACTATATCGACCGGCTGCTGAAGCGGTTCTAGAGCGTGATCGCCTGAGGTGGCATCACCGAAAGGCGTGAATCACGCGACAAATAAATGATCCAGGGCGTGATCGCCTGAGGTGAAATCACCGAAAGGCGTGCATCACGCGCCAGGACAAGAAGCCAAAGCCTGACCGGCGCCGCGCCCTACGCCAGCAGCGCGTAAAGCCGCAGCAAGGGCGGCCAGGCGCGGGCGAGCGGTTCCCGGAAGCGCCACAGCCCCACCAGCACCAGCGCCACCGCGCCCAGCGAGGCGATCCAGGCCACCCACAGCCCCA
>CANBXZ010000423.1 GCA_947373495.1 Acetobacteraceae bacterium
GGCACCGCGCTGGCCTATGCGCCCCCCGGGCATGACAGCCAGGGCGGCAAGCGCGCCGCCAGCCCGGCCGACTACGAAGCCTGGACCCCGGGCAGCTAGTCATGGCCAATCGCAGCCTGGCCGAGGTGGCCACCGGCGCCGTGGTGCTGGGCATCGCGGCGGTGTTCCTGGGCTATGCCATGCTGCACAGCGGCCGGGCCGGCGGCGCCACCGACGGCCTGGTACTGACCGCCAGGTTCGACAAGATCGACGGCCTGAACAACGGCGCCGATGTGCGGATAGCCGGGGTGAAGGTGGGCGCCGTCACCAGCCAGCGCATCAACCCGGAAAGCTTCCAGGCCGAGGTCACCCTGAGCGTGGACCGCAGCCTGCGGCTGCCCACCGACACCTCGGCCGAGATCACCTCGGAAGGGTTGCTGGGGGGCAAGTATGTCTCCCTGGTGCCGGGCGGGGCGGAACGCTTCCTGGCCAATGGCGCCCGCATCACCGAAACCCAGGGCAGCGTTTCGCTGGAATCCCTGCTCGGACGCTTCATCTTCTCGGTGACGCAGATGAACAGCGCCCAGCCTGCCAACGCCCAGCCTGCCAACGCCGCCAGCCCGGCGCCGGCCCGATGAGCGAGGCGCCCCCCGCCAACTGGCCGGGGCGCGACGGCCAGCCGATCTCCTGCCGGGAGAAGCTGAAGGTGCTGGCCGAAAACCACGCCGAAGCGGCCCAGGTGCTGCGCGACGCCTTCGAGGACGCGGTGCTGATGGGGGTGGACGAGACCGCGATGCGCCGGATCCTGACCGACCTGGTCGCCAGCCTGCCCAGCCCGAAGGTGACGCCATGAAGGCCGTGCTGGCGCTGCTGCTGGCGCCGCTGTTGGCCCCCCTGGCCCCGGCCCAGGCCCAGGCCCCGACCTCGGCCCCTGGCTGGCTGCCCCGCGCCGCCGCCGAGTTGCAGGTGATGGACAAGGTGACCACGCGGATTTCGGTGCTGCGGGCGCCGCTGAACACCGCCACCCCGTTCGGCGCCTTGAGCATCACCGTACGCGCCTGCAACGCCCGGCCGCCCGACGAGGTGCCGGACGCCCTGGCCTGGATGGAGATTGCCGACAGCCGCCGCCCGGCCGACCAGCGCGTGGTGTTCCGGGGCTGGATGTTCGCCAATACCCCGGCCGCCAACATGCTGGAGCACCCGGTCTACGATGTGCGCGTGCTGGAGTGCAGGTAGCCGCCCAGCATCGGCTACCCAGCATCGGCTAACCCAGCATCGGCCATC
This sequence comes from Acetobacteraceae bacterium, assembly GCA_947373495.1. Taxonomy (GTDB): domain Bacteria; phylum Pseudomonadota; class Alphaproteobacteria; order Acetobacterales; family Acetobacteraceae; genus CAIMOR01. Next base: position 1,264 of record CANBXZ010000423.1, read on the forward strand.
CTGCCCACGGCATGGCCATACCGCCCGGCCCGGGTGGCGCTGCCTTGGGCGGCCGGACGCCCCGCAGGCGGCAGCCGGATAAATCCACCCTCGCCGCCCGGCCCGCGGCCCGGCAGGATGGGCCGCCCGGCCTCGCCCCGCCCCGCCCTGGGGCAGCGCGCCAGGCCAAGGCCTGCGCCACCGCCGCCGGGGGACCCTGCATGATCCGCAACCTGCTTGCCGCGCTGGCCTGCGCCATCGCCCTGCTGGCGCCACCGCTGGCCCAGCCCGCCCGCGCCGAATGGCCGGAACGCGCCATCCGCATGATCGTGCCCTTCCCGCCCGGCGGCGGCACCGATGCGCTGGCCCGGGTGCTGGCCCAGCACCTGCAGACCACGCTGGGCCAGCCGGTGGCGGTGGAAAACCGCGCCGGCGCCAGTGGTGTCATCGGCACCGAAGCCGGGGCGCGGGCCCCGGCGGATGGCTATACCCTGACGCTGAATGCCAGCGGCCCGCTGACCATCGTGCCGCAGATGCTGCCCAACCCGCCCTACGACCCGCTGCGCAGCGTGGTGGCGGTGGCCATCCCCAGCGTCACCCCGCTGCTGATGGTGGTGCCCGCGGCTTCCCCGCTGCGGGACGTGCAGGACTTCGTCCGCTGGGCCCAGGCCAATGCCGGCCGGGGCAATTACTGCTCCATCGGCATCGGCTCGCCCTCCCACCTTTCGGCCGAGATGTTCATGCGCGCCTTCCGGCTGGACGTGACGCATGTGCCCTACAACGGCAGCGGCCCGGCGCTGACCGCCATCGTGGCCAATACCTGCGACGTGCTGTTCGACAGCGGCACCTCTTCCAGCCCGCTGGTGCGGCAGGGTCTGCTGCGGGCACTGGGCATCACCGCCTCCCGCCGGCATCCTTCCTTCCCGGATGTGGCGCCCATCGCCGAACAGGGCGCGCCGGGCTACGAGACCTTCACCTGGTCCGGGCTGTTCGCCCCCGCCGGCACGCCACAGCCGGTGCTGGAACGGCTGAACCGCGAGGCACGTGCCCTGGCCGCCACCCCGGCGGAACGGGCACGGATTGAAAGCCAGGGCGGCCTGGTGATGGACATGGACCTGGCGGAACTGGCCGACTTCATGCGGCGCGAGATCGACAGTTGGGGCGCGGTGATCCGCGCCGCCAATATCCGGCTGAACCCTTGAGGCGTGACGGCCTGGGGTGGGATCACCGCAGGGCGTGAAGCACGCGGCACATCAATGCGCCTGGGCCGGCTCGGCGCATCCGTCAGCGCTGCGCCGCCACCAGGGCGAGAGCACCGGGGCGCCCGGCAGGCACCCCGGGCGGCTTCACTCGGCCACGCCGGCCCAGGTCTCGCCATAGGTGTCGCCATAGACGAAGTCGGCCAGCTTGCCGCGGCCCACCGGGCCGAACTTCCCCATCGGCCAGCCAATGGGCAGAATGGCATAGGAATGCACGCCGGGCGGCAGCCCCAGCGCGGCCTCGGCCTCCTTCTCGAACAGCAGGTGCCGGGTGGTCAGCGTGCTGCCCAGGCCCAGGGCGCGGGCGGCCAGCAGCATGTTCTGCACCGCGGGGTAGATGCTGGCGCCGGCGCTGCGATTGGGGTTCGGCCCTTCCAGGCAGGCCACGATCCATACCGGGGCGTCGGCGAAATGCTCGGTCAGGTATTCCACCGCACCGTGCTGGCGATGGTATTTTTCCGCCGTCACGCCGGGCGGGGCGGCGCTGCTGGCGTAGCGCGGGCCCACCACCTCGTCGAACGCCTTCTTGTACCAGGCCTGCACCGCCTCCTTCTTGGCGCGGTCGCGAATGACCATGAAGCGCCACTTCTGGGTGTTGCCGCCATTGGCAGCGCAGGTGCCGGCTTCCAGGATCTGGCGGACCAGCGCATCCGGCACCGGGTCCGGCTTCAGCCGGCGCATCGCGCGGGTGGTCTGGATGATGTCGAGGACGTCTTTGCTGGCGACGTCGGGCGTTGTCCCGGACATGTCGATGCTCCCTTGGCAAGACGCCCAGCCTGCCATGCACCGGCCATGGTGCCCAGCAGCCGAATGGCCGCCCTCCGGCCCCCGGCTTCGCGCCGGTCCCGGGCCAAGCCGCCGCATGGCGGCCGCGGCTCATGCCGCATCGCCAAGGGCCGCGGAGGCGGCCCGCCCGGCGATTGAGAGGCACGCAGGTTCATCCTGCGTGCCTCTCAATCGCTCAAACAACGGCCGGAGCATGATCCACCCACGTGGATCATGCTCTAGATTGGCCGGGCAAGCCGCGCGCCCGCCTGGGGAGCCCCCGTTGGGCGCACGGCAGATGAACCCCTCCGGGCGGCCTGACGCGGCTGCCCGGCATGAAGCGAGTG
>CANBXZ010000424.1 GCA_947373495.1 Acetobacteraceae bacterium
CGCCCTGGCGCGGGACTGGGGCGTGGCGGAGGCCGACCTGGCCGCGCCGCGCGTGGGTGACTTTCTGCTGGCGCCGGCCGCCCTGGCCGCGCTGCGGGCCGAAGCCATGGCGGCGCTGGCCGCCCACCATGCCCGCCAGCCGGCCGCGCCCGGCCTGGCGCCGGAAGCCCTGCGCCTGGCGCTGCCCACGCGCCTGCCCCGAGACGCCTTCGCCGCCCTGGCCGAAGCCCTGGTGCAGCAGGGCGCCCTGGCGCGGGACCAGCACTGGCTGCGGCTGCCGGCGCATCAGCCCGGCCTGGGCGGCGAGGATGCCCGGCTGTGGGACAAGCTGCGGCCGGCACTGGCGGAACACCCCTTCCGCCCGCCGGTGCTGAACGACCTGGCCAAGGCGCTGCGGCTGGAAGCGCCGGTGCTGCGCCGCGCCGCCAAGCGCTTCGCCGCCGCCGGCCGGCTGGCCGAGCTGGCGCCGGACCTGTTCTTCCTGCGCGACTCGGTGCCGGAGATGGCGTTGCGCGCGCAGCGGCTTTCGGCGGAACACCCGGGCGGGTTTTCCGCCGCGCAGTTCCGCGATGCCTGCGGCAATGGCCGCACCCAGGCGATCCAGGTGCTGGAATACTTCGACCGGCGCGGCCTGACGCTGCGGCGCGGCGACCTGCGGCGGGTGGTGAAGGACCCGGCCGCGCTGTTCGGCGCGCCTGAAACGCCGCGCTGAGCCAGCGATTCACGCCCCGCGGCTTTCGCCTCGGGCGATCGCGGCCTAGAATCCCCCGTGGAGGGGAAACGCTTCCCGGTGGGACGGCTGGTCTTCAAAACCAGCAAGGGCCGTAGGCCGGTCCTTGGTGGGTTCGACTCCCATTCTCCTCCGCCAAACTCGCAGGAAGCAGACGCATGGCGCGCGAATGGGATGTGGTGGTGGTGGGCGCCGGCGTGGCCGGGCTGGCAGCGGCCAAGGCAGCGGCGGAAGCGGGCGCCAGCGTCTGCGTCATCGACCGCATGGGCCCCGGCGGCGTGCTGATGAACCTGCCGGAACTGCACGACGTGCCGGAAAACCCGAACGGCATGGACCACGCCTCCGCCCTGCTGGACCAGGCGATGGCCGCCGGCGCCGAACTCGCCATTGCCGAGGTGACGGCGCTGACCCCCGGCTTCAACATCGACACCGATGACGAGGCGCACAGCGCCAAGGCCGTGGTGCTGGCGGTGGGGCTGGGCAATGGCCGGCTGGGGCTGGCGGGCGAGGACGCCTGGGAAGGCCAGGGCCTGTCCCATTGCGCCGCCTGCGACGGCCCGCTGTATGGCGGCGCCCGGGTGGTGGTGGCCGGGCACGACCGCTGGGCGGTGCAGGAGGCGCTGGACCTGGCGGCCACGGTGGAACACGTGACGCTGGTAACCCAGGGCCAGGACCCGGCGGCCAATGCGGCGGAACTCGGCACCCTGGCGAATGCGGCGATCTGGCCCGGCCGCGTCACCGCGCTGGCCGGCGACAACGGGCTGGAAAGCGTGGCGGTGGACGGCACCGTGCTGCCGGCGCGGGCCATCTTCGTGCAGGCCGGCCGGGTGGCGCCGCTGGGCTTCGTGGCCGCGCCGGGCGCGCCTGGCCTGTTCCTGGCCGGGGACTGCCGCGACGGTGCCACCGAAACCGTGCTGGCGGCCGAGGCCGATGGCGCCCGCGCCGGGGCCGCGGCGGCAGCCTTCGCCCGCGGCTGAAGCCGGCCGCCATTGCGCGGGGGCTTGGCAAGCGGGCCGGATGGGGCTTCCATGGCGGCAAGTTGGAGGGAAACGCGATGCGTATCGTGAACCCAGGATTTGGTATCGTCCCCGCCGGCGCCGAACAGGCGACCGAGGGCAAGGTCGATTGGCTGAACGACCCCATCGTGCTGTTCGGCAATTCCAAGCCGAATGCGCGCGAGTTGCTGGAAGGCATCAAGGCCAAGCTGGCGGGCATTCGCCGCACCGACAACATCGACTTCATCGCCAAGAACAGCGCCAGCCAGGGCGCCCCGCCGGAGATGATCAACGACGCGGCGAAGAAGTATCGCATCGCATTGCTCGCGTTGGGCGATTGAGGCTCCTGCTCATCGTGGAGTTTCCACGACAGCATTGAACTGCGGAAGAAGGGCATGGTCGGGGTGGTGATCGCCACCGAGACCTTCAAGCCGCTGGTGTTGGCGCAAGCCAAGGCCCGCAAGGTCGACCCGCATCTGATCGTGGTGAAGCACCCGGTCGGCGGCTTGAACGCCGAGGAACTGGTGGAGCGGATCGAAGCCGCCTTCGCCGGGTTCCAGCAGGAAATGAACGCTTAGCCCACCGCATCCCCTCGGGGCCGCCGGCACCCTCCGGCGGCCATCCCGCGTCAGTGAGACCAGCCCATGAGCGACAGCGCCGACACCGAGGTCCTGGAAATTGCGGATCTCGACCCGGAGGCATGGCAGGACTACGCCGAGGAACAGGGCTGGAGCGACGGCCTGCCGCTGGTGATGCCCACGGAAGCCAGCGTGGCCCGCATGGTGGCCGGCGCGCGCGGCGACAATGAGAGCTTCCCGCCGATCTCGCCGCGCCAGGTGGTGCCGACACTGCAAAGCCTGGCGGCGAATGCGGTGATGGCCGGCGCCAGGCCGGAATACTTCCCCAGCATCATCGCCGCGCTGCGCGGCGTGCTGAACCCCAGCTACAACCTGCATGGCAGCATGGCCACGACGCATTCCTGCGCCCCGGTGGTGATGCTGAACGGCCCGATCCGGCTGGCGCTGGGGGTGAATTGCGGCACCAATTGCTTCGGCCAGGGCTGGCGCGCCAATGCCAGCATCGGCCGCGCGTTGCAGCTCATTCTGCGCAATGTCGGCGGCGGTGTGCCGGGGGTGATGGACCGCTCGACCCAGGGCTCGCCGGCCAAATACGCCTTCTGCTTCGGCGAGAACGAGGAGGAGAGCCCCTGGGCGCCCTTCCATGTCCGCCGCGGCTTCGACGCCAGCGACAGCGTGGTGACGGTGATGTCCGGCGAGGCACCGCACAACATCAACGACCACGGCAGCACCAGCGCCGAGGGGCTGATGACCACCTTCGCCCACACCATCGCCCAGCCCGGCGCCAACACCATCTATGGCAAGGGGCCGTACCTAGTCATCGTCGGCCCCGAACACGCCGCCACCTTCGCCCGGGATGGCTGGGGCCTGGACAAGCTGCGGGACCAGTTGTGGGAACGCGCCCGGGTGCCGCTGAAGCACATCTCGGCGGAAAACCTGGCGACCTATGCCGCCACCGGCCACCACCCGACCGGGGATTTCCTGACCATCTGCCGCGGGCCGGAGGATATCCACATCGCCATGGCCGGCGGCCCGGGCAAGCACAGCGCCTTCATCCCCAGCTTCGGTGGCACGGCGGTGGTCTCCACCCGGGTGAAAACCCCGGCGGCATGATCGTCGGCGCCGACGACGCGCTGTTCTTCCACGCGACCACCCCCTGGGAGGATGCGCAGGCGCTGCTGGAGGCCGCCGGCTTTTCCGACGGCCTGCCGCTGGTGCCGCCCACCGAGGCCCGGCTGGCGCGGATGCTGGCCAGCGTGACGCAACCGGACGCCGAACTGGCCATGCTGGCGCCGATGT
>CANBXZ010000425.1 GCA_947373495.1 Acetobacteraceae bacterium
TCCTCGCGCCGCCCGGGCTCGATGCGGTAGCGCACCACTTCCAGCACCTTGTTGGCGTTTTCATGCAGCAGCGTGCGCAGCTCCGCCGCCGGGGCGGCCGGCTTGGGCAGCGGCAGCGCGTCCGGCGGGGTGACCAGGCCCAGCGAGACGCCGCCGAACTCCAGCGTCCAGCCCCGGGTCAGCAGCGCGGCCAGCGCGGCGCCGGCGGCCAGCATGCCCAGGCCCGGCGCCACGCCGAAGCGGCCGCCCAGCCAGCCGGCAATGGCCGAGCCCAGCGCCATGGCGCCGAAGAAGCACAGTTGGTAGATCGCGATCGCCCGCGCCCGCACCCAGGCCGGGCAGGCCAGCTGCGCCGCGGTGGACAGGGTGGCGCCGGCGCAGATCCAGGCGGCGCCGAACATCACCATGCCCAGCACCGCCGGCGCCCAATGGCGCGACATGGCCAGAATGCCCATGCCCAGCGCCGCCAGCAGGGAGGAGCCGAACACCAGCTGGTCCCGGTTGAAGCGGCCGCGGGCCAGCGGCAGGCCGAAGCCGGCCGCCACCGCGCCGGCGCCCATGGCGGCCAGCATCATGCCGAAGGCTTCCGGCCCCAGGCCCAGTTGCTGGCGCACGAACAGCGGCATCAGCCCCCAGATCGAGGCGCTGAACAGGAAGAACACGCAGGACCGCACGATGGCGGCGTGCATGGCCGGGGTGGCGCGCACGAAGCGCAGCCCGGCCCGCATGGCGGAAACCAGGTGTTCCGGCGGCATCCGCCGGCTGCGGGCTTCCGGCTTCCACAGCAGCAGCACCACGATGAGCCAGATGAAGCTGACCGCGTTCAGCACGAAGGCGGCTTCCGGCCCGGCCCAGGCAATGGCGAAGCCACCCAGCGCCGGGCCCACGGCGCGGGCGATGTTGAAGCTGATGCCGTTCAGCGCGATGGCGCCGACCAGGTCCTCCTTCGGCAACAGCTCCGGCGTGGTGGCGGCCCAGGCCGGGAAGTTCATGGCGTTGCCGGCGCCAATCGCAAAGGTCAGCAGCAGCAGCCCCCAGGGGCCCAGGCTGTCGGTGCCGGTCAGCACCGCCAGCACCAGGGCGGAAACCAGGATCCAGGCCTGGGCGGCGATGAGGAAGATGCGGCGGTCGATGATATCCGCCAGCGCCCCGGCCGGCAGCGCCAGCAGGAACACCGGCAGCATGCTGGCGGCCTGCACCAGGCTCACCATCATCGGGTCGGGGTCGAGGATGGTCATCAACCATCCGGCGCCGGTGTTCTGGATCCACAGGCCGATATTGCTGGCCAGGGTGGCGACCCAGAGGCCACGGAACACGCTGTGGCGCAGCGGCAGGAAGGCGCGGGGAAGGGGCATGGGAAGGTTTTGCCCTGGGTATGGGGCTAAATTGAAGCGAAACTCCCCGCGATCGGAAGGTTTGCTGCAATGCGTCGATGGCCGTTGCTGCGGTGCAGCAGGGCATGCCAGGCTGGCGGCCCGACCGCCCGCGCCGGCCAGCCCCCCTGGGTCCCGCCGGCCGGGTTCAGCCGGGCGCGGTCAGAACTCCGCGTCCAGCTCCAGCTCCTCGATCTTGTCATGCAACTCGGCCTCGGCCTCGGCGGTCCATTCCACCAGGTCCGGCCAGGCCAGCACCTGGGCGGCATAGGCTTCGCACACCGGGTCCAGCTTCACGTCATAGGTGCGGAAGCGGGTCACCACCGGGGCATAGAAGGCGTCGGCCACGCTCGGCCGGGCGCCGAACAGCCAGGGGCCGCCCCAGGCGCCCAGGCATTCCCGCCAGGTCTGGGTGATGCGCTCGATATCCGCCCGCGCCGCCGACCACACCGTGAAGTCGGCATGGTGCGCGCGCAGGTTCATCGGCAGGGAGGAGCGCAGCGCATGGAAGCCGGCATGCATCTCCCCCGAGATCGAGCGGCAGCGCGCCCGCGCCGGGCGGTCGGCCGGCAGCATCTGCGCCTGCGGGCACAGCTCGTTCAGGAACTCGCCGATCGCCATGGTGTCCCACACCTCCACCCCGTCATGCACCAGGCTGGGAATGCGGATGGAGGAGGATTGCATCAGCAACTCGGCCCGCATCGCCGGGTCGTCCGGTGAAACCACGTCCACCGTGAAGGGCAGGCCCGAAAGGCGGGCAAGCAGGAACCCACGCAACGACCAGGAGGAGTAATTCCTGCTGCTGATCCGCAGCACCGTACCCGCCGACATCGAGCGCCCCTTTTTGCCAAACTACTTGCCGGGGCAGGCTATCAGCGTCTTCGCAGTTGCGAAATACGCCATAACGGGCACCATGCTGCAATTCGGCTTCCACGGAATGGCTTCCATACGATGATGTACCAACTCTGGCAGGCCAGGCAGGACATGCTGAACCCGATGCGGCGCGCCGCGCGGGGGGCCAGCGGCATGCTCCGCAGCTTCGACGTGCCGCATCCGGCCTTCTTCGGTCTGCGCCAGGCGCGGGCGGCGCTGGAGGTATTCGCCCATTCCGGCCTGACCCAGGAACGCCCGCCCTTCGACATTCCGGCGGTGCGCGTTGGCGACGAGTTGGTGGAGGTGGCGGAGGAAGTGGCCGAGGCCGGGTTGTTCGGCAGCCTGCTGCATTTCCGCAAGGCCACGGCGGTGCGCCAGCCGCGGGTGCTGGTGGTGGCGCCGATGTCCGGCCACTTCGCCACCCTGCTGCGCGGCACGGTGCAGGTGCTGCTGCCCGACAACGACGTCTACATCACCGACTGGCACAATGCCCGGGACGTGCCGCTGGCCGCCGGCCCGTTCGGCGTGGACGAGTTCATCGCCACCATCATCCGCTTCCTGGAGGTGATGGGCCCCGGCTCCCACGTGCTGGCGGTGTGCCAGCCGGTGGCGGCGGTGCTGGCGGCGGTGGCCATCATGGCCGAGGACCGCAACCGCGCGGTGCCGCGCAGCATGACGCTGATGGCCGGGCCGATCGACACCCGGGTTTCCCCCACCAAGGTGAACGAGCTGGCCAACAGCAAGAACATCGAATGGTTCGAGCGCAACCTGATCCACACCGTGCCCTGGCGGCACAAGGGCGGCGGCCGCAAGGTCTACCCCGGCATGATCCAGTTGAGCGCCTTCATGTCGATGAACCTGGACCGCCACACCCAGGCCTTCGGCGACCAGTTCCGCCACCTGGTGGACGGCGACACGGTGAAGGTGGAGGCGCATCGCAAGTTCTACGACGAATACCTGGCGGTGATGGACCTGCCGGCCGAGTTCTACCTGGAAACCGTGCACCGGATCTTCCAGCGCCACGACCTGCCGCTGGGCCAGATGACCTATCGCGGCCGCCAGGTCCGCCCCGAGGCCATTCGCCGCACCGCGCTGCTGACGGTGGAAGGCGAGAAGGACGACATCTGTTCCATCGGCCAGACCATGGCGGCGCTGGACCTGTGCAGCGGCATTCCACTGCCGATGAAGCGCCATCACCTGCAGACCGGCGTCGGCCACTACGGCATCTTCAACGGCCGGCGCTGGGCGAATGAGATCTACCCCCGGGTGCGGGAGATGATCCAGGCCCAGGACTGAACCTCCCTCCGAGGTTGCCGCTGCCGCGCGCTGCCGTCACTCTGGCGGCGACAACGGG
>CANBXZ010000426.1 GCA_947373495.1 Acetobacteraceae bacterium
GCGGCGAGGGCGCCATCAACATCGTCTGCAACGAGGAAAAACATTTTTCCTTGTTGTGCGAGGCCGTTGGCCTCGCGCTGCATGAGGATGCCCGCTTCGCCAACCGTGCGCAGCGGCTGGCCAATCGGGTGGCCCTGCGGGAAACGCTGGAAGCCCGGCTGAGCGAGAAGACGGCGATTGAATGGGAGGCGATCCTCGCCGCCGCCGGGGTGCCGGTGGGGCCCATCCTGTCGCTGCCGGAAATGCTGGCGCATCCGCATATCGAAGCCCGCAGCGTGGTGCAGCACTTCCCCGACGCCCCTGGCGTGGAGCGCGACATCGCGGTGACGCGCCCGGGCTTCCGGCTGGCCAGCGGCATGCCCGGCGTGGCCACGCCGCCGCCGCAACTGGGCCAGGACACGGCGGCGGTGCTGGCCGAGCTGGGGCTGGACGCGGCTGCCATCGCCACGCTGCGCCAGGATGGAGTGATCTGAGATGCCCTTCGGCCCCACGCCCGAACTCATCGAGACCAGCGTCTTCGCCAGCCTGCCGGACAGCCTGCGCGCCCAGGTGGCGGACCCGCGCCGCGGCGACGCCAGGCGCAACTCGCTCGAAGGCCCGAGCTTCGACCGCGACGGCAACCTGTGGTGCGTGGATACCCGCCTCGGCCGGTTGCACCGCATCTCGCCGGCCGGCAAGTGGGAGCTGGCGCTGGAATATGACGGCGCGCCGAACGGGCTGAAGTTCCACCAGGATGGCCGTGCCTTCATCGCCGACCGGCGCCGGGGCCTGGTGGTGTTCAACCCAAGCACCGGCCAGGTGGAAACCCTGGTGAGCGGCCCGGCCCCGGGCGAGAGCTTCAAGGGGCTGAACGACCTGGTGTTCCATTCCAACGGCGATGTCTGCTTCACCGACCAGGGCCGTACCGGCCTGCAGGACCCGACGGGCCGGGTGTTCCGCTACACCGCCGCCGGCCGCCTGGAATGCCTCATCAGCAACGCCCCGAGCCCGAACGGCCTGGTGTTCGACAAGCGGGAGACCGCGCTGTTCGTCGCCGTCACCCGTGCCAATGCGGTGTGGCGCATCGCCACGCAGGACCCGACGGAAAAGCTGCGCACCGGGCTGTTCGTGCAACTGCCCAGCGCCGGGCCGGACGGGCTGGCGCTGGATGAGGACGGCAACCTGGCCGTGGCCCACCCCACCGCCGGCGTGGTGCGGCTGTACAACCGCTACGCCGAGCTGCTGGCGGTGGTGAAGACCTGCAAGGGCCGCAGCACCGTCAACATTGCCTATGGCGGCGCCGACAATCGCAGCCTGTTCATCACCGAAGCCGAGACCAGCACCATCCTCGTCGCGCGCATGCCCAAGCCCGGCAAGCGCATGTTCTCGCACCTGTAGGGGGAAGCGCCATGCCCGAGACCCAACGCCCGATCGCCGCGCTGCATCATCTGCTCGCCCTGGCCGGCCTGCATGGGGATGCGCAGTTCACCGGCGCCGACCCGGTGCTGCCCACGCGCTACCGCCTGGGCGCCGCCGGCGCCGCCTCGCTCGCCGCGGTGGGCGTGGCGGCGGATGCGCTGTGGCGGCTGCACCACCAGCCGCAGCGGTTGAGCGTGGACGTGACCGAGGCCGTGGCCAGCCTGCGCGGCCACCAGTACCTGCTGCTGGACGGTGCCCCGCCGAAGCACGAACGCGACCCGTTCAGCGGCTTCTACCCCACCGGGGATGGCCGCCATGTGTTCCTGCACTGCAACTTCCCGCATCTGCGCGACGCCAATATCAAGGCGCTGGGCGTGGCGGCGGAGGTGCAGGCGGTGAAGGACGCCATCCTGAACCGCGCCGGGGAGGAACTGGAAACCGCCATCCATGAAGGCGGCGGCGTGGCCAGCTTCGTCCGCACGCCGGAGGAATGGGCCGCCCACCCGCACAACGCCGCCGTGGCCGCGCTGCCGGTCATCGAGATCGAGCGCATCGGCGACGCCCCGCCCGAGCCGCTGCCCAAGGCGGACCGCCCACTGGGTGGCATCCGCGCGCTGGACATGACGCGGGTGATCGCCGGGCCGGTGGCCTGCCGCACCCTGGCGGAACATGGCGCCGACGTGCTGAAGATCAGCCGGCGCGACCTGCCCGGCGCGGGCATGCTGGATATCGACACCGGCATCGGCAAGCGCAGCACCTACCTGGACCTGCGCGAGGCCGCCCAGGCCGAAACCCTGCGCCAACTGGTGCGCGGCGCCGATGTGTTCGTGCAGTCCTACCGCCCCGGCACGCTGGCCCGGCGCGGCTTCGGCTTCGAGGACCTGGCGGCGCTGCGCCCCGGCCTGGTGATGGCGACGCTTTCCGCCTGGGGCCGCAGCGGGCCGTGGAGCCAGCGGCGCGGCTACGACACCATCGTGCAATCCGCCACCGGCATCGCCCATGCCACGGGCAAGCCCGGCGCCCCGGCGCTGCTGCCCTGCGCCGCCATCGACTACATCAGCGGCAACCTGATGGCCTTCGGCGCCATGGTGGCGCTGCATCGCCGGGCCACCATCGGCGGTTCCTGGCTGGTGCGGGTCTCGCTGGCCGGCATCGGCCACTGGATGCGCGCGCAGGGGCTGGTGGAGGCCGAGGCCGCCGCCCGCATGCCGGGCGACCTGCCGGACAAGGCCGCCGCCGCCATGATGGATGTGGCGATCCCCGGCTCGCTCGGCCTGCTGCGCTGCATGCGTTCCCCACTGGTGATGAGCGCCACGCCGCCGCGGCCGACGCTGCCGCCGGTGCCGCTGGGCACCCATGCGGCGGAATGGCTGGCGCGTGGTTGAACGCCGCGCCCTGCTGGCCGGCGCCGCGCTGCTGGCCGCGCCGGGGTTGGGGCGGGCGCAGCCCTGGCCAGACCATCCGCTGCGGCTGGTGGTGCCCTTCGCCCCCGGCGGCAATGTGGACAAGATCGCCCGGCTGCTGGCGCCGCATTGGTCCGAGCGGCTGAAGCAGCCCTGCGTGGTGGAAAACCGCGCCGGGGCCGGGGGCAGCCTGGCCGCCGGGCTGGTGGCCCAGGCGCGGCCGGATGGCCATACGCTGCTGGTTGGTTCCGACGGGGCGCTGCTGCTGGACCCCAAGGCGGCGGATGGCCTGCAGGACCCGCTGAAGCTGTTCGCGCCGATCGGGCTGATGAGCCGTTCCTATTCCGCGCTGATGGTGCCGAGCGGCGGCCCGGTGACGCTGGCCGAGTTCGTCGCCCGCGCCCGGGCGCGGCGCGGCCAGTTGAGCGCCGGACATCCTGGCGTTGGCACCTCCGGCCAGGTGGCGCTGCGGCAGCTTTCCCGCCAGGCCGGGATCGAGCTGGTGGAGGTGGCCTATCGCGGCGGCGGCGAGGCGTTGGCCGATGTGGTGGCCGGCAATATCGACGCCCTGTTCACCGAGCTTTCCACCCTGCTGCCGCTGGCGCAGTCCGGCCGTGGCCGGATTCTGGCGGTGGCCTCGGCCGGCCGGGTGGCGGTGGCGACGGACCTGCCCAGCTACATCGAGCAAGGCTACCCGGATCTGCTCGAAGGTGCCTTGGTCGGGCTGGTGGCGCCGCTCGGCACCCCGGCGCCGGTGCTGGGCACCCTGGC
>CANBXZ010000427.1 GCA_947373495.1 Acetobacteraceae bacterium
GCCCGGCTGTTCCAGGAAGCCCTGGCCCGCGCGCTGGGCGTGCAGGTGGTGATCGACAATCGCCCCGGCGGCAACGGCAATGTCGCCATTCTGGCCACGGTGCGGGCGGCGGCGGATGGCCACACCCTGCTGCTGCAATACAGCGGCTATCACGGCGGCAACCCGGCGCTGATGAAGGATATCGGCTGGGACCCTTCGCGCGACCTGGCCGCGGTGGGCATGGCCGATATCGCCCCGCACGGCATCTTCGTGGCGCCCGACCTGCCGGTGAATACGCTGGCCGAGTTCATCGCCTACGCCCGCGCCCGGCCGGGGCAGATCAACTACGCTTCCTCCGGCAGTGGCAGCATCCAGCACATCGGCGGCGCGCGCTTCGCCCAGGCCATCGGGGTGGAGATGGTGCATGTGCCCTATCGCGGCGCCGCGCCGGCCCTGCAGGATGTGGTGGGCGGCCGGGTGCAACTGTTCGTCACCACGCCGTCCTCGGCCATTTCGCTGGTGCAGGGCGGGCGACTGAAGGCGTTGGCCATCGCCAGCCAGGACCGGATCGCCGCGCTGCCGCAGGTGCCGACCACGGCGGAGGCCGGCCTGCCCGGTTTCACCGTGGATGCCTGGTTTGCCTTCTTCGCCCCGGCCGGCACCCCGGCCCCGGTGCTGGAACGCCTGAACGCCGCGCTGCGCGAGGCGACGCGCGACCCGGACGTGATGCGCCGGGCCGAAGCCGGCGGCGTGGTGCTGCGGCCGCTGACGGTGGCGGACATGGACACGCTGGCGAAGCGCGAAGTGGCCGAACTGGGCCGCACCATCCGCGAGGCCGGGATCACGCTGGATTGAGCCGCGGCCAGCGGGCGCGCGCGAAGCCGGCGATGCGCCCGGCTTCGCGCCGCGGGTTCAGCTCAGTTCGCGGCAGAATTCCTGAATGCGGCTGCACGCCTCCACCAGCGTCTCGGTGCTGGTGGCGTAGCTGATGCGCATGTAGGGGCTCATGCCATAGGCCGCGCCCTGCACCGCCGCCACGCGCTTTTCGTCCAGCAGCGCCTGGACGAAGTCGGTATCGGAGGCGATGAGCTTGCCGGCCTTGCTGGTCTTGCCGAGGCAACCCGCCAGGTTCGGGAATACATAGAAGGCGCCTTCCGGCTTGTGGCAGCTGATGCCGGGGGCGGCGTTCAGCATTTCCACCACCAGGTCGCGGCGCTGCTTGTACACCGCCTGGCGTTCCCTGATGAGATCCTGCGGGCCATCCAGCGCCGCGGTGGCGGCGGCCTGGCTGATGGTGGAGACGCCGGCCGTGGCCTGGCCCTGCATGTTGAACATGCCCTTGATAAGCTTCACCGGGCCGCCGGCGAAGCCCAGGCGCCAGCCGGTCATGGCATAGGTCTTGGAGACGCCATTGACCGTCAGCGTGCGGTCCTTCAGCGCCGGCTCCACTTCCGCGATCGTGCAGAACTCGAACCCGTCGTAGATCATGTGCTCGTACATGTCGTCGGACATGATCCACACCTGCGGGTGGCGCAGCAGCACATCGGCGATGGCGCGCATCTGCGCCCGGTCGCAGGCGGCGCCGGTGGGGTTGGAGGGGAAGTTCAGCATCACCCACTTGGTTTTCGGAGTGATGGCGGCTTCCAGGTCTTCCGGGCGCACCCGGAAGCCGTTGTTCTGCGGGCAACTGAACTGCACCGGGGTGCCGCCGGCCACCTTGGCCATGTCGGCGTAGCTGATCCAGTGCGGCGCCGGGATCACCACCTCGTCGCCCGGGTCCAGCGTGGCCATCAGGGCGTTGAAGATGATCTGCTTGCCACCATTGCCGACGATGATCTCGTCCAGCGCATAGTCCAGGTGGTTGTCGCGCTTGAACTTGCGCTGGATCGCCTGCTTCAGCGCCACGGTGCCGCCCTGTGGCGGGTACTTGGTGTCACCCTTCATCGCCGCGGCATAGGCGGCGTCGATGGCGTGCTGCGGCGTGGCGAAATCCGGCTCGCCCGAGGCCAGGCTCAGCACCTGGATGCCTTGCGCGCGCATGTCCCGCGCCCGCGCCGTCATCGCGGCGCTGGCGGAAACCTGGACGTTGGCCAGCCTCTGGGCGAGTTCCGGCATGTTACTTCAGGCCGGTGCAGAAGCGCTGGATGCGCACGCAGGCTTCCTTCAGCGCCACTTCCGACGTGGCGTAGCTGATGCGGAAATAGCCCGGGTACATGAAGGCGGCACCGTGCACGCAGGCCACGCCCTCTTCCTCCAGCAGCGCGATGCAGAAGTCCTCGTCGTTGGTGATCAGCTTGCCGCCGGTGGTGGTCTTGCCGATGCAGCCCTGCATGCTGGGGAAGACGTAGAAGGCGCCTTCCGGCTTGTGGCAGCGCAGGCCGGGGGCCTTGTTCAGCTCCTCCACCATCATGTCGCGGCGGCGCTTGTAGGCGGCGCGCATCGGGTCGATGGAATCCTGCGGCCCGGTCAGCGCCTCGACCGCGGCGGCCTGGCTGATGCTGCTGGTGTTGCTGGTGGACTGGCTCTGCAGCTTGTCCATCTGCTTGATGAGGCCAACCGGCGCGCCGGCATAGCCAATGCGCCAGCCGGTCATGGCATAGGCCTTGGAGCAGCCGTTCATCGTCACGGTGCGGTCGCGCAGGCGGGGTTCCACCTCCAGGATGGTCGCCGGGCGGAAGCCGTCATAGGCCAGCTTCTCATAGATGTCGTCGGTGAACACCCACACGTCCGGGTGCCGCATCAGCACGTCGGTCAGCGCCTTCAGCTCTTCCGCGTTGTAGGCGGCGCCGGTCGGGTTGCAGGGGTTGTTCAGCAGGAACCACTTGGTCTTCGGCGTGATCGCCGCTTCCAGCTGTTCCGGGCGCAGCTTGAAGCCGTTGTTCTCGTCGCAGCCGACGATGACGGGCTTGCCCTCGGCCAACTCGACGATGTCCGGGTAGGAAACCCAGCACGGCGCCGGGATGATGGCTTCATCGCCCGGGTTGATGGTGGCCAGCAGCGCGTCGAAGATAACCTGCTTGCCGCCGGTGGCGACCAGGATTTCCTCCGGCTTGTAGTCCAGGCCGTGGTCCAGCCGGAAGCGGTCGCACACCGCCTGGCGCAACGCCAGGGTGCCGGCCACGTCGGTGTACTTGGTCTCGCCGCGCTCGATCGCCGCGATCGCGGCGTCCTTCACGTTGCGGGGGGTGTCGAAGTCCGGCTCGCCGGAGGACAGGCCCACGACGTCCTTGCCCGCCGCTTTCAGCGCCCGCGCCTTCGTGGTCATGGCGATGGTGAGCGACGGCGAGATGCGGTCGAGACGGTCGGCGATGAGCTTCATGGCGGGCCTGCGGTCTAACGGAGGGGGCGGACCCTAGCGGCGGCACCCCTTTGGTTCAACCCGCTTTGCCCGATGGGCGGGCAGAACGGGCAAGCATGGCCCCCGCCAGGCCCAGCGCCACCGCCGCCAGCGCCAGGATAGCCCCGCCCAGGGCGTTGATTTCCGGGCTCAGGCCGCGTTGCAGGCGGGAGAACAGCAATATCGGCAGGGTGGTGCCGGCCGGGCCGCTGACGAAGCTGGCCACCACCACATCGTCCAACGACAGGGTGA
>CANBXZ010000428.1 GCA_947373495.1 Acetobacteraceae bacterium
GCGGATGGTGGATGGCGGCGGCCGCACCCTGATGCCGGGGCTGATCGACGCGCATGTGCATGTATACGCCGCCGATGCCGACCTGGGCCGGCTGGACCGCATGCCGCGCAGCCTGCAGGCCATGCATGCGGCGCGCGACCTGGAGGAAAGCCTGAAGCGCGGCTTCACCAGCGTGCGGGACTGCGCCGGCGCCGACTGGGGGCTGGCCATTGCGCTGGAAACCGGGCTCATCAAGGGGCCGCGGCTGTTCTTCCCGGGCCAGGCGCTCTCCCCCACCGGCGGCCATGGCGACATGCGGCCGAATACCGCGCTGGACAACCTGTGCGGCTGCTGCGGCAACGCCGCCACCATCGGCATCGTCGCCGATGGCGTGGACGAGGTGCGTCGCGCCGTGCGTGGCAACCTGAAGAAGGGCGCCCATCACATCAAGATCATGGCCTCGGGTGGCGTGGCTTCGCCGAGCGACCCGATCTATGCGCTGCAATACTCCGAGGAGGAGATCGCCTGCGCGGTGTGGGAAGCCAAGGCGTGGCGGCGCTATGTGCAGGCGCACGCCTATACGCCGGAGGCGATTTTCCGCGCCGTGCGCCTGGGCGTGCGCAGCGTGGAACATTGCAACCTGATCGACGCCCCCACCGCCCGCTACATGGCGGCGCAGCAGGCCTTCGCGGTGCCCACGCTGGTTACCTACCAGGCGCTGGAGGATGAGGGCGCCGCGCTGGGCCTGCCGCCGGCCAGCATGGCCAAGCTGGGGGAGGTGAAGCAGGCCGGGCTGGGCAGCCTGGAGATCCTGCACCAGGCCGGGGTGGAGATGGGCTTCGGCACCGACCTGCTGGCCGGCATGCGCCGCCGCCAGAGCGAGGAGTTCACCATCCGCCGCGAAGTGCTGCCCGCCGCACTGGTGCTGCGCCAGGCGACGCAGACGAATGCCCGGCTGTTGCAGCAGGAAGGCCAGTTGGGCGTGGTGGCCGCCGGCGCGCTGGCCGACCTCATCCTGGTGGATGGCGACCCGCTGGCCGATATCGGCGTGCTGACCGGCCAGGGCGAGCGCATTCCCTTCGTGATGAAGGGCGGCGAAGCGATGATCGACCGGCTGTAGCCGGCTGCGCCGGTCCCGGCCGGCAGCGCCGCCGGGTACGGCCAGCTTCGCCGTCGGGCATGGCCGGCCGCGCCTCCGGGCACGGCGGCTTCGCCTCAGGGCATGGCCTGGCCCGGCAGCATGCCCATGTTGCTGATGCAGCCACAGGCGCCGCCCAGCGGGGTGGGCTGTTGCAGCCGGCAGGTCACCTGCATCGCCGCGCGGCAGTTGCGCGCCTCGGCCGGCCGGCCGGTGCTGACCGGGGCCGCGGGGGGTGGCGACTGGATCGGTTCGGGATAGGGCGGGGCGTAGTAGGTGACCGGCGGCGCCACTTCGTAGGGGTAGGGATAGCCGAAGGCGTAGCCAGGCGCCCCGCCCCACCAGCCGCGATAGGCCAAGGCGGCGCCAACCCCCACGCCCAGCCCCAGCGCCAGGCCGGGCCGGCCCCAGCCATAGCCACGCCCACCGCCCCAATGGCCGCCGCGCCACTGACCGCCGCCCCCGCCCCAATGCCCGCCGCCCCCGCCCCAGTGGCCGCTACCGCCGCCGCCTCGGCGGGCTTCGGCGGGCGCGATGGCGGAGGCCAGCACCGTCAGGGCGGCCAGGGCGGTCAGCAAGGGGCGACGCATGGCGTTTTCCTCCACGGAATGGGGCAGCAACGCGCATCCTGGGCCTGGGGCGGCACGGCGTCGAGCACGCCGAGGCGCCTGGCGCGCCAGCCCCGGGCCGGGCGCATGGCCGGGCTGCAACCAAAGCCCGGCGAAACCGCGTGGAAGCGGCGGAACAGCTTGATTTCATCGCTTCGGCGGCGCATATGCCCGGCGGACCTGGAACGGCTGCCCAATTGGGTTGGGCTGCCGGGCGGTGATGGGGGCGCTCGGCGCCCACTGGACAACATACCGGGCCACGCCGCCGACCCGGCGAAGGAACCGATAGCGCTTGAACGATACCCCTGAGCGGACTGCCCCCCTGGCGGCCGAGACCGAACACTCCGAAACCCCGGCCCCGGCCGTGGCCGTGGCTGAAACCGCCCCGGCCGCCGCGCCTGTCGCGGAACCGGTCGCCCCGCCGGTGATGGAACAGCCCGCCGCTACCGTGGCGGAGCCTGCCGCCGTGGCCGAGCCGGCCGCCGCCGTGGCCGAAGCGCCCGTGCTCGAAGCCCCGGTGGCCGAAGCCCCCGTGCTCGAAGCTCCGCTGGCCGAAGCCGTCATGGCCGCCGACCCGCTGGATGATGAGCCCGAGACCGGGCTGCCGCTGGACGAAGCCGCCGAGGACGAGGAGCTTGCCTCCGACGACGACGGCAGCGATGCCGAGGACGACGACGAGGAAGAAGAGGAAGCCGCTGCCCCGCGCACCAGCTTCGCCGACCTCGGCCTGTCGGACCAGATCGTGCAGGCGGTGACCGAGGCCGGCTACCTCTACCCCACGCCGATCCAGGAACAGGCCATTCCGGTGGTGCTGATGAACCGGGACGTGCTGGGCTGCGCCCAGACCGGCACCGGCAAGACCGCCAGCTTCGTGCTGCCGATGCTCGACATCCTGGCCGGCAGCCGGGCCAAGGCGCGCATGCCGCGCAGCCTGATCCTGGAGCCGACGCGCGAACTGGCCCTTCAGGTGGCCGAGAATTTCGTCAAGTACGGCAAGCACCTGAACCTGACCTGCGCGCTGCTGATCGGCGGCGAGAGCATGAACGACCAGCGCGACGTGCTGGAAAAGGGCGTGGACGTGCTGATCGCCACGCCGGGCCGGTTGATGGACCTGTTCGATCGCGGCCGCATCCTGATGGCCGACTGCAAGCTGCTGGTCATCGACGAAGCCGACCGCATGCTGGACATGGGCTTCATCCCGGATGTCGAGCGCATCGTGCAGATGCTGCCGCCGATGCGCCAGACGCTGTTCTTCAGCGCCACCATGGCACCGGAAATCCGCCGGCTGGCCGACGCCTTCCTGCAGAACCCGCGTGAGATCAGCGTCTCGGCCCCGGCCAGCGTTGCCAGCACCATCACCGCCGGCCTGGTCTATGTCGGCGACCGCGAGAAGCGCGAGGCGCTGCGCCGCCTGCTGCGGCGCGAGCCGGTGCAGAACGCCCTGATCTTCTGCAACCGCAAGATCGAGGTGGATATCCTCTACAAGTCGCTGAAGCGCCACAACTTCTCGGTTGGTGCGCTG
This sequence comes from Acetobacteraceae bacterium, assembly GCA_947373495.1. Classification (GTDB taxonomy): domain Bacteria; phylum Pseudomonadota; class Alphaproteobacteria; order Acetobacterales; family Acetobacteraceae; genus CAIMOR01. The sequence continues at coordinate 3,248 of CANBXZ010000428.1, forward strand.
CATGGCGACATGGACCAGTCCACCCGCTTCGCCACGCTGAACAAGTTCAAGAACAACGAACTCCAGCTGCTGGTATGCTCCGACGTGGCCGCCCGGGGCCTCGACATCGGCGGGTTGAGCCATGTGTTCAACTTCGACGTGCCGTTCCATTCGGAAGACTACGTCCACCGCATCGGCCGCACCGGCCGTGCCGGCCGCGAAGGCCGCGCCTACAGCATCGCCACCGCGGATGACGTGAAGTCCGTGCTGGCGATCGAGAAGCTGACCGGCAAGCCGATCCCGCGGATTGAGATCGAGGG
>CANBXZ010000429.1 GCA_947373495.1 Acetobacteraceae bacterium
ACCACCAGGCCGGAGAGGTAGCCGGTCAGCGCCAGGATGTAGCTGAAGTCCTCCACCGGGTCCCAGGTGGTGGCGCGGGTCATGTAGGGGTGGCTCAGCACCGCGGAATGCAGTTGCGCCAGGGTGTAGCCGTCTGGCCGGGCCTGCAGCAGCGCCTGGGCGCCGAAGGTGCCGCGGGCGCCGGGGCGGTTTTCCGGCACGATGGGCTGGCCCAGGTGGCGGCCGGCAATCTCGCACAGGCTGCGCAACTGCACGTCGGTGGAACCACCGGCGGCCCAGGGGATCACCAGGCGGATCGGGCGTTCCGGAAAGCCGGCGCCACGGGCCAGGCGCGGCGCGGCCACCAGGGCGGCACCGGCCAGCAAGGCACGCCTTCGGCTGGCAATGGGGGCCATGCGCCGTCTCCTCCGCTTTGTTGCGGAGGAGCCTAGGGCATGTGCGGGCAAAACGCCTAGCCCGTGCTCACCGCTGCCCTTGGCGGTGGGCACGGCAGCCGCGTGGCTCAGCCGCGCTGCGGCATCGCTTCCGGCACCACGGTGGCGATCAGGCTGCTGTCCAGGGCTTCGTAGGCCGCCAGGTTGATGGTGGCGTACAGCTCGGCCCGGGTCTGCATGTTGTCCACCTGCTTGTGGGTGCCGCCATCGGCCTTGATGGAGGTGTAGAGCTTCTCCATCGCCTTGTTGGCCACGCGGGCGGAGGAGACCGGCCAGATCACCATCTGGTAGCCCATCTCCTGGAATTCCTCGGCGGTGTAGAACGGCGTGCGGCCGAACTCGGTCATGTTGGCCAGCAGCTTCACGTCCGGGTAGCCCTCGGCGCGGATGCGCCTGGCGAATTCCACGAACATGTCGCGGTTGTTCAGGGCTTCGGGGAAGATCGCGTCGGCGCCGGCTTCCAGGTACAGCTTGGCGCGGGCCAGGGCGCCATCCATGCCCTCGCTGGCGGCGGCATCGGTGCGGGCGATGATGTACAGGTGGCGGCGCGCCTTGCGGGCGGCGGCCACCTTGGCGGCCATGTCGTGGGCGTCGGCGATCTTCTTGTCGTTCAGGTGGCCGCACTTCTTCGGCAGCAACTGGTCTTCCAGGTGCACGGCGGCGGCGCCGGCATCCTCGAAGGTGCGGACCATGTGCATGACGTTCAGGGCCTCGCCATAGCCGGTATCGCCATCAACCAGCAGCGGCAGGGCGGTGGCGCGGGTAATGGTGCGGATGTGGAAGGCCACTTCCTCCACCGTGATCATGCCCAGGTCCGGAATGCCCATGGAAAGCGTCATGGCGGCGCCGGAAAGGTACAGCGCCTCGAACCCCGCCTTCTTCGCCAGCAGGCCGGCCATGCCGTTCTGCGCGCCCGGCATCTGCAGAATGCCCGGGCTGCTGTCCAGCAGCTTGCGGAAGCGATGGCCGGCGGGCATTTCCGGCACGTCATCGGCGATCAAATACGGCATGGGCGGGTTCCTTCTGGGTTGGCGCCTTGAGACGACGCCAGCGCGCGGCTGTCAATTCCGAAGGCCGGATGGCGGGGATAGCCGGTTCAGAAGAACACCCAGCTCACCAGCGCCAGCCCGGGCAGCATCAGCACCAGGGACCAGCCCATGTAGCCGATGAAGCCCGGCATATGCACGCCGCGGTGGCTGGCGATGCTGCGCACCATGAAGTTCGGCGCATTGCCGATATAGGTGACGGCGCCGAAGAACACCGACCCGGTGGAAATGGCCAGCAGGGTCTGCGCCCGCGCCCCCACCATCACCGCCGGGTCGCCGCCGGCCAGCTCGAAGAACACCAGGTAGGTCGGCGCATTGTCCAGGAAGGCCGAGAGCACGCCGGTCAGCCAGAAATACGCCGCCGGCACCGGCTGGCCGCCCTGGGCATTGGCCAGCTTCACCACCGCGGCCAGCGCACCTTGCTCGCCGGCGTGCAGCATGGCCACCACCGGCGCCATGGTGCAGAAGATGGCGGCGAACAGCTTGGCCACTTCCTGCAAGGGCGCCCAGCTGAACATGTTCTGGCGGTGCGCGCTGTGCGGGGTCAGCTGCAGCGAAGCCAGCCCCAGCGCCAGCAGCGCCAGCATGCCCAGCAGCCTTTCGCCGCCGATATGCTGGCCGAGCAGACCCACCTCCCCCGGCTGCCACACGCCCTGCAGCAGCACCACCGCCACCACGCCGCCCAGCAGCGCCACATTGGCCCAGCCCTGCACCCGCAGCGGCGTGGCCGGCGGCGGCGCCACGCCCTGCTGCGCCGCCAGGTGGCGGTCCAGCACGTAGAAGGTGGCCAGCAGCAGCCCGGCCAGCAGCGCCATCGGCGCCAGCAGGTGCAGCGTGGGCCAGAAGAACGGCACCCCGCGCAGGAAGCCGAGGAACAACGGCGGGTCGCCCAGCGGGCTCAGGCTGCCGCCGACATTGCCGACCAGCAGAATGAAGAACACCCCCAGGTGAACCTTCTTCTGCCGGTGCGCGTTGGCCCGCAGCAGCGGGTGGATCAGCACCATGGCGGCGCCGGTGGTGCCCATGACGCTGGCCAGCAGGGTGCCCACCGCCAGGAGCAGCGTATTGCCGGCGGGCGTGCCCCAGGGGCCGCCCTGCACCACGATGCCGCCCCCCACGGTGAACAGCGCGAAGATCAACGCCAGGAAGGGCAGGTATTCATGCAGCGCCGCATGCGCCACCAGCCCGGCGGCACTGGCGGCGCCGAAGCTCAACCCCCAGGGCAGCAGCAGCACCCCGGCGGTAGCCGCGGCGATCTTGCCCATGTGATGATGCCAGACCCGTTCCGCCACCAGCGGCCCCAGCGCAATGCTGAGCAGCAACCCGGCAAAGGGCAGGCCCCAGAACAGGGAGAGCGTCGGTGTTTCATGCATGGCGCCCAGGGAAACCCGCCCTTGCCGGCTTGGCAACCTGTACCGGTGGGGGTTCCCCTGCCCTGCCCCGCCGCCTATGGTCCGCGGCCAAAATCGGGAGTCCGTGTTGATGGAAATGACCGGCGAGCGCCGCATCCCCGCTTCGCGCCAACTGGTGTGGGAAGCCCTGAACGACCCCGAGGCCCTGAAGCTGGCCATCCCCGGCTGCGAGTCGGTCACCCGCACCGCGCCGGACGCCTTCGAGGCCAAGGTGGCGGTCAAGCTCGGCCCGATGGCGGCCAAGTTCAGCGGCAAGGTGAAGCTGGAAAACCTCAACCCGCCGGCGAGCTACACCATTTCCGGTGAAGGCTCCGGCGGCGCCATGGGCTTCGCCAAGGGCGGCGCCGACGTGGCGCTGGAGGAAGTGGGCCCGAACGAGACGGTGCTTACGTACAACGTGAAGGCCCAGGTCGGCGGCAAGATCGCCCAGTTGGGCGCCCGGCTGATCGACAGCACCGCCAAGCAGATGGCCGACCAGTTCTTCAACAAGTTCGCCGCCAACCTCACCCCGGCGGTGGTTGCGGCGCCGGTTGAGGCGGCACCCGAGGCCGCCCAGGTGGCAGCCGCCACCCCGGCCGCCCCGGCGCCGCTGCCGATGGGCCAGCCGGTGTCGCTGCTCAGCATTCTGCTGGCGCTGGAACCGCTGGGC
>CANBXZ010000430.1 GCA_947373495.1 Acetobacteraceae bacterium
GCCGCCGCCAGCGTGGCGCCGCCCGGCGCCGCGCCGGCGCCCTCCCCCACGCGCCAGGCATGGCGCCCTTACCCGCGCGCCGCGCCGGCGCCACGTTCACCCGGGCGCCGGGCAGGCGCCCTTACCCGCGCGCCAGGCACGGCGCCTTCACCCGGGCGCCGGGCAGGCACCACGCTCAGCCGCGATGCAGCACCACGGACAGGTTGTTGGCCGGCATCCGGGTGATGCCGGGCGGCCCGAAGCCCTGGGCGGCGGCGGCCTCGGCCACCGCTTCCAGGTCCCGCACGCCCCAGGCCGGGTTGCGGGCGCGCAGGCTGGCATCGAAATCGGCGTTGCTGGCGGCGGCATGGGCGCCGGCCTCGCGGTAGGGGCCGTAAAGGTACAGCGGCGCGCCGGCCGGCAGCACCGCGGCGGCGTGGCGCAGCAGCCCCAGCGTCGCCGCCCAGGGGCTGATATGCACCAGGTTGATGCACAGCACCGCCTGCGCCCGCAACGCCGGCCAGCTGCCGGCCGCGTCCAGCGCCAGGGCCGGGCGGATATTCGGCCGGCCCTGGCACCAGGCGTCGATGCTGGCGCGGGCCTCGGGGTCGGGGTCGCTCGGCTGGAAGGTCAGTGCGGGCAGTGCCTCGGCCAGGAAGGCGCAGTGCTCGCCGCTGCCACTGGCCACCTCCAGCACCAGGCCGCTGGCGGGCAGCACCTGGCGCAGCACGGCCAGGATGGCTGCCCGGTTGCGCAGCGTGGCGGGGGCGTGGCGGCGGGCGGCCGCCTCCGGCGTGGCATGTGGGGCGGTGTTGGGCATGGCTGCCGCAGTATCGGGCAAGGCCGGGCTGGGGCCTAGCCACAACCGGCGTGAGTTGCATTGACCCCGGCTTGGCCCGCGCCGCAGGATGCGGGCCGGAATCTCGGAGGCTTCATGGCGGGTCGCGGCGCGCGCGTGCTGTTCGGCGCATCGGTGGCGGGCGCCTATGCGCTGGTGCTGGCGCCGGTGCTGGCGGTGGTGGTCATCAGCGTCTTCGCGCAGGAAATGGTCAGCTTCCCGCCGGAGGGCTTCACCTTCCGCTGGTACGCCAACGCCTGGGAAAAGCGCGAATTCGCCCGCGGCTTCGTCACCAGCCTGCAGGTGGCGCTGGCGGCCACGGCCATCGGCGTGCCGCTGGGCACCGCCGCCGCCTATGCCCTGGCCCGCGCCTGGCTGCCGGGGCGGGAAGCGGTGAACACCCTGCTGCTCGGCCCGCTGGCGGTGCCCGGCGTGGTCGCCGGCACCGCGCTGTACCTGTTCTATGTGCGCGCCGAGTTCTGGGTGGATGACGACATCAAGGGCACCACGCTGGGGCTGGTGGCGGCGCATGTGCTGCTGACCATTCCCTGGACCGTGCGGCTGGTTTCCGCCGCGCTGGCCGGGCTGGACCGTGCCGCCGAGGAAGCCGCCGCCAACCTGGGCGCGCGGCCGTTGACCGTGTTCCGCCGCGTCACGCTGCCCATGCTGCGGCCGGGCGTGGTGGCGGCCTGCCTGTTCAGCTTCATCCAAAGCTTCGAGAACCTGGAACTGACGCTGCTGCTGGTCGGCCCCGGCCGCATCACCCTGCCGGTGGCCATGTTGAACTACCTGGAATTCCGCGTGGACCCGACGCTGGCCGCCGTGGCCACCGTGCAGATCGTGCTGGTGGGAGCCTTGATGCTGATAACCGACCGCTTCGTCTCGCTGTCGCGGGTGGTGTGATGGGCACGCTGCGGCTTGAGGGCCTGACCCGGCGCTATGGCCCCGCCACGGTGGTGGATGGCGTGGACCTGGACGTGCAGCAGGGCGAGCTGGTGGCGCTGCTGGGGCCTTCGGGCTGCGGCAAGACCACGACGCTGCGCATGGTGGCGGGCTTCGTCGAACCCAGCGCCGGGCGCGTGCTGATCGCGGGGAAGGACGTTTCCCACGCGCCGCCGCATGCCCGCGACACCGGCATGGTGTTCCAGAGCTACGCGCTGTTCCCGCACATGAGCGTGGCGCAGAATGTCGGCTTCGGGCTGGAGATGCGCAAGGTGGGCCGCGCCGAGCGCGAGGCCCGGGTGGTCGAGGCGCTGCGCCTGGTGCGGCTGGAAGGGCTGGCGGAGCGCCTGCCGCGCCAGCTTTCCGGCGGCCAGCAGCAGCGCGTGGCGCTGGCCCGCGCCCTGGTGGTGAACCCGGCGGTGTTCCTGCTGGACGAACCGCTTTCCAACCTGGATGCCAAGCTGCGGGCGGAAGTGCGGGTGGAGATCCGCACCCTGCAGCAGCGCCTCGGCCTGACCACCCTGTTCGTGACGCATGACCAGGAGGAAGCCCTGACCATGGCCGACCGCCTGGTGGTGATGGAAAAGGGCCGGGTCCGCCAGGTGGGCACGGCGGAGGAGCTTTATGAGCGCCCGGCGGACCTGTTCGTGGCCAATTTCATCGGCCGGGTGAACGTGCTGCATGGCCAGGTGGCCGGGCGGGGCCAGTTCCGCGCCACCGACGGCACCACCCTGCCCTGCCCGCGTGAGGCTGCGCCCGGGCTGCGTGGCGCGCTGTGCCTGCGGCCGGAAAAGCTGCGCTTCAACCCCGGCCTGGCCAGCGGCGTGCCGGCGCGGCTGGAACGCAGCGTCTACCTGGGCGGCGCCACCGAATACCACTTCACCCTGGCCGGCACCGCGGTGATGGCGCTGCGCGAAACCCCACCGGCCGGGGACCGCCTGCGCGCCCTGGCGCCGGGCGACGCCGTCACGCTCGACTGGCTGGGCGAGGATGCCCGCCTGCTGCCGGACGCGGCGGCATGAACCGCCCGCCCAGGCCACCGGCCGGCAGCGGCGCCGCACCGCGCCACCGGCACCACCGAACTTCGGCTACATTGCACGCAACGCCACGGCGCGCCTGCCCTTCGGGGCCGGCGACCGCACCGCCCACAGGGGAGAAGCTGGCATGAACATCACCCGTCGCACCGCATTGGGGGCCGCCCTCACCGCCGGCCTGCCCGGCATGGCGCCTTCCCTGGCCCGGGCGCAGGCCGCGCCGGTCATCGTCGGCACCTGGGGGGGCGACTATGGCGAGTTGCTGGCCAGCAATATCGACGTGCCGCTGCTGCGGCCGCAAGGCGTGGAGGTGCAGCAGGATGTCGGCCCGCAGGACCCGCGCAAGACCAAGCTCATCGCCGAACGCCAGGCCCGGCGCGGCAGCATGGACATCTGCTGCCTGTCGGATGTGGACATGTACACCATGGCCCAGCAGGGCGTGTTCGAGCCGGTGACGGACGCCGCCGTGCCCAACCTGGCCCATGCCATTCCCAGCCTGAAGCGGCCCTACAGCGCGCCGCACATCTATTCGGCCAAGGTCATCCTGTACAACCCGGCCAAGGTGCCGGTGGCGCCCAAGGGCTATGCCGACCTGTGGGACCCGAAGTATCGCGGCCGGGTCGGGCTGGTGGATATCCTCTACCTGGCCAACATCGAGGCCGCGTCGCTGGTGGGCGGCGGCAATGAAAGCAACTGGGAACCTGCCAAGGCCAAGCTGATGGAACTGCGCGGCCTGG
>CANBXZ010000431.1 GCA_947373495.1 Acetobacteraceae bacterium
CACGCTGGTGCTGGCCGGCGCCGAGGACCGGCTGGTGCCGCCCGTGGTCGCCGCCCGCTATGCCGAACGCATTCCCGGCGCCCGGCTGGTCACCCTGCCCGGCTGCGCCCATCTGCCGGAACTGGAACAGCCCGAGGTTTTCTGCCGCCAGGTGGAAGACTTCATCGCGGAGGCCGCGCCATGAGGTTCTTCTTCTTCCACCTGATGCCCTATGCCGCGCTGGACCCCGACTACGACCAGACCCACAAATCCGCCTGGGTGACACTGCCCAACAGCTACTACGACCCGGAAGTGGGTGCCGAGCTGTACAACCGCTACCTGGACGAGTTGGAATACGCCGCCACGCTGGGCTTCGAAGGCGTCAGCGTGAATGAGCATCACCAGACCGCCTACGGGCTGATGCCCTGCCCCAATGTCTTCGCCGGCATGCTGGCGCGGCGGATTCCGGCACCGACCAAGATCGCCATCCTCGGCCGTGCGCTGCCGGTGGTCTCCAACCCCGCCACCATCGCCGAGGAATTCGCGGTGCTGGACAATGTCACCCGCGGGCGGATCATCACCGGCTTCGTCCGCGGCATCGGCTCGGAATACCATTCGCTGGCGGTGAACCCGACGGAAAGCCACGCCCGCTTCCAGGAGGCGCACGACCTGATCGTGCAGGCCTGGACCCGGCCAGGACCCTTCGCGTTCGAGGGCAAGTACTACAACTTCCCCTACGTGAACCTGTGGCCGCGGCCCTATCAGCAGCCGCATCCGCCGATCTGGATTCCGTCCCAGGGTTCCACCGAGACCATCCAGTTCGCCGCCCATCCGGACCGGCGCTACGTGTACCTGCAAACCGCCACCCCGGCGGTGATGCTGTTCCGCTACATGCAGGCCTATCGCGACGAGGCCCTGCGCATGGGCTACCAGGCCAGCCCCGACCAATTGGGCTGGAGCGTGAAGATCCACGTGGCGGAAACCGACGAGATCGCCCGCCGCGAGGCCAAGTCGCATGTCGAGGCCTTCGCCAACAAGTTCCTCCGCATGCCGCAGGAAGCCCTGCTGCCGCCGGGCTATACCTCCATCGCCAGCATGAAGCGCATCCAGGAGGCGAAGAAGACCATCACCGGCGGCGCCCGCACCATGGAACAGATGATCGAGCAGGGCACCTTCATCTGCGGCAGCCCGCAAACCGTCATCGACCAGTTGGCCGACTACCAGCGGAAGGGCGGCTTCAACATCGTCATGGCCGGGCTGCACTATGGCACCCTGCCGGCCGAACTGACCCGCAAGAACATGGAGATGTTCGCCCGCGAGGTGATGCCGGCGCTGCGCCACGCCGCCCCGCCCGATGCCGCTGCCGTAGCGGCGGCCTAGCGCCTTGCCCGCCCAGGCCGAAGCCATCCGCGACCTGCGCGAGAAGGCCGGCTACCTGCTGCGCCGCGCCTTCCAGCGCAGCGTGGCGCTGTTCACCGAAGCCACGCGTGACCGCGACATCACCAGCCCGCAATACGTCATCCTGGTGGCGCTGGCGCTGCGCCCGGGGGTGGACCAGAACAGCCTGGCCGAAACCGTGGACCTGGACCGCTGGACCACCGGCGACGTGCTGGCCCGGCTGGAACGCCGCGGCCTGGTGGCGCGGGAGGTGGACAGCGCCGACCGCCGCTGCCGCAAGCTGTTCCTCACCGTGGCGGGGCAGGAACTGGTGGAGGAGTTGGAGCCCAGCGGCGTGGCGGTGAACCATCGCCTGCTGGCGCCGCTGGAGCCGCAGGAACAGCGCGAGTTGCTGCGGCTGCTGCGCAAGCTGCTGGGCGTGCGGGAGAGCTGACCCGTCGCCCTATGGGGCCGCCAGGAAGTCCAGCGCCGTCAGCGCATGCACCTGCGCCACCTGGTGCAGTTCCGCCACCACCGCATATTCATCCGCACCGCCCATGTTGTGCGGCGTGGGGCCATAGACGATGGTCGGCAGCCCGGCCATGCGGAACCAGCGCGAATCGCTGCCGCCAACGCGCATGTTCACCGCCGGGGCCTCGCCCAGCACCTGGGTGGCGGCGGCGGTGGCCAGGCGCACCAACTCGGCACCGGGGTCGGTATGGTTCGGCTCGAACCGGCGCAGCACGCGCCAGGTGATGCCCGGCAGCCCGTCCAGCGCCGCGCCCAACGCCGCCTCGGCCATGGCGCAGGCAACCCCGACCGGCAGGCGGATATCCGCGGCAGCCCGGGCGCTGGCCGGCACCAGGTTGGGCGAGGTGCCGCCCTCCACCCGGCCGATATTCACCGTGACGCTGCCCAGCACCGCGGCCTCCCCGGCGCCGGAAAGCGGTTCGCTCACCGCCTGCGCCGCGGCGATGGCGGCGGTGACGGCGGGCGGCGCCTGCGGCACCAGCGCGCGCAGGCCACGCACCGCGTCCAGCGCCAGGCTCAGCCGGTCCAGCGCGTTGTCGCCCAGGTGAACATGGGCGCCATGCGCGGCGCGACCGGCCGCTTCCAACTCGATCCACAGGAAGCCCTTCTCGCCGAAGCGCAGCACGCGCGGGCTGCCGGCATCGCCGATGATGACGGCGTCGCCGGTGGCTTCCGGCACCTGGTCCAGCAGCCACTTGGTGCCCAGCGTGCCCATGCTTTCCTCGTCCCCGGCCAGGGTCAGCACCGCCTGGCCACGCCACAGCGCCGGGTGCTTCGCCAGCAGCGCGAAGGCCAGCATGGAAGCGGCGATGCCGCCCTTCATGTCGGCGGCGCCACGGCCATACAGGCGGCCCTCGCGCTCCTCGCCGCCCAGCGGCGCCACGGTCCAGGGCAGCGCCTCGTTCACCGGGAAGGTGTCCAGGTGGCCATTGAACACCAGCCGCCGGCCCGGGGCATGGCCCGCCGCCACCGCCACCAGGTTGACGATGCCGGGCGCCGTCTCGTGCAGCGTCACCCGGGCGGTGGGGGCGATCTCGGCCAGGATGGCGGCGGCTTCGCGGGCGCAGGCGGCGACGTCGCCCGGCGGGTTGGGCGAGGCGACGGCGACCAGGCGGCGGGTCAGCGCCACCACCTGCGGGCGGCAGGCGGCGGCTTCGGCGGCAAAGGCTTCACGAGTGCTCATGCCGGCCAGCATGCACGGCTGGCGCGAATACCGGTAGGGCCGCGTCACCCAACGGCAGGATCTGCCCGCGGCAACAACCGGCTCCAGCAGGTTCCACGCGGCAAGGTGAGCGGAAAACGCTCTGGCGGCGATGCGCCGGCCGGCTGGCGAGCCGCCGCTACAGCGCCGCCGCCAGCGCCGCGGCGGCCTGCTCGCCGCTGGCCCAGGCGCCGCCGAGCGTGGCGGCATGGGTGGGGTGGCAGGCCTCGCCGGCAAAGCGCAGCCGGCCGCCGGCCAGCCCGGCTTCCCGCAGCACCCGGCGGGCCCCGGCGGCGCCCGGCACCGCATGGGTATAGGCGCCCAGGAAGCAGGGGTCCTGCGCCCAGCGCGTGGCGGTGCCCCCCGGCAGCACCGCCCGCGCCACCGTTTCGGCGCCCAGGTGGCGGCTGAGTTCAGCACGGA
>CANBXZ010000432.1 GCA_947373495.1 Acetobacteraceae bacterium
AGTCAGAGCACCGCCCGCTGTCGAGATCGAGCAGAAAGCAGGCGACATTGGTGTGCCCCAGCCCGCCGCCGCGGTAGCGCAGCTTGTGCAGGCAGCAGCGGCCACAGCCGTCGCACAGCGATTCCCACTCCGCGCGGGACATCTTCTCCAGCGGCGTGGTCTTCCAGAAGGGGGCGGGGTCCGACACGCGGGCAACCTAACCCCAGTGCGAAGCTGGCGCTAGATGCGCCCAACCGCTGGCGCTGGCTGGCTTCCTGGCTGGCCCCTTGGGCCGCCGGTCAGCGGCGGCCCAAGGCGCTGGCCCGTCAGTTCTGGCCGGGTCGCTTCAGCGCAGCGGCGGCAGCGGGGCTGATTCCACCCGGCCAGGTGCCGCCACGCCCTGCGGGGCGCCATAGCCGGAGCTGGGCGCCACATAGGCCGGCGCGCCGCCCAAGGTATTGCCCATGCCACCCTGGGTCGGGGCCGGCGTGGCCCGCGCCGCGCCACCACCACTGCCGTAGCGCATCAGCACCGCGCGCAGCGGGTCGGCGCCCGGGTTGTGGGCCGCCATGGCGCGCACGATGTCCCGCCCGCCCACGTCGCGGCCGTAATAGCCCTGGTTCCACTCGCTGCGCTGGGTCAGCAGGGAGCCTTCCAGCGTCAGCCCGCCATACAGCCCGCGTGAGCGGGAATAGGCCAGGATATCGGCGCCCACCGCGCCGGTGGTGGCGCCCTGCACGCCGCCGCCAAGGGTGGCAACGGTCAGCGCCGCATCGGCGCCGAACTTGAACTGGCTGTCCAGCACCGCGGCCATGGCGCGGTCGTTCATGATGAGGATGAGCACCTGGGCGTCCTGCACGCCCATCTGGAAGCCGAAGCTGGCCGAGCCCAGGGTGTAGAAGGCGGGCGAGGACCAGCCGCCGGCGGCGTCCCGCCCCACCAGCACGCAGCCGCCACCCTCGCCGCCCAGGAAGAAGAAGCCGGCGCGGAAGATCTGCGGGCAGACCAGGGCACCACGGGAGCGGCGCAGCATGGTGGCGGCGTTCAGCGCGTCGTTGCCGCCGCCCAGCATTTCCTGCACCGACAGCGCGGCGCGGTCCACCAGGCCCTGTTCCTCACCCTGCTTCGGGGGGCCGCCGCACCCGGCCAGGCCGGCAAGCGTCAGGCATAGCAGCATGAAGCGGCGCATGATGTGACTCCGATTTCCCCTGGCACCAACCTACCGGTGGTGTGCCGCCCTGTCCAAGCCCACGAAGGGTTCAAGCACCGTGTTGTGCGCCAGTGGCGGGGATGCGGCGCAAAGGTGGCGCGAGCGTGGTCGCCCAAGGCGCCAGCGCCGCGGGGCGTGAATCACGCGATCCGGCGCGAGCGTGGTCGCCCGAGGCGCCAGCGCCGCGGGGCGGGAATCACGGGCCAGGGCCATGCTCCTGGGCGCGGCAGTCTCCCGGCGCCAAACAAGCAAAAGCCGCCCAGCCGATAACGGCGGGCGGCCTGTTGCCGGCGCAGCGGGGCGGGCGGGTTACGCCGCGTCTTCGCGCCGGTCGCGGGCCTTCACATAGGCCACCGAGGCATGACTGCTGCAATAGGGCTTGCCGGACATGGCGCCTTCCTCACAGAAGCGGAAGCCGCTGGTGCCGGGTTCGCCCAGCGGCCAGCAGCAGCTGCGGTTGGAAACCCGCGGGAAGCTGCGCACCACGGCCGCGGGTGGCGGCGGCGGCGGGGCCATCTGCACCGGGGCGACCACGACCTGCTGCGGCTGCGGCGCCTGTTGCGGCTGCTGCACCGGCTCCGGCCGACGCATCGGCTGCGGCTGGCGCGGGGTGGGCGCACGGCGCTGCAACGGCACCGCCGGGCGGGCATTGGCACCTTCGGCTTCACGCCGGATAGGGCTGGGCCGCGCCGGCAGATTCAGCCGGTGCGCCTTGCCCACAACCGCATTCTTCGAAACGCCCATCCGACGCCCGATCTCGGCGGTCGAATGACCCTCGGCCCATAGGGAGCGAAGGGTTTCAATGGCTTCCGAGTTCCACTCCATGATGTGGGTCTCCCGCCCGTTCGACTACCAGATGTCGCCTGATACCAAATACGGTAGTGCCAGCCGGGTAGCACACACAAGCTGTGGCGTGGTTAACGCCGCCAGTTTTCTGTGGACAACCCGGCTGCCAACGGGAAACGCCGCCTTCAGCCCCTCAGAACAGGAGGCCCTTCCTAAGCATGCCGTGGACACCCTTCTCGCCATTGACCGTCTGGGTCACGTGGAAGTCCACCGCCAGGCTGCACAGCTGGTAGGCATCGGCGGTGGTCAGGTTGGTGCGGCCGGTGATGAAGCCGATCATTTCCTTCAGCGCGATCTTCATCGCGATATCCAGGTCCTCATGCATGCCCATGCTGATGTAGTGCGTGGGCGTCTCCGCCCGCGGGTACTTCAGCAGCGGCGCGTCCTTGCCGCCGCCCTTTTCCAGGGTCAGGCGGAAATGGCCGGTCAGGCACATCTCCAGCGCGTTGATGCAGACCTCGCCATCGCCCTGCACGCCATGGCCGTCCCCGGCGCTGAACATCGCGCCCGGCACGTGCACCGGCAGGAACAGCGTGGCGCCCTCGCCGCATTCCTTGTTGTCCAGGTTGCCGCCATGCATGCGCGGCTCCTTGGTGGAAAGCTGGCCCCAATCGGCCGGGGGCGCCACGCCCATCACCCCGAAGAACGGGCTCAGCGGCAGGGTGATGCCACCGCCCATCGGCACCTCGCAGGTGCGCTTCTTGCGGTCCACCGGAATGTGCAGCACGCGGCGATAGTCGAATTCTTCTGGGAGTGTCCCGCCCAGGGGCCGGAACCCACAGAAGCCCCAGTCGGCACCCAGCTCGATCTTCTCGATATCCACGCGCAGCACGTCGCCCGGCTCGGCGCCCTCCACCGCGACCGGCCCGGTGATGATGTGCGGCCCGATGCGCGGCACGCCGCCATCCTGAATGGCGATCAGCTTCGGCGGGATCTTGAACTTGCCATCGCGCGGCGGGCATTGCTCCGGCCCGCCGGAGACGCATTCCAGCACGACCGTATCGCCCGAGTTCACCGTGACCAACGGCTTGTAATCGGCGGAGAAAGTACCCCAACGGATTGTCTCGGCGGTCGCGGGGACGCTGTGCGTGGCCATGCCGGCCTCCGTCGGTTAGCGGGTGGTGGTCTCGTGCTTGGTGTTGGCGGCCTGTGCGCCGGGTCCCGCGATCGTGCCGCCGGGCTTGTCCGCGCTGGCTTCCATCGAGGCGTCGTCCGGTTCGGCCATGTTTTTCTTGAAGGATTTGATGCCCTTCGCGAAATCGCCCATCAGGCTGCTGACCTTGCCGCCGCCGAACAGCAGCAGGACGACCAGCAGCACCACCATCCAGTGCCAGATGCTGAAACTACCCATGAAACCTCCATACCGGTGTGGGCCGGAACCCGCTTGCGCCGGCTGCTTACCCACCCGTGCGGCGCACTCTATAGGCCGGCCGGCGGAGGCTGCCAACGGATTGTATGAGCGGTCCGGTGGCCTC
>CANBXZ010000433.1 GCA_947373495.1 Acetobacteraceae bacterium
CTGTCCACCACCGTCGCCACGGTGACGGCGAAGCTCATGATCTCCACGTCGCTGCCCGGCACCGGGCGGTCGTAGAAGCGGCTGTACTCGGTGTCATACGCGGCGCGGATCAGCGCCACGTCGGCATCGGTCAGGTCGCGCGCCGGCAGGTGCACGGCAATCTCGTGGCCCTGGCCGACATAGCGCATGAAGGCGATGCGGGTCTGCGTCACCGGCGCGTCGAACGCCGCCTTCGCCACCACGGCCGAAGCCTCGTTGGCCATGCCGGCCAGCAGCGCATTCACCGCCGGCACGTCGAAGCTGGCGAAGCGCTGGTACAGCGACTTCACCACCTCATACGCCACCGGCGCGCGCAGGAAGCCGATGGCGCTGCCAACGCCGGCGCCCGAGGGCACCAGCAGGCGGTTGACGCCGATCTTTTCCGCCACGCGATAGCCATGCACCGGCCCACCGCCACCGAAGGCGATGATGGTGCGGCCCTCGAAGCCCTTGCCGCTTTCAATGGCGTGGACCCGGGCCGCATTGGCCATGTTCTCGTCCACCATCTCCACCACGCCCAGGCCGGCCATCTCGCCGGAAAGTCCCAGCTTCTCGCCCACCGCCAGGCTCAGCGCGGCCAGCGCCTCGGCCGGGTGCAGCCGCAGCGCGCCGCCGGCGAACAGCTCCGGGTCGTAGCGGCCCAGCGCCAGGTTGGCGTCGGTCACCGCCGGCCTGGTGCCGCCGCGGCCATAGCAGGCCGGCCCGGGCGAGGCGCCGGCGCTTTCCGGCCCCACCTGGATGCGGCCCATGCTGTCCACCTGCGCCAGCGAGCCACCGCCGGCGCCGATCTCCACCATCTCGATGACCGGAATGCGCAGCGGCAGCCCGCTGCCCTTCTTGAAGCGGCCGACGCGCGCCACCTCGAAGGTGCGGCTGGCCTGGGGCTGGAAATCGTCGATCAGGCAGACCTTGGCGGTGGTGCCGCCCATGTCGAACGACAGCACCTGCGACAGGCCGCGCTGCTTGGCGACATGGGCGCTGAAGATGGCGCCGCCGGCCGGGCCGCTCTCCACCAGGCGAATGGGGAAGCGCGCCGCGGTTTCCAGCGTGGTCAGGCCCCCGCCGGACAGCATCATGAACAGCGGGCAGGCCACGCCGGCCCGGCGCAGCCCGGTTTCCAGCCGGCCGAGGTAGCTGGCCATCAGCGGCTGCACATAGGCATTGGCGACGGTGGTGCTGAAGCGTTCCCATTCGCGCATTTCCGGCGAAACCTCGCAGGAAAGGCTGATCGGCACCGCCGGCCACAACTGCCGCACGATGGCCGCGGCCTGCTTCTCATGCGCCGGGTTGACGAAGGAATGCAGGAAGCCGATGGCAACGGCTTCCACGCCCTCGCGCATCATGAAGTCCACCTGCTGCGCCACCGCGGCTTCGTCCAGCGGCAGCAGAACCTTGCCGGTATTGTCCAGCCGTTCCCGCACCGTCAGGCGCAGCCGGCGCGGCACCAGCGGCTGCGGCAGTTCGATGTTCAGGTCGTACTGGTCGTAGCGGCTCTCATTGCCCAGCGCGAGCACGTCGCGGAAGCCTTCGGTGGTCAGCAGCGCGGTCCTGGCGCCCTTGCGCTCGATCACCGCATTGGTGGCCAGGGTGGTGCCATGGATCACCAGCGCCAGGTCGGCGGGCGCCAGCCCGGCCTTGGCCAGGATGGCCTGCACCCCGTCCAGCACGCCTTCTTCCGGCGCGTGCGGCGTGGTGAGGACCTTGGTGGTCCAGCGTTCATCGCCACGTTCAATGGCCAGGTCGGTGAAGGTGCCACCGATGTCAACGGCGAGACGAGCGCTCACGCCGACATCTCCGCGGCCCAACGCTGCGCCACGGCGCAGGCCTTGGCAAAATCTTCCATCCGCATCGCTTCCTTCGGATTGTGGCTACCGTGCTGGTTCCTGACAAACAGCATGCCAGCGGGAACCCCGGCCTGGGCGAAGGCCACCGCATCGTGGCCGCCGCCGCTCGCCATGGCGTGAAAAGGTATGTTCAAGGCGCGGGCCGCGCGTTGCAGCCCGGCTTGCACCGTAGCATCCATCAGGCTGGCCGGGCTGCCGGTCTGCGGCCCAAGATCAAAGCTGACGCCGCGGCGTGCCTCGATCTCGGGCACCTTGTCGTACAGCACTTCCCAGATGGCATCGACGTTGTGCAGGTTCACGCTGCGCACGTCCAACTGGAAGGTGGCCTCGCCGGCGATCTTGGTGAAGCCGGCTTCCGCCGTGGTGCCCATGGTGCAGAAGGTGACCACCAGTTGCTGGCCGCGCGCGTCCAGCCGGCACCAGGCCTCGTCCAGCGCCACCGCCAGGTCGGCCAGCGCAATGGCGGCGTCGCGGCGATACTTGCGCGGGGTGCCACCGGAATGGTTGTACTCGCCCAGCACGCGGCCCTGGCGCAGCCGGCGGCTGCCGGGAATGCCGGTGACGATGCCGATCGGGATCTCGTCGCTGTCCAGCACCGGGCCTTGCTCGATATGCACTTCCAGGTAGGCGGCGACGTTGTGCGGCCCCAGCACCTGCTGCCCGGCGCGGGCGAATTCGGGGCTGAAGCCTTCCTCCCGCATGTGGTCGGCCAGGGAACGGCCGCTGTCCATGCGCTTGATGTCCAGCTCCTCCGCCCGCAGCGCGCCCAGGGCGCCCCGGCTGCCGGGGAAGGAGGTCGGGAACCAGGCGCCGGCTTCCTCGGCCCGCGTCACCATCACCGCCACGTCGCAGCGCGGCTGCCAGCCGGCCTGCTTCATGCCGGCCACCGCCGCCAGCCCGGCCAGCACGCCGGCCGCGCCATCGAAATTGCCGCCATTCGGCACGCTGTCCAGGTGGCTGCCCAGCAGCACGCGCTTGGCCGCGCGGTCCTGCCCGGGCAGGGTGCAGTACAGGTTGCCGATCGGGTCGGCCTGCGTCTCCAGCCCCAGCGCCTGCGCCGCTTCCGCCACCAGGGCATGCGCCATGCGCTCCCCGGGGCCATAGGCTTCGCGGGTGATGCCCACGCCGTCGAAGCTGCGGGCGCGCAGCTCGTCGAACAGCCGTTCGGCCAGGGCCACGTCGGGGGTCAGGTTGGGCAACATCAGGCACTTCTCCCACTAGGGTGCCCCGGCGGGGCCACCCGGCCACCGTGCAAGCCGCGCGCCGCCCCGCGGGGCAGCGCGCGGCCCGGCGCGGAGCTACACCATGCCGCGGACGCGGCCGCCGTCGATCCGGATCATGCTGCCGGTGATGTAGCTGCCGGTGTCACCCGCCAGGAAGGCGCCCATCGGGCCGTATTCCGCCGGCATGCCATAGCGGCGGGCGGGGATTTCCTTGGCGCCGGCCTGGATGATGGCCTCCACCGTGGTGCCCTTGGCGGCGGCGTTCTTCGTCGCCGTCTCCTGCGTGCGGTCGGTGAGGATGCTGCCCGGCGCCAGCACGTTGATGGTCACCCCATCCTCGGCCACTTCACCGCTCATGGTCTTCACCCAGGCCCAGACGCTGGCGCG
>CANBXZ010000434.1 GCA_947373495.1 Acetobacteraceae bacterium
GTGGTGGAAGCCGCCGATGGCGTGATGCACCACCGCATCGCCGCCAGCGACAACCCGGCCGAGCTGGGCGTGCAGGACGCCGTGGTGGTCTGCACCAAGGTGCCGGCGCTGCCCAGCGTGGCCGCCGGCATCGCCCCGCTGCTGGGGCCAGACACCAGCGTCACCTTCGTGACCAACGGCATTCCCTGGTGGTACTTCGACCTGCATGGCGGCCCGCGCGACGGCGAGCGCATGCCGGAGGTTGACCCGGGCGATGTGATCCGCAACGCCGTTGGCGTGGCGCGCACCATGGGCGGCGTCATCTACTCCGCCTGCAACGTCAAGGCGCCCGGCGTCATCGAGGTTTCCAGCAAGACCAGCAAGCTGCTGATCGGCGAGCCCAGCGGCGAACGCACGCCGCGCGCGGTGAACCTGGCCGGCGCCTTCAAGGCCGGCGGGCTGCCGTGCAGCGTCAGCCAGGACATCCGCACCGATGTCTGGGGCAAGCTGCTGAACAACCTGTCCAACGGGCCGATCTGCCTGCTCAGCCGCCGCAACATCCGCGATACCTTCGCCAATGCCGAGGTGCGCGCCGCGGCGCTGCGCGGGGTGAACGAGGGCATGGCGGTGGCCGCCGCCATGGGCCGCCCGGTGGCCGGCACGGCGGAGGACCGCATCAACCTCTCGGTCGATATCCCGCACAAGCCGAGCATCCTGCAGGACCTGGAAGCCGGCCGGCCGATGGAGATCGACAGCCTGTTCCAGGCGCCGCTGCGGCTGGCGCGCGCCTGTGGCGTGGCCACCCCAACCCTGGCGCTGACCGTGGCGCTGGCAACCCAGGCGGCACAAGCCGCCGGCCTGTACAATGGGAGCAAGACATGAAGGCGCAGCTGGACCACCTGGTCGTCGATGTGCACGACCGCCTGGACGAAGGCGAGCGGCGCTGGAAGGCGCTGGGCTTCCACGTTACCCCGCGCGGCCGGCACAGCCTGGGCAGCGCCAACCACCTCGTCATCTTCGGCACCGACTACCTGGAACTGCTGGGCTGGGAAGCCGGTGGCGGCGCGCGGCCGGACCTGGCCGGGTTTCCGGTTGGCCTGAACGGCCTGGTATTCCGCGACTGGGACCACACCACGACCTACCCGGAAATGCTGCAGAACGGCGTGCCGGTGGTGGAGCCGCGCAGCTTCCATCGCCCGGTGGAACTGGAGGATGGCAGCATCGCCGGTGACGCCCGCTTCACCACCACCCGGCTGCAGCCGCGCACCGGCTTCGACGGCCGCACCTATTTCTGCCAGCACGACACGCCGGAACTGGTCTGGCGCGACGATTGGCGCCAGCACGCCAATGGCGTGGTGGAAGTGACGCGCGTGGTCATCGCCGCCGCCGACCCGGCCAAGCCGATGGCGGTGCTGAATGCCATGTTCGGCACGGTGCAGGGCGCCACGCTGCCGCTGGCCAGCGCCAAGGTGGAAGCGGTGCCGCATGCCGCGCTGGGCGCCGCGCTGCCGGAAGCCGGCGGCCGGGGCGACTACCTGGCGCTGGTCGGCTTCCGGGTGAAGTCCCTGGCGGTGACCGAGGCGCTGTTCAAGGCCAATGGCATCGCCTTCACCAAGGCCGGCGGCACGCTGACCACGGCGCCGGCGGAAGCGATGAACGTGGCGCTGGCGTTCGCCGAATGATCGCGCGGCGCGCCGTGCTGGCCAGCCTGGCCGTGCCCGGCGTGGCACGGGCGGCCTGGCCGGAACGGCCGCTGCGCTTCGTCATTCCGTTCGCGCCGGGCGGCAATTTCGACATCGCCGGCCGGCTGTTCTGCCGCTACCTGCAGCAGGAACTGGGCCAGACCATCATCGCGGAAAACCGGCCCGGCGCTTCCACCGTCGTCGCCACCTCCCTGGTGGCGCGCAGCGCGCCGGATGGGCTGACGGTGCTCTCCGGCGGGCTCAACATCGCGCTGAACAAGTACCTGATGCGCGACCTGCCCTACAACGCCGAGCGCGACCTGGTGGCGGTGGCCCAGCTCACCACCGTGCCCTACATGCTCTCGGTCGACCCGCGGCTGCCCTTCGGCTCGCTGGCGGAACTGGTGGCCGCGGCCAGGGCGGCGCCCGGGCGCTACAGCTACGCCAGCTTCGGCATTGGTGGCGCGGCGCACCTGGCCGGGGAGATGCTGGACCGGATGGCCGGCATCGCCACCCTGCACGTGCCGTTCAACGGTGCCGCCCCGGCGATGCTGGAGGTGATGGCCGGCCGCGTCTCCATGGCCTGGACCAGCATTCCCCCGGCCTTGCCGGAGATTGCCGCCGGCAAGCTGCGGCCGCTCGGCATCGGCAGCCTGGAGCGGGTGCGCTACCTGCCGGACGTGCCGACCATGGCCGAGAGCCTGCCAGGCTTCGAGGTGGTGAGCCTGAACACGCTGTTCCTGCCCAGCCAGACCCCGGCCGAGATCGTCCAGCGCCTGAATGCCGCCAGCCTGGCGGTGATGCGCCTGCCGGCGATGCAGCAGGCGATGGAAGCGCATGGCTTCCTGGCCGCGCCGCCGATGAACCCGGCCGAAACCGCGCGGCGCTTCACCAGCACGGCGGAAAAGCTGGCCCAGGTGATCCGCGACGCCCGCATCCGCCTGGAATAGGCCGCATGCAAACGGCTGGGCGGGCTACCGCGCGCCGGGCAGGTCGGTCTGGCCCAGCACCCAGCCTTCCCAGCGGCGCACCCAGGGGTCTGCCGGCACGAAGTCCGGCCGCAGCCCCTCCAGCACGCCCACCAGGCCGAGCAGCCCGACCAGGCTGTCGAAGCGGTCCTCGCCCTGGGCGTCGGCGCCGAAGCCGGCCGCCAGCATGGCCGCCAGGGCAGGGGAGGGCACCACGCCGCGCAGCGCCATGGCGGCGAGCAATGCCGGCGCGGCAGCCTGGCGCGGTGCCTGGGCCCGCTTGGAGCCAGCCAGCTTCACCCCGCAATGGCGCATCGCCTCAGCCGGATAAACCTCCGCCAATACCGCCACGCCGGGGGCCAGCAGGGCATGCAGCGCGCCGTGGAACGGCCATAGCCGCAGCCTTGCCCCGGCAGCCGTCCCGCTGGCCTCGGCGGCGCAGTTGTGGGCCGCCGCCTCAGCGGCGAGGGTGCAGGCCGTCGCCTCGGCGGCAAGCGCCGGGGCCAGCCAGTCGCGCCAGGCGCTGATGGCCGCCTTGCCGGACTGGTTCGCCCCCAGCGTCCAGAATACCGGCGCCCCGGCCGGGCGGGTGGCGGTGGCGCGGTCGCACCAGCGGGAAAGCCCGGCCGGGCCGGAAAGCCCCAGCGCCGCGGCATGCGCCGCGCGCGTCATGCCCTTCACCCCGCGGGCCGGGTAGAAGGGCTGCCCCGGCGCCACGGTTTCCAGCCCGGGGCTGACCTGGAAGAAGCCCGGCCGCGTCGCCAGCCCGCGCAGGAAGCTGGGGAAGTCGGCCTCGGCCAGGGCGCTGGCGTATTCCCGCGGCAGCCCCAGCGGCAG
>CANBXZ010000435.1 GCA_947373495.1 Acetobacteraceae bacterium
GATCTTCAACGCCTTCCGGCTGGGGACACCGATGCCGTTGATGGCGGTGGTGGGCAGCACCGCCGGCAACCGCTTCATCGTCATGGCGCCGGCCGCCAAGGCCACCGGGCTGCGGCCTGGCGCCCGCGATGGCCTCGGCCAGCTGGATATCGGCTTTCAGCTCGATGGCGCCGATAGCGACCTCTTCCTCGCCCAGTTCTGAGAAGGACAAACAGCATGTCTGTCATCATAAGCCGGCGTGACCCGATCGAGGTCGCGCCGGAAGGCTCCGGCCGCGTCTACACCATCGCCCCGCTGACCTTCCGCGAGCGGGCAGCGATGAAGGCCGAACTGGTCCGCGAGGCAGGGCAGCCGGCGTTCCGGGAGCAGCTGCTGGCGACGCGGCGGGCCGCGCTGCAGGAGCTGGCGCCGGACAACCTGGCGGAACTGCTGGCCGTGCTGGACGAGGCCGAGGCTATCACGGATGCGGCCGACACCCCCGAGACGCGCGCGCTGGCGGCGAAGCTCTCGGTGATCGATGCCGCGGCCATGCAGGTGCCAGCCTACGCCGAACTGGTGGCCCGCAACTACCGCAGCGTCTACCTGACGCCGCTGGTGGCGGCCCGCTATGGCCTGCGCGACTGGCGCGGTGACGGGCTGCCGGCGTTCCGACGCGTGCGCGGGCTGGTGCCGGACGAGTTGCTGGATGGGATCCCACCCACTGAGCTGGAGGAGGTTGGCTGGGCGGTGTGGCACGCAGCGCATGTGAGCCCGGTGCAGGAAAAAAACTCCGCGGCGCCCTCGCCCTTGCCCGAGAGCCAGACGCCTACGCCGGCGGCCTGACACCGGAGGACGGGGGCGCCTGGTTGGTGGGCGACGAGGCCTGGGGGGAGAACCCAGCCTGGGTCGTGGATCAGGCCAGCCGGGGCTTTGTGCGGCTGTGGACGGCGTGCCGTAGCGGCATGGGCGGGTATAGGCACTGGCCGGATGCTGGCGGCGTTGCGGATCAGGCGGCCTGGGTGGTGGATGGGTTCGGGGTGCTCACCGGTGCGTCAGCACGCTGGGACGAGGCGGAGCGGAAGCGCAGCCGTGCAGCCTGAGGGACCAGGACCGGCTACGCTGCCGCCTTGCTGCGACGGGCTGCACGAGGCCTCACGCTGCTGCCTTGTGCTTCCGTATGATAGGGCTGCAACAGAACTTCCGCCGGAATATGCCATTCACGGTGGAGCTTGAAGGCGTATTCCATTGTCAAAATCCGCCGTCGGTTCAACAATTCCGAGGCGCGGGATTTTGAGCCAAGCAGTCGTGCCAGATCAGACTGATTGAAGCCGGCCTGCTCCATGCGGAAACGCACCGCCTCGATGGGATCAGGTGCTTCAATCGGCCAATGCTTTGCCTCGTAGCCCTCGATGAGCGAAGCCAGCACGTCGAAGCGATCGGCGTCCTGGGTGCCGGGCTCGGGTTCCTGGTCGAAATAACGCTCGATCTCGCGGAGCGCCCAGTCATAGTCGGCTTCAGATTTGATCGGCCGAATGTCCATCACACAACCTCCGGGTTGATCTCGTCGTATTCCTTGTGCGTGCCTACGAACTTCACCATCACCCGCTTGAAGCGATAGGCAATGCGGGCGACGAGGCGGAATTTGTTGCCGCCAATATCAAAAATCACCCGGCTATCGCCGACAAAGTCGGCGGAGCCGAACATGGCTTTGACATCGGCCGGACTGGTCCATTCGGCCTTGCTGACCATCACGAACCACACCTTCAACGGCGTTTCGGCCTGGGGGTGTTTCTCCCAGAACTGCTTCAACGTCCGCTTGGCGATGACCTGCATGGCGGCTTCTTAGCCGGTTCCCAACTTGGGAACAAGGCCAAAGTTCCACGAATGGGAACTCCGGCCGCTTAGGTGACCGCCGCGCAGAGGGGAGATGCCCATGCGCCTCGTCGCCACCATCAGCGACAACCTCCAGCCGCTGCTGGACGACCAGGCCGAGGCCATCAGCAGCGCGCTGCGCGATGCCATCGACACCGCCTCCGCCAGCCTGCTCGACGAACTCCGCGGTCAGGTCCGCGCCGCCGGCCTCGGCACCGGCCTGGAGAAGGCCTGGCGCCGCGAGGTCTACCCACGCAGCCGCAAGCGGACCTTCCACCCGGCCGCCCTGGTCTATTCCAAGAGCACCGTGCTGCATGACGCCTTCGACCTCGGCCCCACCATCACCGCCAAGCGCTCGCGCTTCCTGGTGATCCCGACTGAGGCCGGCCGGCGCCTCGGCCTCGGCAGCGTGCCCAGCAGCCGCAAAGGCGGCGCGGTGCCGGGCGGCCAGCGTCGTCGCTACGCCGATCTCGAACCCTTCGCCGATCGCCTCGACGCCGAGGTGGTGTCGGCCTCCCGTCGCGGTGGTGCTGGCCGTACTCGCCGCAGCGGCGCCCACCGCGGCCCCCGCATCGTCCTGGTGCCAGCCAAGGCCGGCGGCCTGGTCGCGCTGCTGTACCTGCGGCGCGACGCCAAGCCGCTCGCCATCGCCCGGCTGGTCCCCACCGTGAAGTTGCAAAAGCTGCTCGACATAGCCGGCGCCGAGGCCCGGGCGGAGACCGCCCTGAGTGCCGCCCTGGCAGGAGGATGAGATGGCCCGCGAAATCTCCATCCGCCTGGCGGTCGAGGATGCCGACCGGGTCAAGGCCGTGCTGCAATCAGTCGGCGCCACCGGCGAGCAGGCCTTCGCCGCCTTCGAACGCGGCGCCACCGCGGGCGCCCAAAGCTTCGCCAAGCTGGAGCGCAGCCTGGACCCCGTCGTAGGGGCACAGCAGCGCTTTGCCGCCGCCCAGGCCGGTATCAACCGCGCCCTGGAGGCCGGCCTCGCCTCGCAGGAGCGCGCCGGCCAGCTGCTCGACCTGGCCCGCCGCCGCTACCTCGATCTCGACGATGCCACCGCCAAGGTCGCCACCGGCTCCTCCAAGCTGGGCCAGGTCATCGGCCAGGCCGGCTTCCAGGTGCAGGACTTTGTCGTTCAGGTCGGCTCCGGCCAGAACGCGCTGGTGGCGCTCGGCCAGCAGGGCTCGCAGTTGCTCGGCGTGTTTGGCAACTTCGGTGCGGTGGCCGGTGCTGGCCTCGCCATATTGGCGATGGCCGCCAACATGGCCGTGGGCAAGACCGCCGCCGAAAAGCTCGCCGACGAACTCGACCGCCAGCGGGCGGAATACGAGGCGGTCAGCAAGCGAGCGCAGGACTACCAGACGGCGCTGCGCGCCCAGGGCGACCAGTATCGCAGCGCCGCCGAGGCCGGGCAGCGCTACCGCGAGGGGCTGCGCGGTGAGGGCGAGACGCTGATCCAGCTGACCCGCTACTATCAGGGGCTGACGGAGGCCAAGCTCGGCTATGAGCGGGCGCAGTTCACCACCACCACGCAGAACAACGCCACCAACACCTACCGCCTCGGCCGCGAGATCACCCGCACCCTGAACCGGCCCATGCTGCAGGC
>CANBXZ010000436.1 GCA_947373495.1 Acetobacteraceae bacterium
CTGTCCACGTAGTCATCCTGGCCATAGCGGGCGCCGGCGCGGGTGTTCACCACCACGATCTCCAGCGGCTTCAGCGTGTGGCCGATGCGCTTGAGTTCGGCTTCCACATCGCCGGGCTGCACGATGTAGCCATCCTCGAAATGGCGGAAATCCAGCTTCACCCCGGGCTGGAAGCACCAGTCCAGCGGCACCTGGTCGATCTTCCAGGAGGGTTCGCCACCGGGGATGAAGCGTTCATTCATGCGGGAGAAGAAGTGGTAGGGCGCGTCGATATGCGTGCCGTTATGGGTGGAGATATCCACCCGCTCCACCGCGGCATACTGGCCTTCCGGCAGGGCGGAGAGCGGGACGCCCATGTAGTCGGCCATTTTCTGGCCGGTTTGCTGGTGATTGAAGTAGGTGATCTTGGGCTCGGACCCGGCGGGGTCCGACTTGATGCCGGCCTTGAGTGGCACGGAAATATCAACGATGCGGCGCGCCATGGGCGGCTCCCTCCGGTTGCTTGGGGGGAGCCTAGCCCGAGTTTCGTTGGCGCGTCAGCCGGTGGCGATGAGCTTGATCTTCCGCCCATCCACGCCCACCGCCAGCCGCCCGCTCTTCAGTTCCAGCGCCGCATTGCCAAACACCTCGCGCCGCCAGCCATGCAGGCTCGGCACATCCGGGTTGGCCTCGGCCGCCAGGCGGTCAAGTTCCTCGCTGTTGGCCAGCAGCTTCGGCGCCACGTGGTGCTCCTCGCTCTTGGCCGCCAGCAGCACCTTCAACAGTGCCACCAGCGCCGGGGAGGCCACCGGCCCGGCGCGTTCCTTCGCCGCCTCGGGCAACTCGCCTTCCGGCAACGCCTTGGCCGCGGCAATGGCGGCCAGCAGCCCGACGCCGGACTTGCCGCGGGCGAAGTTCTCCGAAATGCCGCGGGCACGGGACAGCGCGATGGCGTCCTCCGGCGCGGTGGCGGCAATCTCCAGCAGGGTCTCGTCCTTCACCAGCCGCTGGCGCGGAATGTTGATGCGCTGCGCCTCGCGTTCCCGCCACGCCGCCACCGCCTTCAGCATGCCCAGGTAGCGGCGGTTGGTGGTGCGCGGCTTCAGCCGTTCCCACATCGCCTCCGGGTCGGCCAGGTAGGTGCCGGGCTCGGCCAGGGCGCCCATTTCCTCGCCCACCCAGGCCAGCCGGCCCTCGCGTTCCAGCTTCTGGGTCAGGGCGCGGTAGATCACCCGCAAATGGGTCACGTCAGCGGCGGCATAGCTGACCTGGCTGGCCGAAAGCGGCCGCGCCGACCAATCACTGAAGCGATGCGCCTTGTCGATCTGCACATTGGCCAGGGACCGGCACAGGCCGTCATAGCTGACCTGGTCACCAAAGCCGGCGACCATGGCGGCCACCTGGGTGTCGAAGATCGGCTTCGGCACTTGCCCGAACTTCAGCAGGAAGATTTCCACATCCTGCCGGGCGGCATGGAACACCTTCACCACCTTGGGGTCGGCCAGCAGCTCGCCCAGCGGCGCCAGGTCCAGCCCCTCGGCCTGGGCGTCCACCACGGCCAGGTCGTTGTCCCCGGCCAGCTGGATCACGCACAGCTCGGGCCAATAGGTCCGTTCGCGCATGAACTCGGTATCCACGGTGACGAATTCCTCGCCCCGCAGCCGCTCGCACAGGGCGGCCAGCTCGGCGGAGGTGGAGATCAGCGGGATGGCGGGGTCCGGGGTGCCCCGGTCCTGGCTGCCGGAGGCAGGCATGCGGCGATTCATGGCAACGCTTCTAGACCCGGTGGCCCCGGCGGGAAAGCCGGGCCTTGCCGGCGCCCGGGAACCCGGCAAGCTGGTGGGCGGAATCAGGGAGCCAAACCATGCAACAGATACCTTTGGGCCAGTCCGGCATTGCGGTGCCGCCGGTGATCTTCGGCTGCAACATCTTCGGCTGGACCGTGGACAAGGCGCAGACCTTCCGCCTGCTGGACGCGCTGGTGGATGCCGGGCTGAACGCGCTGGATACGGCCGACGTCTATTCCTACTGGGTGCCTGGCAATTCCGGTGGCGAATCGGAAACCCTGATGGGCGAATGGCTGAAGGCCCGCGGCCGGCGGCAGGATGTGCTGCTGTTCAGCAAGGGCGGCATGGAGATGCCGGGCAAGGGCAAGGGGCTCTCGGCCGCCTGGCTGAACCAGGCGGTGGAGGATTCGCTGCGTCGCCTCGGCACCGACGTGATCGACCTGTACCAGACCCACAAGGACGACGAGACGGTGCCGCAGGAGGAGACCCTGGGCGCGCTGGACGGCATGATCCGCGCCGGCAAGGTGCGGGCCATCGGGGCTTCCAACTTCTCGGTGCCGCGCTTCCAGCAGGCCCTGGCCACCAGCGCCCGGCTGGGCCTGCCGCGGTATGAGACGATGCAGCCGCAGTACAACCTGATGGAACGCGGCATCGAGGCCGACATGCTGCCGGCCTGCGCCGAGGCCGGGGTGGCGGTGATCCCCTACTACTCGCTGGCCAGTGGCTTCCTTTCCGGCAAGTACCGCACCGAGGCCGACCTGGGCAAAAGCCCGCGCGGCACCCGTGGCGCCGGCAAGTACCTGGACGAAAAGGGCCTGCGCGTGCTGGCGGCGCTGGACACGGTGGCGGCGCGCCATGGCGCCAACCCGGCCCAGGTGGCGCTGGCCTGGCTGCGGGCGCGGCCCGGCACGGTGGTGCCCATTGCCAGCGCCACCACGCTGGAACAGCTGGCCGACCTGGCCAAGGCGGCCCACCTGCGGCTGGACGCCGAGGCGGTGGAGATGCTGGACGCCGCCAGCGGCTGATAGCGACGGTCAAAGTATCCGGCCGTTGCCATCAGCTTTTTCTGGCCCTCAGGCGCCGGGCGGGCCGCCTCCGCGGCCCTTCAGGCCGCGGGTCGCCGTCGCGGCCTCGGCACGAGGCACAGCCGCGTGCCGCTGGTATAAGACCGGCCCCTCCCCTGTCCGGCCCGCCGCAGGTGATGGCGGCGGGGCATATCCCGTGCGGCCGGGCTTGACTTCCCCGGCCGCTACCCGCTCTTTCCCGGCCCTAATCAAGCTTTCCAGGGCCAGCCGACGATGCACGCCTACCGCACCCATACCTGTGCCGCCCTCCGGGGCACCGATGCCGGCACCACCGCTCGCCTGTCCGGCTGGGTGCATCGCAAGCGCGACCACGGTGGCGTGCTGTTCGTGGACCTGCGCGACCACTACGGCCTGACCCAGTGCGTGGTGGCCCAGGGCTCGCCGCTGCTGGAACAGCTGGAAGGGCTGCGGCCGGAAAGCGTCATCACCGTGACCGGAGACGTGGTGCTGCGCGAAGGCAGCACGATGAACGCCAAGCTGCCCACCGGCGAGATCGAGCTGCGCATCCGCGAGCTTTCGGTGCAGTCCGCCGCCGAACAGCTGCCCATCCAGGTGGCCGGCGAGCAGGAGTTCCCCGAGGA
>CANBXZ010000437.1 GCA_947373495.1 Acetobacteraceae bacterium
GGCCAGCTTCACCTGGCGGCCGGAGGGGCTGCTGGTGGAGTTGCGGCTGCCGATGGCGCGGCTGGAAAGCTAGAGCGTGATCGCCTGAGGCGGCATCGCCGAAAGGCGTGAATCACGCGACGAAGCGGCCAGGAGTGGCGCCAGCGCGATGCTGGCGGTTCAGCCCTCAGCCACGCCAGCGGCGATGCATCCACAGCCACTGGCCCGGCGTCTCCCGCACCCAGCCTTCGATCACGCCGTTGATGAGTTGCGTCGTGGCGGCCACATCCACCTTGCCGGCGGCATCGCGCGGCAACGCCAGCGGGCCCACCAGTTCCAGCCGGAAGCGCCCACCCGGCAGCCGTACCGCGCGGGCGCCATACACCGGGCAGTCGTAGCGCCGCGCCAATTGCGGGATCAGCGGATTGGCCGAAGCCGGGCGACCCATGAAGTTGATGCGCGGGCCGCGGCTGAAATGCTGGTCCACCAGCATGCCGACCAACTCGCCCTGGTCCAGGGCCTCGGCCATGCGGCGCGGGGCAGCGAAGCCGGCCGGGATCAGCGTGCCCATCATGCCGCGGCGCAGGCGCAGGATTTCCTCCGCCACCACCGGGTTGTTCGGCGTGCGGTACAGCACGGCGGAGGCCACCCCATGCCGCGCCGGCACCAGCGCCGGCAATTCCCAGTTGGCCAGGTGGGCGCTGAACAGCAGCACCGGCCCGGCGGTGCGCAGCGCCTGGGTGCGCGCCACCACCTCGGCCGAGGCTTCGATGCGGCCGGTATTCGGCTGCTCGGGGTCGAAATCGTAGATCCGGCCCAGATGCACGTATTCGCAGGAAACCCGGCCCAGATTGTCCCAGGCTTCGCGCAGGATGCGGCGATGCGCGGCCTCGTCCAGTTCCGGGAAGGCGGCGCGGATGTTGTTCAGGCCAATGCGGTTCTGCGGCAGCAGCGGGCCCAGGTTGCGGGCCACGAAGGCGCCCAGCCCGGCCGCGCGGTCCGGCCCCAGCGCCCGGATCAGGGCGAAGGCCAGCCGCAGCGAACGGGCGGCGAACCAGGCGGCAACCGGGTGCATGGCTAGAGGGTAACGACGATCTTGCCGAACACCCGGCGGGATTCCAGCCGGTGCAGCGCCGCCTCATAGCCGTCCAGCGTCACCAGCGTGTCGATCACCGGGGTGATGCCGGCGGCCATCTTGGCCAGGCCCTCGGCCACGTTGTGCAGCGCGCTGCCGAAGCTGCCGATCAGCCGCAACTGACGCTGGAACACCATCATCAGGTTGGTTTCGGCCGAAACCCCGCTGGTGGAACCGCAGGTGACCAGGCGGCCACCCATGCTCATGGACAGCAGGCTGGCGGCCCAGGTGGCGGCGCCGACATGTTCGAACACCACATCCACGCCGCGCTTGCCGGTTACCTTGCGGCAGACGCTCTCGAAGCGTTCGGTGTTGTAGTTCACCACGTGGTCGCAGCCGAGCGCGATGGCCTTGGCGCGCTTTTCCTCGTCGCCCACCGTGCCGATGACGGTGCAGCCGATGGCCTTGGCCATCTTCACCGCCACGGTGCCGATGCCCGACCCGGCGGCCTGCACCAGCACGGTCTCGCCCGGCTCCAGCTTGGCGTTGTCGAACAGCATGTGCTGCACGGTGGAGAAGGTGACCGCGGCGCAGGCGGCGTCCTCGGTGGCGACGCCATCCGGCACCGCCAGCAGCAGCCGGGCCAGCACATTGCTGCGGTCCTGCGCGAAGCCGTTGACATGGAAGCCGCGCACGCCGGAGACGTTCTCGCACAGGTTGTCGCGGCCGGCCTTGCAGTACCGGCAATGGCCGCACACCAGCGCGCCATAGGGCACCACGCGCTGGCCCACCTGCCAGGTGGAGACACCCTCGCCCACGGCGATCACCTCGCCCACCGCCTCCACGCCCACCGTCACCGGCAGGTTGCGCTTGGCGAAGGCCATGCCGCGCCAGCCCCAGACGTCGATGTGGTTCAGCGCCACGGCCAGCATGCGCAGTTGCACTTCCCCCGGGCCGGGCGGCGGCGGGGGTTCAACCTCGGTCACGCGCAGGTCGCGGTCGCCGAACAATTGCAGGGCGCGCATGGCTTGGGTGCCTTCAGTTAGGCTCAGCGGTCAGCACCAGGCAGGAATTCTGCCCGCCGAAGCCGAAGGAGTTGGACAATACCCGCTCCACCCGCGCCGCGCGCGCCACATTGGGCACCACGTCCAGCGTGATGGCGGGGTCGGGGGTGGTGTAGTTGATGGTGGGCGGCAGCATGCCGTCGCGGATGGTCAGCAGGCTGAACACCGCCTCGATCGCGCCGCTGGCGCTGATGGAATGGCCGATGCTGGACTTGTTGGAACTCACCGGCGGCGGCGTGGCGCCGAACACGGTGTGGATGCCCAGCGCCTCCATCTTGTCGTTTTCCGGCGTCGAGGTGCCGTGGGCGTTGATGTAGTCCACCTGCTCCGGCGCGATGCCGGCATCCGCCAGCGCCCGGCGCATGGCGGTGACGATGGTGCTGCCATCCGGGTTGGCGCGGGTGCGGTGGAAGCCGTCGGCGAACTCGCCGCCGCCGCCGACCCAGCCGAGCACCCTGGCGCCGCGCGCCTTGGCATGCGCCGCGCTTTCCAGCACCAGGCAGGCGGCGCCCTCGGCCATCACGAAGCCATCCCGCGTGGCATCGAAGGGGCGGGAGGCGGTCTCCGGGCTGTCATTGCGGGTGGACAGCGCCTGCAGCAGCGAAAAGCGCACCAGCGCCTCGGCCTGCACGCTGGCTTCGGCGCCGATGCACAGCACCGCCTCGGCCTCGCCGAAGCGAATCGCCTCCATCGCCACCTGGATGGCGGTGACGCCGGTGGCGCAGGCGGTGGTCAGCGCCACCGGGGCGCCGCGGGTGCCGAAGCGGGCCGCCAGCCGGGCCGGGGTGGCTTGCAGGATGATGCGGTCGCGCAGCGCCGGGTCCGGCGGCACCGCGACCAGGCCGCGGTAGTCCGGGGTGGCGGCGCGGGCCAGCAGGCCGAGCCGGTCGGGCAGTTCGATCTCGACCGGCGGCATGCCCAGCACCAGCGGGCCGGGAAAGCCGGCGCTACCGCCCAGCCCGGCCTGGGCCAGGGCTTCCTCGGCGGCGTCGCCGGCGTAGCGCAGCAGGCGGTCGGCGGTGGCGACGAAGCGGCCGCCGCTTTCCTGCGGCAGCATCACCGCGCCGGCGAAATGCGTCTTCAGGTTCTGGGTGGAAAACCGGGTGATGGGCCGCACGCCGGACTGGCCGGCCAGCAGCGCCGCCCAACTGTCCACCACGCCGAAGCCCAGGGGCGTCACCAGGCCAATGCCGGTGACGGCGATGGCGCCTTGCCTGCTCATACCGCCTCCACCAGGGCCAGGGCCTCGCCGCGCCAGGCGCCGAAGCCGCTGACAAGGGTT
>CANBXZ010000438.1 GCA_947373495.1 Acetobacteraceae bacterium
TGGGCGCCGACATCGATGGTGCGCGGCAGGCGGGACAGCGCATCCAGGTATTCCGGGAAGCTCTCCCAGTCCCACTTCAAGCCTTCCGCCAGGGCGATGCCGGGAATGTCCTCGACACCTTCCATCAGGTCGATCAGTGCCTTGTGGTGCTGGCGCTTCACGGGCGCGAAGCCGACGCCGCAATTGCCCATCAGGATGGTGGTGACGCCATGCCAGGAGGAGGGGGCGAGCACCGGGTCCCAGGTGGCCTGGCCGTCGTAGTGGGTATGCACGTCCACCCAGCCCGGGGTGACCAGCCGGCCTTCGGCCTTCACCTCGCGCCGGCCGGGGCCGGCCTTGCCGCCCACCTGCACCAGGCGGTCGCCATCGATGGCGATGTCGCCGGTGAAGGCGGGGGCGCCGGTACCATCCACGATGGTGCCGCCGCGGATCACCACGTCATGCATGAGCCACTTCCTTCCTCGGAGTATTTGAGCGGCAGCATGGCCCCGCGGCCGCCGCGCCGCAACTCGCCGCTGGCGTCGTTATGGAACTGGCCATATCCTGTCGCGACAATGCGTTGGCAACGCTGCGGAACCCCGCCATGAAACGCGCACCATGAACCTGTCCCTATGGCAGTCCTTCCGGCCGGAAAACCTGCGTTCCGCCTGGTTGGCGTTCAGCTTCATGGCCATTGTCGGCGTCATCATCGGCGTGGTGGCGTCGTTCACCGGCATGCTGGGCAGCCCCTCGCCGCCGGCCGAGTTCGATGTCTACGTCAACCTCGGCTCCCGCGCCGGCACCGAGGCGCTGGCCCGGGACCTGAACCAGCAGCACCCGGCCGGCACCGACCTGGTGCCGCTGATCAACCGGCTGCAACGCTCCGGCTTCGAATGCCGCGCGGACTACCGCCAGGTGACCAGCTACGACTGCGTCTACAACCGCATGATGCCCAATCGCCGCGTTGCCCGCATCGACGCCACGGTGCGGACCGACGGCATGCGGGTGCAGAGCATCACCCCGGTGTTGCTGGTTTCGGTACGCTGAACGGCTGAAGCCCCGGCCGCCGCCGGCGTACAACCCGCGCAACCCCCCTTTCGCTTCGCTGCCCGGGCGGGCACATTGGCCGCCAAGCATGGGTCAGGGAAACGAGAGAATGGACGGCGGTGCGCGCCTTGTCACGAGTATCGAGGCGGTGGAAACGGGTCTCGACAATTTCGGCTACATTGCCAGCCGGCAGATCGCGACCGCCTTGTTCCTGGCGCAGCGGCTGAACAAGCCCATTCTGGTGGAAGGCCCGGCCGGCGTCGGCAAGACCGAACTGGCCAAGGCCGCGGCGCAATGGCTCGGCCTGCCGCTCATTCGCATGCAGTGCTACGAGGGCCTGGATGAGAGCAAGGCGCTGTACGAATGGAAGTACGGCAAGCAACTGCTCTACACCCAAATCCTGAAGGACAAGCTGGCGCCGATGCTGGGCGAGGGCGAGGGGCTGGAAGGCGCCCTGGCCAAGCTGCATGGCGTGGGCGACATTTTCTATTCCGAACAATTCCTCGAACCGCGCCCGCTGCTGAAGGCGTTGCAGCAGCCGCAGGGCGCGGTTCTGCTGGTGGATGAGGTGGACAAGGCGGACCAGGAGTTCGAAGCCTTCCTGCTGGAAGTGCTGAGCGATTTCCAGGTCAGCATCCCGGAGTTGGGCACCATCGTGGCGCCGGTGCCGCCGCTGACCATCCTGACCAGCAACAACCTGCGCGACCTGGGCGACGCGCTGAAGCGGCGCTGCCTGCACCTGCATATCGGCTTCCCGGAACCGAAGCTGGAAGCCCGCATCCTGGCCACCCGCGCGCCGGAGGCCGAGGAAGGCCTGCGCCGCCAACTGGTGGCCTTCGTGCAGGCGCTGCGCCAGCTTGAACTGAAGAAGCTGCCCAGCGTTTCCGAGACGATCGACTGGGCCCGCGTGCTGGTGCTGCTGCATGCGCGCGAACTGGATGTGCAGATCGTGCGGGATACGCTGAACGTGCTGCTGAAGTACGAGGTGGATATCGCCGCGGTGGTGCCGCAGATCCTGGCCATGGTGGACAAGGCGAAGACCGACGCCAGCCTGCCCAATTTCGGCCAGCCGATGTGAGTGCGGTTCTGCTCGACTTCGTCCGGGCGGCGCGCGGCACCGGCATCCGCATCTCCCCGGCCGAGAGCATCGACGCCATCGAGGCGATGAATGCGCTGGGCTGGGAAGACCGGGCGGCGCTGCGGGACGGCCTGGGCCTGGTGCTGGCCAAGACGGCGGAGGAAAAGGCCAAGCTGGCCGAATGCTTCGACCTGTTCTTCACCCGCTCCGACCTGCGCGGGGCCGAGGCACCGCCCCCGCCGGAAGCCCAGGCGCCGAGCGAGGATGCGGCTGAGCAGCAACCGGCCACCGCTGGCGCCGGCGAACCCCAGGGCGGTGGCAGCGCGCTGGGCAACATGCTGCGCAATGCCGACCTGGCTGAATTGGCGGCGCGGATGGAACGGGCGGCGGAGGAAACCGGCGTCAGCAACATTCGCGTCTTCACCCAGGTGAACCTGTTCGCCCGCCGCATGCTGGAACGCATGGGGCTACAGGAACTGGACCGCGAGATCGCCCGGGGTGGCCCGGCGGCGCAGCAATTGCGCCAGGGGCGGGACTGGCTGCGGGGCGAGGCGCGGGCGCTGGTGGAGCGCAACCTGCAACTGTTTGCCCGTGGCGAAACCGAGCAGTACCGCGAGGAAATGCTGCGCCGCGCCCGGCTTTCCAGCCTGGACCGCCGCGACGTGGAGCGGATGCGGATGCTGGTGCGGGCCATGGCCCGGCGGCTGGCGGCGCGCTACGCCCGCCCGCGCAAGCACGCCCGGCGGGGCATGCTGGACGCCCGGCGTACGCTGCGGCGGAACATGCCCTGGGGCGGCATTCCGTTCCGCACCATCTGGAAGACGCGGAAGGTGGAAAAGCCGCGGCTGATGGTGCTGTGCGACGTCTCCGGCAGCGTCGCCGCCGTGGCGCAATTCCTGCTGCTGTTCCTGTGGAGCCTGAACGAGGCGCTGTCGGGCCTGCGTGCCTTCGCCTTCAGCAACCGCTGCATCGAGGTGACGGAGATCCTGAACCAGTTGCCGATCGAGCAGGCCGGTGCCGAGATCATGGTGCAGGTAGGCTTCGGCAGCAGCAACTACGGCGCCAGCCTGGAGGATTTCGACCGGCTGGCAATGCGCGACCTGAACCACCAGACCACGGTGCTGATCCTCGGCGACGCCCGCGGCAACCGCACCGAGGCGCGGTCCGACCTGCTGCGGGACATTGCCGACCGGGCCAAGCAGGTGATCTGGCTGAATCCCGAACACCCCATGGCCTGGGGCACCGGCGACAGCGACATGCCGCGCTACCGACCCTACTGCAAGCTGGCGGCGCA
>CANBXZ010000439.1 GCA_947373495.1 Acetobacteraceae bacterium
TCACCATGTTCAGCCCGAGGTTCGGGGCGTCGTTGCAGGATTTCTGCACCCGGAGGTTGGGCGCACCCGCCGCCGCGGGGCCAGCGGCAGCCGGCTGCGCCGTGGCGGTTCCGGCTGGCATGGCAAGGGCGGTGGTGAGGCATAGCCCAAACGCCATGCCGTATACTTTGAGCCAAGGTGATGCTCTCATCTTGTTTCTCTCCTCGTCTCTGGTTCTTGGACGATATATGCGCCGGGGTGTTTGTTTGGCGCGACGCAATCCTGCACGGCGGCGATGTTGTATTTGTGACAGCCGATTGTTTTGGCGGCCACAATCAGCAGCCTGGCGACGGGCTCTGCGGTCCGGGCTTGCAGTGGAAGCCTCGCCCCAAGCCAGCCTTTTCGTGTCTGCAGCGATGCTACGGCGCAGATTGCGGCGAAGCAAACGTGAAATAACAGAATCGCGAACGCGGCCAGCCCGCCCTGACGAACGAGTTTCCAGATTGTTCTGGAATTGAACAAGACGAATTGCCGGGGCGTTGGCCGAACACGGCTCGAACGGCCAGCGCCTGGAGGCGGCAGCACCTGCGCTGGCCCTGGTGATGCCACGACGGGCAGGTCGTAGCCGCCGGCCCGGCCGGAAACATTGCAGCGTGGCGCCCTGCTTCGCCATCAGGCGAGGGGCCGATGGCAGGCCAGTGGTCTCCCGCCAGCGTGGACATGGTGGGCGGGCCGATGCTACCTACAGCTGCACGAAGCTGCCGGAAAAGCACGGTTTTCCTCGGTTTTGTGCCGGCGGCGGCTCACTCGGGGCAGGCCGGGCATTTCAGGCGTTCAGGCATGCATCGGGCCCCTACGTTCCATCCTGTGGTCTCATGCCGGGTTGCGCCTCGGCCTTCCGGGGGCGCTGCCGCCGGTTCGGTGCGGCCCGGGTTTCGCGTTTCGCAAGGCGCGCTGCATGGCATGGCACCTGCTGACATCAAGGCCATTCTCCCTGTTGGCTTCCCGCAGAAGGCTCACCCATGAGCAGCATCATGCTTGATATCCAGGCCATGGACTGGTCCTGCAGCACGGCCCTGAACGGCCTGGCGCTGGCCATGCCGGGGCTTTCCCGGCTGGCCGCCTTTGCCGCCGGGGCGGATACCTTCAAGACGCTGGGCTTCGTGCTGCTGGTCGTCGCCGCCTGGCACCACCCGCCGCGGGAGGCGACGCGCCCGCTGGTGCTGCGCGCCTCGATGGGCGTGCTGCTGGCCATGGTGCTGGGCCGCATTCTGCCGGCGCTGCTGCCCTTCCGCGCCCGCCCGCTGCACAACCCCAGCCTGGCCCTGGCCACGCCCCCGGGCGTGAGCCCCGAGGCGTTGAGTGGCTGGACCTCCTTCCCCAGCGACCACGGCATGCTGTTCGGCGCGCTGGTGGTGCTGGCCTTCGCGCTGGGGCGGCGGGTGGGCTGGGTGGCGCTGGTGTTCGTGGTGGTTGGAATCTGGTTTCCGCGCCTGCTGCTGGGCTACCACTTCCTCAGCGACATCGTGGTGGGCGCCGCGCTGGGCGCGGGCTGCGTGATGCTGACCCTGCGGCTGCCGCAGACCGCAACCTGCGCCGCCCTGCTGCTGCGCCAGGAAGCGGCGCGTCCGGCGCTGTTCTACCCGCTGGCGATGCTGGCGCTGTTGCAACTGGCGCAGATGTTCGTACCGCTGCGGGCTTCCTTCAGCATCGCGCGCCTGATCCTCAACTGAGCCGGCCTGACCTGAACCGCGCCGGCCGCAATTGAGCCGGCCCGCGCGCCCCGGCAGGGCGCGTTAGACGCTTCGCAGCCGGCCATGCCGGCGCTAGCCTGCCTCCAGCAATCAAGGAGGAGCGTGCCGCATGGCCGCGAAGCAAGGGGCTGGCCATGGCCGCCCAGGCCGGCCACGCGCGGGCTTTTCCAGCACTGTCGTGCCGCTGCCCTGGCGGCGTGCCGCGCCGCCCGCGGGCCGGAGCCAGGACCAGCGCCCGGGCCACGCCCGGGGCCCATCTCCCACCGCCACCTTCCACCTAGCGAGCATGCCATGACCTTCACCGCCATCGGCGTCACCACCAACGGCCCGGTGATGACCGTGGAAATCCAGCGGCCGCCGAACAACTTCTTCGACATCGTGCTGATCGAGGAGATCGCCACCGCCTGCGAAGCCGCCGACCGCGACCCGGCGGTGCGCGCCGTGGTGCTGGCGGCGCAGGGCAAGGCGTTCTGCGCCGGGGCCGATTTCTCCCGCCGCAACACCGGCGAGTCCTCTGGTGGCGCCAAGGGGCCGGTGCGGCATCTGTACAAGGAAGCGGTGCGGCTGTTCCGTGTGCGCAAGCCCATCATCGCCGCGGTGCAGGGCGCCGCGGTGGGCGGCGGGCTGGGCCTGGCCTGCATGGCGGACTTCCGCGTCACCTGCGCCGAGGGCCGCTTCAGCGCCAACTTCACCCGGCTCGGCTTCCACCCCGGCTTCGGCCTGACCGCCACGCTGCCGCGCCTGGTGGGCCAGCAGCAGGCCGCGCTGCTGTTCTACACCGGCCGCCGCGTGGCGGGTGAGGAAGCGGTGCGCCTGGGCCTGGCCGACATGCTGGTGCCGCTGGCCGAGGTGCGCAGCGCCGCCGAGGCACTGGCCGCCGAGATCGCCGGCTCCGCCCCGCTGGCCGTGCTCTCCACCCGCGAGACCATGCGCTGGGGCCTGGCGGATGCGGTGGAACGCGCCACCGAGCGCGAGTTGGTGGAGCAGGAATGGCTGCGCCAGACCGAGGATTTCAAGGAAGGCGTCAAGGCCATGGCGGAACGCCGGCTGCCCGCCTTCCGTGGCGCCTAGGCCCCGGCCATGAGCTTCAGCTTCCGCTTCGACCCCGCGCGCCTGCCCCCCGAAGCGGAGGCGCTGCGCCAGGAAGTGCGCGCCTTCCTGCGGGAGGAAATCGCCCGCGGCACCTTCTCCCCGCATGTCGCCCACCCCGAGCACGGCTATTCGCCCGAATTCAGCCGCCGCGTTGGCGAACGCGGCTGGCTGGGCATGACCTGGCCGAAGGAACAGGGCGGCCACGGCCGCACCCATCTGGAACGCTATGTGGTGGTGGAGGAATTCCTCGCCCACAAGGCGCCGGTGCGTTTCCACTGGGTGGCGGACCGCCAGAGCGGCCCGGTGATCCTGCGCTACGGCAGCGACAGCGTGCGCCGCGACATCATCCCGAAGATCATCCGCGGCGAGGCTTCCTTCTGCATCGGCCTGTCGGAACCCAATTCGGGCTCGGACGTGTTCGCCGCCTCGACCAAGGCGACGCAGGTGCAGGGCGGCTGGCTCATCAATGGCCGCAAGGTGTGGACCTCGGGCGCGCACCGGGCGATGTACATGATCGGGCTGTTCCGCACCTCGCCCTCCAGCAAGGAAAACCGGCGCCACGGGCTGAC
>CANBXZ010000440.1 GCA_947373495.1 Acetobacteraceae bacterium
CCAAGCAGCCTGGGTTGCCGGTGATCGATTGCAGCGGCGGCTGTGACTCAAACCAGGTGCGCAGAGCGCTGACGCTCAACCCCGGTCGTCCAGTGTGGCTGAAAGGCACAGGCGGCACATTCACGCTGGATGGGGTGGTCGGCAGCACATCCCAGCCGGCCCTGCTCATCGTGGAAGGTGACGTCGCCATCAACTCGGGTGCAGCCTTCACGGGCCTGCTTTACGGGCGCAAATCAACGTGGCTCTGGACGGCAGCAGGAGCGTCCAGCATCGTCGGCGCTGCGGTGGGTGAAGGCTCGCTGCAAATGGCGGGCGCCAGTTTCACCGCCTCGGTGACCTACAACGCGGCCGTTCTCAAAGCGCTGCGGGTTGGCCAGGGCACCTTCATCCGGGTGCCGGGTTCGTGGAAAGATTGGGCAGACTCTTGATGGTGCCGCGGTATCGCCTCAACACCCTTCGCCAGCGCGGCATCTCACTGGTTGAGGCGCTGGTCGCCCTGGGGGTGATGGCCTTTGGGATGTTGGCTGTCGTCGGGATGCAGTCCACCCTGCGCGCCAATGGCGACTTGGCACGCCAGCGGGCCGAGGCGGTGCGCATCGCCCAGGATGCGATGGAGGAATGGCGGGGTTTTACCGTCATGAATACGACGGTCGACCGGACGGCCTATGCCGATATCGTGTCCCAATCCAGCGTCTCGGTTGGGGGCGCCAACGCCACTTATGTGCTCAAGCGCCAAGTGAATGTGCCAGCCGATGTGGTGAATACGGTGACGCCACAGCGCCGCACGCTCATCGTAGACGTCGAGTGGCAAGACCGATCCGGCCAGACCCAAAGCGTGCGCCTGCCTTCCATGATCGTGGGGCTGGACCCGGCGGTTACCGCATCTACCGTGCTGGCGGCCAACCCGGACCCCATCGTCCTGCCCATGGCCCGGCTGCGCGGCATCCCCAACTCGGCGGTGACCCTGTCCGGTGGGCGCTCTGGCTTCGTGCCGCCGGGCCAGACCGATGCAAGCCGCATCGCCTGGGTGTTCAACAACTTGACCGGCATCATCACCCTGTGCACGACCACGGGCACCACCAGCCAAGACCTTCAAGTGGCGGGCAGCGCACCGGTGTGCGGAACCGACAAGGCCTTGTTGCTCAGCGGTGCCATCCGGTACACGCCCGATGACCCTTCCTTGTCCGCGAATGTGGCCAACCCCAGCGGGGTGGGGTTCCCGACCTTGGGCCTGGTTTTGCAACAGACCCTGGCAGACGCTTCGATCCAGAACCGAAGCTGCTTCCAACTGCCGGTGGTGGATACCCAGATCAGCTACTACTGTGCGGTGCCCTTGGTGGGCGCAGCCACCACATGGACGGGGCAGTTGGTCTTCGGCTTGCCGCTGCCCTTGGCCACCAGCAACGGGGACTTCAGCAGCAGCCTGTACAAGGTGTGCCGCTACCAAGCGGCTGCGTCGTACACCAATGTCAGCGTCGCCACCATCAGCCAGAACTTCCTGATCATCAAAGCCGGTAACGGCAGTGCCAGCTACACCTGCCCGACCACCAGCACACCGCGCACCTGGGCCCACCAGCCGACGTGAACCCAGAGCCACCCCGACAGACCCATGGCACTCAACGAGCTTGACCGCGCAAGGCTGCGCGAGGCCCTTGAGCTGGCTCGGGGCTCTTATGGTCTGACCGACCCCAACCCGCGTGTCGGCTGCGTGCTGGGGCATGAAGATGGGCGGGTGCTAGGCGCCGGGGCGACGCAGGCCGCCGGATCTGCCCATGCCGAGGTGATGGCGCTGCGATCTGCAAAAGCAGCGGGTCACGAATTGCAGGGCGCGACCGCCTGGGTAACCCTGGAGCCTTGCGCCCACCAGGGTCGCACGCCGCCTTGCTGTGATGCGCTGATCGAAGCCGGCCTGGCGCGCTGCGTGGTGGCTGTTCCCGACCCCTTTCCAGCCGTCGCCGGGCAGGGCCTGGCCCGAATGCGAGCGGCTGGCATGCGCGTGGACCTGGTCGACGAAGCCGACATCGTTGCGGCTGCCCGAGAGATCAACATCGGGTTTTTTTCGCGCGTCGAACGTGGGCGACCCTGGGTGCGGGTGAAAGCAGCGGCCAGCGCTGACGGCAAGCTGGGTCTGCCGGACGGCCGTTCCAAGTGGATCACGGGCGAGGCAGCACGTGCCGATGGCCATGCGTGGCGGCGTCGAGCCTCGGCGGTTCTGACCGGCATCGGCACCGTGCTGGCCGACAACCCGCGGCTGGATGTTCGGGCTGTGACCACGGCCCGGCAACCCTTGCGCGTCGTGCTGGACTCCTCGGCCCGCACGCCGGTCGACGCTGCGCTCTTCGAGGCCCAGGGTGCCGTGCTCATCGTTGCCACTTGCGGGCAACCCGAACGGGCGGCCGCGTTGCGCGCGCGAGGGGCGGAAGTCTGGGAGGGTGCACCAGCGCGCTCGGCTGCCGGACTGCAAGGCCTGCTGGAGCGACTGGCGGCCCGAGGCGTCAATGAACTGCACGTGGAAGCCGGCCCGCAGGTCATAGGCAGCCTGTTGCAGGCGGGACTGGTTGACGAATTTGTGCTGTACCTGGCCCCGATTTTCCTGGGCCCCGGCTTGCCGTTGATACAAACCGCCGCGTTGCAGGACTTGGCAGACGCTGAGCGTTTTGCCTGGTACGAGGCGACTCCGTTGGGTGATGACCTGCGTCTGCGACTGATGTCGAGAGGCGCCGGACGCTTGGGGAAAACACATTCAGCAATGTCGACGGGCTTTACACCTTCAGCACCGACCCTGACCCAGAATCTTGGCTAAGTGCTTGTCAGAGCAAGAAAAATCGCTCCTGGCCCAATGTTTGCTAAATAATTTTCAATTGCTTATCTGTAGGGGTTGCTTGATGTTCACCAAAAAAATACTGTCTGCTGTGGTGTTGGCCTCGCTCGGCACGGGGTTGGCTCAGGCAACGCCCGCCTTTGTCTCGACGGGTTTTGACTCGAACCCAGGCGGTCAGGTTCTACCCACATCCCAATCCTACTTGGCGCAGCAAGCGCTCAGCAACCGCTTCAATGGCGGTTCCTTCATGACTTTCGGCTTCGAGCAATCGGAAGGTGTGGTGGTGGCCGATGGCCTGCCTGTAGTCGCCACTTTCGGTAGTGTCAATGCAACCATTGTTGCCGGCAGCGGCACCTTGAAAAGTGCGGCCGAAAGCGGCCGATTCAACACGACGACTGGCGGTTCGCAATACCTGCGTATCCAGGCGGCCACAGGCACCGATGTCACGTCGTCATTCAAGATGACCTTCAACGCCGACATTTCGGCATTTGGCTTCTATGCGACCGACGTGGGCGACTTCGAAGGCACACTCAAGTTGGTGCTGCGGGATGGCAGTGACAACGTGCTGGACAC
>CANBXZ010000441.1 GCA_947373495.1 Acetobacteraceae bacterium
ATGTGCTGGAAGGCATCGCCGGGCTGCTGTTCAGCCCGACGCGCGGGGTGTTCGTGTTCTCGCCCTTCCTGCTGTTCGTGCCGGCGCTGTTCCTGCTGGCATTGCGGGAGCGGGCGACGCGCGGCCTGACCCTGGCACTGGCTGCGGCCATGCTGGTGCAGATCAGCCTCTACGCCCTGGTGGACTGGCGGCAGGGCGTTTCCTGGGGGCCGCGATGGTTCACCGACATGCTGCCGCTGCTGGTGTGGATGCTGCCGCCGATCCTGGCCGGGCTGGCGCGGCCGGGGCGGGTGTTGTTCGGCGCCGCCTGCGCGGTGGCCATCGTCATCCAGGCGATCGGGGCCTTCTGGTACACCGGCACCGCGGATACGGCGATGATGCAGGTCAGCGGCAGCGAACGGATGCGCCCGCTGTGGCGCTGGCAGAACGCCGCCTTCATCGCCGAACTGGCCCATCCGCCAGCCCCTTCCGACCTGTTGCGCCGGGTGCGCGGCAGCATCGACCTGGTCGAGGTGGTGGACGTTGCCACCACGGGTGCGGATGGCGCCGAGGGCATTCGGCGCGAGATCGACGTGGCCGGCTGGGCGCTGGTTGATTCGCGCACGCCGACGGATGTTTCGATCTTTGTCGACGGGCGCATCGTGGCGGGGACCGGCGGCTTCTTCACCCGGCCGGATGTGGTGCAGACGCTGGGCGAGGCGAGCCCGGCCGGCTGGCGCATGCGCTTCCCGGCCGAGCCCTTCGCCGCCGGGCGGCACCAGATCACCGCCCTGGTCCGCACCGACCCGGGCGCCGAGCCGCGCCTGCTGCGGCAACGCTTCTTCGAACTGCCGGCCGACAGCCCGGAACAGCAGCAGGAAAGGCTGTTGGCGCGTGCCGCCCGACTGGCGGTGGAAAGGCTGGCCCAGCACCAGCAGGCCCCGGGCTATTGGCTGACCGCCTTCACCAGCGGCACCGCGTTCGAGCAGCCGCAGCCGGAGTTGAACACCTATCTGAATGCCATCATGCTCGACATCGCCGAGCCGGCGGCGGCAAGCCTGCCGCTGGCCGATATGCTGGCCCGCGCACGCGCCTTCCTGAGCCGCCAGATCGAGGCGGACGGCCTGGTGCGCTACCATGGCCGGCCCGATGCGCTCACCATCGGCACGCTGGGCTGCGCCATCACGCCGGATGCCGATGACACCGCCCTGGTGTGGCGTGTGGCGCCCGGCGAAGGCCCGGCCCGGCTGGCGGCAGCCCTGGAGACCTTGGGCCGCTACCGCCGCGCCGATGGGCTGTACCGGACCTGGCTGGCGGAGCGTGCCGACTTTCGCTGCCTGGACCCGGGGCAAGACCCGAACCCCGCCGACATCGGCATCCAGATGCATGTGCTGATGTGGTTGGCGCAGGCAGACCCGCCGGCGGCCCGCGCGCTGTGCGCGGCGCTGCTGCCCCGCGGCGGGGATGAAGATGTTTGGGTGTATTATTCGGCCGCGCCGCCGATGGTTATCCTGCGGCTGGAGGATGTGCGGCGGGCGGGTTGCCCTCTGGCCGTGCCGGCGTCTCGGCTGCAGACCAGCGTGCCAGGGCAGGGGCCTTGGGTGCGGGCCGCCGAGCAACTGCGGCTGATCGGGCTGGGTGCGGCGGGGCCGGACGCCCGGGCCAGCACCAGCGCCCTGCTGCGGGAGATTGCGGCGCAGGATTTCAGGGTGCTGCAGCAGGCGCCGCCGCTGCTCTACCACAATGACCTGACGGCCAGCGTCCGGCGCTTCTACTGGTCGGAAGACCTTGGCTACGCGCTGTGGTT
The DNA here is from genome assembly GCA_947373495.1 of Acetobacteraceae bacterium. Classification (GTDB taxonomy): domain Bacteria; phylum Pseudomonadota; class Alphaproteobacteria; order Acetobacterales; family Acetobacteraceae; genus CAIMOR01. The sequence continues at coordinate 1,787 of CANBXZ010000441.1, forward strand.
GCGACTGCATCACGAATGGCAACGGCTGGGTGTGCAGGCCGGTTGCGCGGCGCGCGATGCGGCCGGGGAGTGCGGGTGACGAGGATGAACTTCGCGATGCCGCGATGGCGCTGGCTGGCATCGCCCCTGCTGCGGCCGCTGGCCTGCATTCGCCTGGACGAGGTCGCGGTGCTGCAGGGGGCGCCCGTGGTTGGCGCCTTGTGCTCCATCGGCAAGTTCGACCTGGCGGGGCTGGTGGCGCTGGCGGTGCTGGTTGCGGGCAATCTGTGCCTGGTCGGGCATGTCTTCGTGCTGAACGACTGGGCCGGCATCGCGACCGACAGCCAGGACCCTCGGCGCGCGGCCTGGACCTTCACGGCCAAGGGGGCGAAGGCCCGCGAGATGGGGGTGCTCGCACTGGTGCTGCTGCTCGTCGGGCTCGGCCTGCTCGGTTTGCTCAGCCTCGGCGCTGGTGTCATCGGCGGGCTCATCGCGGTGCTGAGCGCGCTTTATTCGCTGCCCGGAATTGGCGGGAAGGGCATCCCGCTGTTCAACTCGGCGCTGCATCTGGTGGGCGGTGTGCTGCACTTCCTGCTGGGCTACGCCGCCTTCGCCGCCCTCTCGTGGCAAGCGGTGGCGATCGGGGGCTTCTTCGGCCTGGTCTTCACCGCCGGGCACTTCACGCATGAAGCGCGCGACCATGATGGCGACTGCCACAACAATATCCGCACCAACGCCGTGGCCTTCGGCAAGCGGCGCTGCTTCCTCGCCAGCCTGGTGCTGTTCAGCCTCGCCTATGTGCTGCTGGCGACGCTCGCGCTGCTGGGCCTGGTGCCGCATGTGCTGACGCTGGTCGCCGGCGCGGCGCTGCCGCTGCACCTGCTGGCGGCGCTGCGGGTGCTCCGCGCCGGCCTGACCTTCGAGGGGCTGCGCGGGTTGCAGACCTTCTACCGGCGCCTGCATGCGATCATCGGCATCGTGATGCTGGCGACCATTCCACCATGGTAGGCGAGCAACCCGTCCAGCTCTCCGTCATCGTGCCGGTGTTCAACGAAGTCGGGACCCTGCCACGCATCCTGGTCGCCGTTGCCAGGGCGCTGCCCGGGGTCAGCAAGGAGGTCATCGTGGTCGATGATGGCTCCACCGACGGCACGCGGGAATGGATCCGGGCGAATGTGCCGGATGGCCTGCGCGTTGGCTCGGCGTTGCGGCTTGATTCCCATGGCGACCTTGCCTGTGACGACCTTGCCTGTGACGGGGCGGGAGACCAGGCTGGCCTGACGATCCGGTCCTGCTTCCATGCCGGCAACAAGGGCAAGGGTGCCGGCCTGCGGACCGGGCTTGCGGCAGCCCGCGGCGAGGTGATCGTCATCCAGGACGGTGACCTGGAATACGACCCGTCCGACTGGGCCGCGATGTACGAGATGATTGCGGAGCGCAACATCGCCGATGTCGTCTACGGGTCGCGCTTCCAGGGCCAGGTCGGGCGTTTTCCCTATCGGCGGCAGTATTTTGGCAACATGCTGCTGTCGCGGATCTTTAGCCTGCTCTACCGCCAGCGGCTGACCGATGTGGAGGTGTGCTACAAGATGTTCACCAAGGCCGTCGCGCGCGGGC
>CANBXZ010000442.1 GCA_947373495.1 Acetobacteraceae bacterium
CGACTGAGCCCAACCCGGCCTGGCGCCGGGCCAGCAGCCGGGCCAAGGCAACGCCGCCCGCGTGACCCCACGCGGGCGGCGCCGCGCGCTACTGCTGCTCGATGCCGGAATCCCGCGCCAGGTTGCTCAGGTAGGGGATTTCCCGGCGCAGCAGTTCGGTGAAGGCTTCCGGCTTGCCGGGCGCCGGCACATAGCCAAGCTGGGCCAGCCGCGGCGTCACCGCCGGGTCGACCAGTACCTTGTTCAGCGCCGCATTGGCGCGGGCGATGATCGGCGCCGGGGTGGCCGCCGGCACGCTGATGCCGAACCAGAACACCAGCCCATAGCCCGGCAGCGTCGCCGAAACCGGCGGAATACCCGGCGTCAGCGCGAATTCGGTCGGGAAGGTGGTGGCCAGCAGCCGCACCTTGCCGTCCCGCGCCTGGGCCAGCCCGGCGGGAATGTCGGTGAAGGTGCTGTCGATGCGGCCGGCGATCACATCGGTCAGCGCCTCCGGCCCGCCGCGATAGGGAATCGCGGTCATCTCCACCCCGGCCATGCGCGCCAGCGTGGCGGAGGCGATGTGGCTGCTGGAATTGCCGATGCTGTAGGTCAGCTTGCCCGGCTCGCGCTTGGCCATCTCGATCAGCCCGGCCAGGTCCTTGGCCGGGTGGTCGTGCTTCACCGCCAGCACATAGGGGTTGTCCGCCACCCGGCCGATGGGCGCGAAGTCGCGCAGCGGGTCGTAGGTCAGCCGGCGGATGGTGTAGGTGTTCAGCGCGCCATTGGTCACGCTCAGCACGGTCCAGGTATGGCCATCGGCGGCGGCGCGGGCGCCGGCCTCGGTGCCCACGGCGCCATTGCCGCCCGGGCGGTTGTCGATGACAACCGGCACGCCCAGTTCACGCGACAGCGGTTCCGCCAGGTGGCGGTGCAGCGTGTCGGTCACGCTGCCGGCGGGAAAGGCGATGACGATGCGGATCGGCCGGTCCGGCCAGGGCGCCTGGGCGCGGGCCAGGGCGGGCAGCAGCAGCGGGGCGGCCAGGGCCGCGCGACGGGTCAGCATCACTTCTTCATCCCGAGGTAACGGTGGATTTCGGTGGTATCGACGCGCGGCCCCAGCGCATCCACGGCCTGGTTGTACAGCTCCAGCGCCGTGGTCAGGGCGCGGGCCGGCTCGCCGGTTTCGGCGGCGATGGCGGCGGCGGTGGCCAGGTCCTTGCGCATCAGGCCGATCTGGAAGCCAACCGGATAGGTGCCCTGGATCATTGCCTGGGCCTTGCTTTCGGTGGCGACGTTGCGGCCGGAACTGGCGTTCATCACCTCGGCCAGGATGTTGAGGTCGAGGCCGAGTTTCTCGCCCATGCGGAAGGCTTCCGCCGCGGCCAGCAGCCCGGCGCCATAGACGAAGTTGTTCAGCGCCTTCATCGCGTGGCCGGCGCCGATGCTGCCGCAGCGGATCAACGCCTCCCCCACGCAGCCCAGCACCGGCTCGGCCCGCGCCCAGGCGGCGTCGTCGCCGCCGAACATGATGGCCAGCGTGCCGGTCCTGGCCTTGGCCACGCCGCCGGAAACCGGTGCATCCGCCAGGTTGGCGCCCTTGGCCGCCACCAGCGGCGCCAGCCGGCGGGTTTCGCCGGGCAGGCTGCTACCCATGTCGATGACCAGGTGCCCCGGCCGCAGCGCGCCGAGCAGGCCGCCCTCGCCTTCCATCACCGCCGAGACGATCTTGCTGTCGGGCAGCATCAGCACCACCAGTTCCACGCCGGCGGCCAGTTCGGCCGGGGTGGCGGCGAAGGCCACGGCGCCGGCGGGGGCGCCTTCCAGCAGGGCGTCGCGGGCGGCGGCGCTGCTGTCGCAGGCCAGCAGGCTGTTGCCGCGGCGCAGCAGGTTGCGCGCCATGGGCAAGCCCATCATGCCGAGACCGATAAAGCCGATGCGTGCCATGCCGTTGCCTCCATATGCTTTGAGCCGATGTTTCGCCGCAGCGGCGGCGGATGGCAAGCCGGCGTTGTCGGGCCAGGATGGTGCCCGCCACCACGGCAGCCAGCGAGCACGATCCAGGCCGTTGAGATGCCGCGCGATTCACGCCTTTCGGGGAACGCACCTCAGGCGATCACCAGCCAGCCTGGCCTGTCGCGTGATTCACGCCTTTCGGTGATTTCACCTCAGGCGATCACGCTCTAACATCACCCAGTGAAAACCTTTCCCGCCTGGGTGGCCGCGCTGGGCGCCACGCTGCTGATGCAGGCCGTGGCCAGCTATCTCAGCCAGACCATCCCGGTGGTGGCGCCGCTGCTGACCGCCAGCGCCGGGCTGCGGCCGGAAGCCATCGGCCTGCTGAACGGCCTGGTCGCGGCCGGCACGGTGGTGGTGCTGCTGTGCGGTGGGCCGCTGCTGGCGCGCTTCGGCCCGGTGCGGGCGCTGCAGGCCGGGGCGGCGATTTCGGCGCTGGGGCTGCTGCTGGCCATGCTCGGGGCGCTGCCGGCGCTGCTGCTGGCTTCCCTGCTGCTGGGCGCGGGCTATGGGCCCTCGGCGCCGGCGGGCAGCCGCATCCTGGCCGCCACGGCGCCGCCCGGGCATCGCACGCTGATCTTTTCGGTCAAGCAGTCCGGCGCGCTGCTGGGCGGCGGCGCGGCGGGCTTGCTGGCGCCGTGGGCGGCAAGCTGGGGCGGCTGGCAGGCGGCGATGCTGCTGGGGGTGGCCATCGCGCTGCTGGCGGCCTGGGCCATTCAGCCGCTGCGGGCGCAGTTGGACACGGAACGCGAGCCCAATACCGCCATTCGGCTGGGCGCCATCTTCGGCCGGGCCAACCTGGCGGCCCCGTTCCGGGCGCTGCGGCTGGACCCGTTGCTGTGGCCGCTGACGCTGCTGGGCGTGGCCTTCGCCGTGGTGCAGGGCTGCCTGTTCACCTTCAGCGTTTCCTGGCTGGTGGACCAGCGCGGGCTTTCGCTGGCAGCCGCCGGTGGCGCCTTCGCCACCATGCAGGGCTGCGGCATGGTGGCGCGCATTCTGCTGGCCATGGTGGCGGACCGCACCGGCAACACCATGCGCAACCTGGTGGTGCAGGGCTTCCTGGCCGCCGCGGCGCTGGCCGGGCTGGCGCTGCTGCCGGCCGGCGCCAGCCTGGGCGCGGTGCTGGCGCTGGCCGGGCTGTGCGGCATGCTGGGCGCCAGCTGGAACGGGCTGACACTGGCGGAAGTGGCGCGGCTGGTGCCGCCGGCTCGCATTTCGGATGCGACCAGCGGCTGCACGCTGGTGATCTTCTGCGGCTACACCGTGGGCCCGGCTGGCTTCGCCGCGCTGGTGGGCGCGACGGAGGACTGGCAACTCGCCTTCCTGCTGGTGGCGGGGCAGATGGCGCTGGTGGCGCTGGCGGTGGGCGCGGTGTTGT
>CANBXZ010000443.1 GCA_947373495.1 Acetobacteraceae bacterium
TCACCACCGAAACCGGGCGTTCCGGCCAGGCCCCCTGGGCCATTGCGGGCACCGCCATCGGGGTCGCCATCAGGGCCGCGCCGGCGGCCATGAATTCGCGCCTGCTTCGCATTGCCATTTCCTCCTTGAACGGCGGCAGAGTTGCCCCCTTGCGGTTGGCGCGACAAGGCGGAAACTGCGGACGACGGAGGGCTCGGCCATGCAGACGGTACCGGTGTTGATTGCGGGCGGCGGCCCGGTGGGCATGACCCTCGCCAAGTTCCTGGCCGGCTTCGGCGTGCGCTGCATGCTGGTGGAGCGCAACCCCACCACCACGGTGCATCCGAAGATGGACATCACCAATGCCCGCAGCATGGAGCTGTTCCGCAAGGCCGGCGTGGTGGAGCAACTGCGCGACGTGGCGGTGCCCAGCGCCAATAATTTCGACGTCACCTGGATCACCACCCTGGTCGGGCATGAACTGCACCGCTTCCACTACGACAGCGTGGACCAGTGGCGCGCGAAGATCCTGGCGGCGAAGGACGGCAGCATGCCGCGCGAAGCCCCGATGCGGGTTTCCCAGGTGGAGATCGAGCCGGTGCTGGCCACCGCCATCAAGGCGGAACCGCTGGTGGAAGCGCGCTGGGGCGTGGGCTTCGAGAGCTTCGAGCAGGATGCGACGGGCGTGACCGCCACGCTGCGCCACACCGCGACCGGCGAGGTGGAGCAGGTACGCTGCCAATACCTGGCCGGCTGCGATGGCGGCGCCAGCAATGTGCGCCGCGGCCTGGGGGTGAAGCTGGAAGGCACCGCCGCGGTGATGCCGCGCTTCATGACGCATTTCCGCAGCGACGACCGGGCGCTGATCCAGCGCTTCGGCCAGGCCTGGCACTACCAGTCCGGCTTCGGCACCATCATCGCCCAGGACGACGTCAACACCTGGACGCTGCAAAGCCGCTTCCCGCCCGGCATGGCGCCGGAGGACGCGGACCCGCACGCCATGCTGCGCGCCTTCGCCGGCACCGACTTTCAGTACGAGATCCTGGTCGCCAACCATTGGACCCCGCACCTGCTGGTGGCGGAACGCTATGGCCAGGGCCGGGTCTGGCTGGCCGGCGACGCGGCGCACCAGTACATCCCCACCGGCGGCTACGGCATGAACACCGGCATCGGCGACGCCATGGACGTGGCCTGGAAGCTGGCCGCGGCGGTGAAGGGCCTGGCCGGCCCGGCGCTGCTGGAGAGCATCCATGGCGAACGCCACCCGATCGGCCTGCGCAACCGCGCCGGCAGCGCGCGCCATACCGATGTGCGGCTGAAGGTGGGTGAGCTCTACCTGCACTATGGCGAGCGCCTCTACGCCCCGGGTCCCGAAGGCGATGCCGCCCGCGCCGAATGCGGCGCCCGCATCGGCGCGCTGGGCAATGCCGAGAACGAGGGTTGGGGCATCGAGTACGGCTATTGCTACCGCAACTCACCGCTGATTCATGGCGATGGTGGCGAGGCGCCGGATGATCCCTTCACCTACACCCCCACCACCGTGCCCGGGGTGCGCCTGCCCAGCGTGTTCCTGGATGATGGCAGCGCACTGTACGACCGCCTCGGCCCCTGGTTCACCCTGCTGGCGGTGGGCATGGCGCCAAGCGACGCCATCCTGCGCGCGGCGCGGCGCATGGGCATTCCGCTGACGGTGCTGGCGCCCAGCGAGCCCTGGCTGGCGGAGGTTTATGGCCAGGGCCTGCTGCTGGTACGGCCCGACCAGCACATCGCCTGGCGCGGCACCGCCTGCGCCGAGCCGGAAGCTATGCTGCGGCGCTGCCTGGGCTGGTGAAGACGGCGCCGGTTTCGAACAGCGCCGCAACCTCGGCGGCGCTGTAGCCGGCTTCGGCCAGCACCTGGGCGGTGTGTTCGCCCAGGCCCGGCCCGGCCTCGCGGATTTCGGGCGGGGTTTCGCTGAACCAGGTGGGAATGCCCGGAAAACGCATCGGCCCCTCCTTGGTCTGCTGGGTTTGCCAGAAGCCAATGGCGTTCAGATGCGGGTCGGTCAGCAAATCCGTGGTGTCGTTGATCTTCGCCGCCGGAATGCCAAGCCGCTCGCAGCCTTCCAGCCAGAAGGCGCTGGTTTGCGTCGCCAGCGTGGCGGCGACGTTGGCATAGAACTCGTCGATCGCCTTGGCCCGCGTCGCCAGCACATGGAAGCGCCGGTCCTGCGTCCAGGCCGGGTTGCCGGCCAGTTCGGCGAAGGCGCGGAATTGCTTGTCGTTGTAGATCAGCAGCGCGATGTAGCCATCGGCCGTCTGGTAGGGCTTGCGGTCCGGCGAGACCACGCGCGGATAGACCGGCGGCGTCAGCGGCGGCTCGAACACCGCGCCGTTGATGTGCTCGGCCAGCACGAAGGCGGACATGGTCTCGAACATGCCGACCTCGATTTCCTGGCCGGCCCCGCCGCGTTCCCGGTGCAGCAGCGCCATCAGGATGGAATACAGCACGGTCAGGCCGCTGACCTTGTCCGCCAGCACATTCGCCACATAGCCCGGCGTGCCGGTCAGCCGGCCCTGCATGGCGGCGATGCCGCTGCTGGCCTGGATGATGTCGTCATACGCCGCGCGCCCGCCATAGGGGCCGCGGCGGGAAAAGCCGTAGGCATTGGCGTAGATGATGCGCGGGTTCACCGCGCGGAAATCGGCATAGGTCAGCCCCAGCCGCTGCATCGCCTCGGACCGCAGCGCGTGGACGAAGACATCCGCGCTGGCCGCCAGCTTCAGCAGCACGGCGCGGCCCGCGGCCTGCTTCAGGTCCAGCCCCAGGCCGCGCTTGCCGCGGTTGAGGTTCAGGAACAGCCCGCCCATGCCGGGCTTGTGGCCGGGCGGCAGCTGGCGCGTGGTGTCGCCCTCGGGGCCCTCGATCTTCACCACATCGGCGCCGTGGTCGGCCAAAATCTGCGTGCAGTAGGGCCCCATCAGCACCGCGGTGAGGTCCAGCACGCGAATGCCGTTCAGCGGCCCCATCAGTCGGTCTCCGGCAGGACGTCGCCGTTCAGCGGCAACACGGCGCCCAGCCACATGGCGTGCTTCAGGTGGTCGTCCTTCGGGCGGCCGCTTTCGGGGTGTACCAGCACGGTCAGGCCCAGGCGGTTCAGCGCCAGGAACGGCGCGAGTTCCGGGAACAGCGCCGGCGGGAACAGCACCTGGAACATCGCGCTGGGGTGCGGGCCGACAGGTACGTCGTGCATGCGCCCCAGCCGCGCCTCCGGCCAGCGTTGCGCAATGGCCTCGCGCACCGCCAGGGCCGGCGCCTTGTCGGCCGGGTCGTAGTAGATATGCGCATGCCAGGCGTGGATGCGGCTGGGCTCGATCATGGCTGGTGTCATT
>CANBXZ010000444.1 GCA_947373495.1 Acetobacteraceae bacterium
GTGAAGGCCAAGACCGAGGCCGAGTTCACCGTGGCGCTGAAGAACTGAAGCCGGCGGGCCGCCCCACCGGGGCGGCCCCTTGCCATGCCGGGCGCATGTTCCGCTCACCCTGGCGGGCGGAACATGCCCTGGCCGTGTGTTTCAGCGGGCAAAGTCCGTCGTTCGGTGACGCAGCCCTGCCGGCATTCGCGCCAGGGCCGGGACGCCATGCGTCGGCGCACCGGCCGGCCCGGGTCCTACCGCCGCTTGGCCAGCCGCAACTCATACGGGCAGGTGCCGCGCTGCACCTGGCCGCGCAGCCGGTTGCCGGCGAAGCTGGCCTGGCCGGCGGTTTCCGCGCCGCTGATATTGGCCCCGGCATCGCTGCCGATGGTGCCTTCCGCGCTGCCGAAGCGACCGAAATTCAACGCCACCTGCCCATTCGCCACCGTGGCGCTGGCCGGGATGCTGGCCGGCCGGCAGGTGCGTTCGGCGCCACGGGCCAGGCGCAGGGTGCCGGCGTAGCGGCCTTCCAGCCCGGCGGGTGCCAGGTTCAGCTGCGTGGCCGGCGGCGGCGGCGGGGCTGGCGGGGCGGGGGCGGCCACCGGTTGCGGGCGTGGCCGTTCATGGCCGAACCAGCCTTCCACGGTGGAACACCCCCCAAGCAGGGCCAGGGCGGGCAGGGCGAACAGGGCGGCACGTGTTTTCATCGGGCGGTTCCTTCGTTGCCCAGGGGCATTGCCCAAGGGGGCATTGCCCAGGGGCGCTGCCCTGGCAACGCGCTGTCGCCGCAAAGGTTCGTTCACGCCGTGGGTCGTGGGTCGTGGGGCTACGGGATTCGGCGCTGCCGCGCCGGGCCGGCGGAGGCTACCGCCCCAGGCTCCATTCCCGTTCCCAACTGCGGCGCAGCTGGTAATAACCGGTGGATTGCGGCTGGCGGTCGCCGACCATGTCGGCCCGCTCCTCCACCCAGCTGCGGATGCCGCCGAGCCAGCCGGTGATGCTCTCGCGCCGCTCATCGCCGATGCTGGGGGTGGCCGGATAGGCGCCCAGCCGGTCGAAGCTGGCGAAGGCGCCACCAATGGCGTCGCCGCGCACACCGGTCTCGGTTGGCCAGTTCTGCGCCATCGCCGGGGTGGCGAGCAGCAGCAGCAGCGCGGCAAGGATCAGGGGGCGGGGCATCGGTGCGAATCCGGCAGGCTCAGGCCGGACCATGCTCAGACCCGGCCGGGGATGCAAGCAATTGGTGCTCATCCCGAACACACGACGTTCCGACCTGCGGCCCCCAACCTGCGGGCCGAGCCGCCGGATGACGGCCGTGGCTGATGCCGCGAAGCCCAGCGCCACGGAGGCGGCCCGCCCGACGATTGAGGCGCACGAAGGTGCATCCCTCGTGCGCCTGGTCTCAGTGCAGGGCCAGCCAGGCCAGCATCACCGTGCCCAGCACGATGCGATACCAGCCGAACGGGGTGAAGCCGATGCGCCCGACCACGCCGATGAGCCAGCGCACCACCAGGAAGGCCACCGCGAAGGCCGCGGCGAAGCCCAGGGCGATCTGCCCGGCGCCGTCCACCGAAAGCTCCGCCCGGGCCTTGAACAGGCTGTAGGCGGTGGCCGCCAGCATGGTCGGGATGGCCAGGATGAAGCTGAACTCGGCCGCCACCTTGCGGTCCACCCCCACCAGCAGCGCGGTGATGATGGTGGCGCCGGAGCGCGAGGTGCCCGGGATCATCGCCAGCGCCTGGCCGAAGCCGATCAGCAGCGCCGCCAGCGGGCCGATCTCCGGCACCGAATGGATATCGGGCGTCGGCCGCATCCGTTCGATCAGGATGATGGCGATGCCGCCCAGGATCAGCGCGATGCTGACCACCCAGGGGCTGAACAGCACCTCGGTGATGGTCTTGTGCAGGGTGGCGCCCAGCACCATTGCCGGCAGGAAGGCCAGCAGCAGGTTCACCACGTAGAAACGCTGCAGCCCTGGCCGCCAGCAATTCACCGCCAGGTCCAGCAGCTTGCGCCAATAGATGATGACGACGGCCAGGATGGCGCCAAGCTGGATGGAAATCTCGAATACCTTGCCGGGCGGCCCCTGGAAGCCGATCAGCTCGCCCAACAGGATCAGGTGGCCGGTGGAGGAGATCGGCAGGAACTCGGTCAGTCCCTCGATCAGCCCCATCAGCAGCGCGGCAAGGTATTCCATGCCTCAGCGCCCGGCCGCGGCGGCGGGGAAGGCGAAGTTGTCGAAGCTGCTCTCGGCGATGCGGAACCACTGGTATTCCTCATCCCGGTAGGCGCGGTAGCTGGCCCAGATCCGCTTGAAGCGCTCGTTGCGGTTGCCCAGTTCCTCATACATCGCATGCGCCTCCCGCCAGGCGGCCTGCAGGATGTCCCGCGGCCAGGGGCGCAGCTGGGCGCCGGCGGCCACCAGGCGGCGCAGCGCCTGCGGGTTCAGGTGGTCGTACCTGCTCAGCATATCGGCATTCGCTTCGCCGCAGGCGGCTTCCAGCGCGTGCTTGTACTGGTCCGGCAGGCGGGCGAAGGCGTCCTTGTTGGCCATGAAGTGCAGGTGGGCCCCGGCCTCCCAGAAGCCCGGGAAGTAGTAGTATTTGGCCACCCGGACGAAGCCGAGCTTCTCATCGTCATGCGGGCCGACGAACTCCACCGCGTCCAGCGCGCCGCGTTCCAGGCTGGGGTAGATGTCGGCCGGGGGGGTGGCCTGGGCCACGGCGCCGAGGCGGTTGAACAGCATGCCGTTCATGCCGGCGGTGCGGAACTTCAGCCCCTTCAGGTCGTCGAGCGACTTGACCTCGTTGCGGAACCAGCCGCCCATCTGGGCGCCGGTGTCGCCGGCGGGGAAGGCCACGGTGTTGAAGCCGGCCATCACCTCGTCGCACAGGGCGTTGCCGCCGCCATGCTGCAGCCAGGCCAGGTTCTGCCGGGCATTCAGGCCGAAGGGCATGGCGGTGAAGAAGTTGAGCGAAGGGTCCTTGCCGCCGAAATAATACAGCGGGCCATGGCCGCCTTCCAGCGCGCCGCTCTGCACCGCGTCCAGCACCTGCGGCCCGGGGGCCACTTCGCCGGCCGGGAAGAAGCGGATGCGGAAGCGGTTTTCGGTCAGCTGCGCCACCCGCTTGGCGATATTGTCGCCGGTGCCGAACAGCACATCCAGGTTGCGGGGGAAGCAGGATGAAACCCGCCAGTTCACTTCTGGCGCGGATTGTGCAAGTGCGGGCAGCGCCAGGGCTGGCGTGGCAGCGGCGGCGCCCAGCAGGGCACGACGATGCGCGATGGACATTCGGGGAAACCCTTCGGATCAGCCCGGTCGAGGTACTCCAGCGC
>CANBXZ010000445.1 GCA_947373495.1 Acetobacteraceae bacterium
AAGACCTCACCGCGCACGAAGACGACGGATTTGGTCACCCGCTGTACCTGCGGCACCAGCACCACGAAATCCCCCGGCCGGGCCGGGGCGATGAAGCGGGTGTTCAGCTGAATGGTGGAGACCGGCTTGCGGCCCACGGCGAAATGCACCGAAAGCCCGAACAGGTCGTCCACGAAGGTGACCAGCATGCCGCCATGCACCACACCGCCGATATTGGCGTGCCGCTCCTCGGCCACGAAGCCGAAGCGATAGCCTGCGTCGAAGCGCTTCGACCAGAAGGTGCCCAGCAGCACGGGAAACCCGCGCCCCTGGATCGCCTTCCAGCCATCGGCGGCGGGGTCGAACGGGGCGTCTGCCCCCGCCGCTGGATCCTCGGCCACCGATTCAGCCCTTCGCGCCGGGCGCTGCGGCCATCGGGGCCATTACTGCGCCTTCACCGTGGTGGTCAGGCTGCCGATGCCGTCCACTTCGCAGCGGATGACGTCGCCGGCCACCAGGGTCTTCGGCGGCACCATGGCGTAGCCGACGCCTTCGGGCGTGCCGGTCATGATGACGTCGCCCGGCACCAGGGTGAAGCCGATGCTCAGCTGCTCGATGATCTGCTTGATGTTGAAGATCATCTTGCTGGTGTGGCTGTCCTGGCGCTTCTCGCCGTTCACGTAGCAGCGCACGCCGGTGTTCAGGCCATCCAGCTCATCGGCCGGCACGATCCACGGGCCGAGCGGGCAGGAACGGTCCAGGCTCTTGCCCTTGAACCACTGGCCGTAGCGGCGCTGCAGGTCGCGGCCGGTGACGTCGTTGGCGATGGTGTAGCCCCAGACGTGCTTCATGCTGTCGTCCAGGCTGATGTTGCTGCCGGCGGTGCCGATGATCAGCGTCAGCTCCACCTCGTAGTCCAGCCACTTGGTCACGCCGGCGTGGTCATGCGTCCACTCGTCCGGGCCGATGACGGTCTCGGGCGCCTTGGTGAAGAATTGGGGAAACTTCGGCAGCTCGGAGTTGGTGATGCCGCGGGTGCGGTCGCCCTCGGCCACGTGGTCCATGTAGTTGCGGCCAACGCAGAACACGTTGCGGGCCGGCCGCGGAATGGGCGCCAGCAGCTTCACGCTGGCGGCCGGCAGGCCGGCGGTGGCGGCGGCGATCTTGGCGCGGGCCGCGGCCAGGGCGGCCGGGCCGCCGGCGATCAGGCTGAGCATGTCGGCCGGCCCGCCGGTGGCGGCCAGGTCCAGCACATCGCCGTTGTCGAGCACGGCGCCGAGGCGGGCGCCCTTGGCGTCTGAGAAGGTGACGAACTTGGTCATTGGATCGGTTTCCCCGGAACAGGTGCCGCCAGCTGCCTGGCGCGACAATGCCGCAAGGCAGCGCAGCGCGGGCTTCCTGGCAAGCCCTCCTCTGGCGCCAGGACGACAAAACCCGACAAAGCCCGGCTTGGCCCGCCCCGCGGCGCGGGCAATATCACCCCCTGGCATGGGGGTTGTTCGGCGTGGCAAAGGGACAACTACAGGTTGCGAACACGGGAGCGGCATCTTATGCTGAAGGGGCTGGTCCTGCCGCCGGGCAGGCCGCCGCGCCCCGCGGTCCCTCTCCCGTCGTTTCAGCCAGGCCCAGCCGCATTCCCATGCCGGAACCGCTTTCCCGCCGCTTCGCCCTGGGCCTGCTCGGCGGCCTGGCGCTGCCACGCCTGGCCGGCGCCCAGCCGGCGCCGGCAGCCAACCCCAGCGCGGGCGCGGGCATGGATGAGTTGCGCGCCCAGTGGGACGCCTTTCGTGGCCGCTACCTGGCCCGGGAGGGCCGGGTGGTGGACACCGGCAATCGCAACGTTTCCCACAGCGAAGGCCAAGGCTATGCCCTGATGGTGGCGGTGCGGGCGGATGACCGGGCCAGCTTCGACCATATGCTGGCCTGGACCCGGCGCACCCTGAAGCGCCGGCAGGACAACCTGCATGCCTGGCGCTTCCAGCCGGACGCGGCCAACCCGGTGGCGGACCAGAACAATGCCACCGATGGCGACCTGTTCATTGGTTGGGCGCTGCTGGAGGCCGGCCGCCGCTGGGGCAACCCGGAGCACCTGGCCCTGGGCACCGCCATCGCCCGGGACGTGCTGAAGCACCTGGTGCGGCGCAGTGGCGGCTACACGGTGTTGCTGCCGGGCACCCGTGGCTTTGAAAAGCGCGACCGAACCATCCTTAATCCGTCTTATTATGTCTTCCCGGCGATCCGGGCGCTGGCCCAGGCGGTGCCGGACCCGGCCTGGGTGCGCATGGCGGCGGATGGCCTCGGCCTGCTGCGGGCCGCCCGATTCGGCCGCTGGAAACTGCCGGCGGACTGGGTTGCGGTGGCGAAAGCTGACGGAACTATTTCAATTGCCGATAATTTCGCCCCCCGCTTCTCCTATGACGCCGTCCGGGTGCCGCTCTATCTCGCCTGGGCCCGACTGTCCGGGGAGCCAGCCGTTGCCGATTCGGCTGGATTCTGGGGCGATCCGGCACATTCCTACCTGCCCGCATGGGTGGATTTGACGAGCAACGCCATTGCGCCCTATGCCGCATCACCAGGGATTGCTGCAGTTGCGAGGTTGGCGTCGGCCCAGCGGTCAGGCGCCTCCGGAGAACCGCGGGGATTACCCGTTATTGCTTCGGCGCCGGACTACTACTCGGCCGTTCTGGGATTGCTTGTGCGTCTAGCGTGGAGAGACATTGTCGCCCCAGCAGCGTAAAGAGCGGAAGTTGAGCCGCAGAAAGCTGTTCCGTTGAGCGTGCTGCCGGGGCATTGTCGCGCGCATATTGGGGGACAGATTTAAGATGGCGCAGGATTCTGACGTTGCCAGGGTGGCAGCGGCGCTGAAGGCACCTGGGCTGCGGTATCGCAGCTTCGGGAATGAGCCGGTGCGCGCGCCACGCGTCGACGTGAGCAATGTGACCGACGCGTTCCCCCTGCTGGGCGCCGCCATGGAAGCGGCGGCCGACAACATGGCCTCGCCGGACCCTGAGCCGCAGCACGAACCCTATGCCGAGCCGGCCCCCGAACCCTACGTCCCCGAGCCCTACGTCCCTGAGCCCTACATCGCCGAGCCCTTCATCGCCCCGGCCTACATGGCCGAGCCCGAACCAGCGCCGGCGCCGATGCCGGTCCCCGAGCCCCTGCTGGCGGTGCCCCCCGCCCCGGTGCCGGTGGACGTACCGGTCCATGTAGCCCCCGTGGCGGCCCCGCCGCCGCTGTTCGCGCAGGCCCTGGCGCAGCCCATGGTGCCGCCGCCGGCGATGCAGGTGGCCGCCCCGCCGCCGGCGCCGGCCGCGCCGGCCTACAGCCT
>CANBXZ010000446.1 GCA_947373495.1 Acetobacteraceae bacterium
ATCGGCGGTCTGTCCCACCTGGTGATGTCCCAGCTGCTGCCGCGCGAAGGGGTGGAGATGCTGCACGTGCCCTATCGCGGCGTGGCCGAGACCACCACGGCGCTGTTGAGCGGCACGGTGGACAGCGTGGCGGATTCCAGCGGCTGGGCGCCGCATGTGGAAGCCGGCCGCATGCGGTTGCTGGCGATATGGGCCAACGACCGCGCCCGCCGCTTCCCGCAGGTGCCCACCATCAAGGAACTGGGGCACGACATCGGCGGCATCGCGCCCTATGGCCTGGCGGCGCCCAAGGGCACCGACCCGGGCGTGATCCGGGTGCTGCACGACGCCTTCAAGGCCGCGCTGTACGACCCGGCGCACCTGGCGGTGCTGGACCGCTACGACATGCCCAACCTGTACATGACCGGGGCGGACTACCGCACCTGGGTGGCCGCCCGCGTGCCGGTGGAGCGCGACCTGGTGCAACGGCTTGGCATTCGGCTGGATTAGCCCGAAGCTGCAATCATCGAAACAAGGGGAATAAAAGCATGAGCGAACAGCCCGTGGTGGCGCAGAAGGCGTCGATGCCGGTGGATGTGGTGGAGGGCAAGACCTACTACTGGTGCAGTTGCGGCAAGTCTGAAAAGCAGCCGTTCTGCGACGGCAAGCACAAGGGCGGCGCCTTCAGCCCGCTGGCCTATACCGCCACCGCCACCGCCACGGTGCGCTTCTGCGGCTGCAAGCACAGCGGCAAGGCCCCGCTGTGCGACGGAAGCCACAAGGCGCTCTGAGCCCGGCTTATCGCAAAGCGCGGCCGCGACCCTGCTGGTCGCGCCGCGCTTTGCAATTTGCGGCTGGTCCGGGCGAAAATCCTGGCATCGGGGTTGCAGTACCCCCGGCACGACCGGTGACGCGGCCTTCGCCCCGTCTGCCCGGCCGGTTCCGAGAGGATCTCGCCATGCCGTCCACCAATCCCGCCGCCCCCATCGCCGCGCTGGCTTCCGCCCGGCCCGTGCCCTCGCCGGAAGCGACGCTGTTCGGCCTGCTGCACGTGCTGGAAGGCGCCATCGAGGAAGCCGAGCGCATCGGCCTGGCGCAGACCGCCGATGGCCTGGGCGCCCTCAGCCGGTTCTGCGCCGCCGAGTTCCGCGCCCGCCACGGGCTTTCCCACTGAAGCAACGGCCGGGGCTGCCCCAGTTCCAGCCCCAGACCCAGCGCCGTTCGGCCTACCGCGCGGCGGGCAGTTCCACCGCGTAGCTGGCCAGCGCCGGCACGCCGTTGCGCAGCTTGCCGCGCCCGGCCAGGAAGCGGGTGAACCGTTCATAGCGGTTCTGGTCCAGCGCGCCCGGGCTGTGCGGGAAGCGGTTCAGCGTGTCGCGCCAGGCGCGGCGGTTCAGGTCGTTGTTCAACTCGCGCCGCGGGCCGGCGATGAACAGGTTCCAGCTCTCTTCCGGGTTGTTGGCCAGGAAGGCGGTCGCCGCCTCGATCGCGTCGATGAACTTCCGCATCAGCGGGTCGCTCACCCGGTCCTTGTGGGCCACGTAGATCAGCTCGTCATAGGCCGGGAAGCCGTGCAGTTCCGGGTAGAAGGCGCGGCCGGGGCGGTTCTCGATATCCAGCTGGTTCAGCTCGAAGTTGCGGAAGCCACCGATGATGGCGTCCACCTGGCCCGACATCAGCGCCGAGGACAGGCCGAAATTGACGTTGATGAGCGTGACGTCGCGCAGCGTCAGCCCGGCGGTCTCGATCATGGTGCCGACATAGGTGTCCTCGAACCCCGGCACGGAATAGCCGATCTTCTTGCCCTTCAGGTCCGCCAGCGTCTTGATGGGACCGTCGCGCAGCACCGTCAGCGTGGACAGCGGCGTGGAGACCAGCGTGCCGATCCGCACCAGCGGCAGCCCCTGGTCCACCTGCAACGGCAGGTTCTTCTGGTAGGAAACCGCGATGTCGCCCTGCTTGGCGGCCACCAGCTTCGGCGGGTCGGCCGGGTTGGCCGGGGCGATGATGCGCACCTCCAGCCCGGCGCGTTCGAAGAACCTGCCTTCCTGCGCCACGATCACCGGGGCGTGGTCGGGGTTGATGAACCAGTCCAGCAGCAGGGTCAGCGGCGCGCGGGCGGCCGGGGCCGAAGCTGCCGGGGCTGCCGGGGCGGCGGCGGGCTGGGCCAGCGCGGGGGTGGCCAGCATGGGGGTGGCCAGCGCCAGGGGCGCGGCGGCCAGCAGCAGGTCGCGGCGGTTCATGGGGTATCCTCCTGGGTGATTGAATCGGGCTGCCACGGCAGCAGCGCGGTCAGCGCGCGGTCCACGGCGAAGTAGAGCGCCAGCGCCATCGCCGCGAGGACGATGAGGGCGGCGAACATCTGGTCCGTCTCGCTGCGGCCATTGGCGTGCAGCATCAGGTAGCCAAGGCCGGAGGAAGCGCCGACCCATTCCCCCACCACCGCGCCGATGGGGGCCACGGCGGCGGCCACGCGCAGCCCGCTGGCCAGGGCGGGCAGGGCGGCCGGCACCCGCAGCCGCCACAGCACCGCGCCCGGCGTGGCGCCCATGGTGCGGGCCAAATCCAGCCAGCCGGGTTCGGTGCGGCGCATGCCGTCGTAGAAGGCGGTGGTGACCGGGAAGAAGATGATGATCGCGGCCATGGCGATCTTGCTGGCGGCGCCGAAGCCCATCCAGAGAACGAGGAGCGGCGCGATGGCGAAGACCGGCACCGCCTGGGAGATCACCAGCACCGGCAGCAGCCAGCGCCGCCCCGGTGGCCAGGCCATGACCAGCAGCGCGGTGGCCATGCCGAACAGGGCGCCGCAGGCCAGCCCGGCCAAAATCTCCGCCAGCGTCACCAGCGCGTGCTCGGCGATGATGTCCCATTGCCGCAGCAGGCTCTGCGCCACCCGCAGCGGTGTCGGCAGCATGAAGTGCGGCGCGTCGGTGGCCCAGACCACGCCGTACCACAGCGCCACCAGCCCCACGGCGGAAACCAGCAGGCGGCAGGCGGCGGCGCGGTTCATGCCGCCATCTCCGCCAGTTGCTCCAGCAGCGCCGCCTGGGCGGCCAGCACCGCCGGGTCGTGCGCCGGGCGCGGCGTGGCGCCGGCCGGCACGGCGATGTCCTGCGGCACGGCGGGGTGGCCCACCAGCACCAGGATGCGGTCCGCCAGGCGCAGCGCCTCCAGCGGGTCGTGCGTCACCAGCAGCACGGTGCGGCCGGCCAGCAGCTTCGCGCTGAGTTCCTGCAGGCGGTGCCGGGTTGGGGCATCCACGGCGCTGAAGGGTTCGTCCATCAGCACGAAGGGCTGGTCTTCCATCAGCGTGCGGGCCAGGGCGGCG
>CANBXZ010000447.1 GCA_947373495.1 Acetobacteraceae bacterium
ATGCCAGGCCGTCCGCCGTGGCCGCGGCGCTGACCTGCACCAGGGCTTCGTCATAGACCGGCTTGAAGAAGCGGGTCTCGGCGCTGCCCTGTTCCAGCCAGGCACGGCCCCACTGCGCCACCGCCGGATGCATGGCGTAGGCATAGACCTCCACCCCCGGCACCAGGGCGCCGGTGAAGCCGAATTTCTGCGCCACGTCATCCGCATGGATGCGGTTTTCCGAAGCGCGGGAGAGGTTGTTGGCCACCACCTCATAGGCCAGGGCGGCGCTCATGCCGCGGCCATCGCGGCGGTGGGTTCGCCGATGCGGTCCAGCGGGCCCAGCGCCGCTTCCAGCAGCGGCTTCACCTTGGTGGCGAAGCCTTCGATGCTGCGCAGCGCGGTCTTCAGGTCGGTGGCGCCGGCCTGGAATTGCAGCAGGTAGTGGCAGGGGTTGGCGGCCTTGATCTCGGCCACCAGCCGTTCGGCGATGGTATGGGCGTCGCCCACCATCATGTAGCCGGCCATTTCCTCCAGCGTCGCCTCGCCGGCCCAGGGCTTTTCCACCAGCACGCCGCCGGCCAGTTCCTGTTCCCGCTGGCGCAGGTTCTGGCTCATGCGGATCTGGTGGCGGACATTGTCCAGGAACCAGGTGGCTTCCTGCTTGCTCTCGGTCACGCACATGTGGCGCAGCGTGGCGAAGCGCATGGCCTTGGCGCTAGCCCCGGCACCGGCCCAGTTGGCGGCCAGCTTGGCCTTGGCGGCGGCCAGCATCTCCGGCGTGAAGTGGCGCGGGGTGACCATCACCGGCCAGCCCTTGCGCGCCGCCAGCTTGTGCAGGTCCGGGTTGTCGCCGGCCACCCACACTTCCGGCACGCCGGGCTTCACCGGGCGCGGCGCGATATGGCTCGGCGGCATGCTGTAGTGCTGGCCGCTGTAGCTGAAGGTCTCGTTGTTCAGCGCCAGGTCGAGCATTTCCATGAACTCGAGCGTCTTGGCGGTGGCGTCCTTCAGGTCCTCGCCGAAGCGTTCGAACTCATAGGGCTGGTAGCCATTGCCGATGCCCAGCACCAGGCGGCCATGGGTCAGCGCATCCGCCATGCCCACCTCGGACAGCAGGCGGGACGGGTTGTACATCGGCACGATGACAACGCCGGAGGCGAGCTTGATGCGGCTGGTCTCACCGGCGCAGCGCGCCACCATCATCAGCGGCGAAGGGCAGACCGAATAGTTGGAGAAGTGGTGCTCGGCGAACCAGGAAATGGCGAAATCCGCCTGTTCCGCCGCCTTCACCTGCTCCACCGCCAGGTCGTACACAGCCGCGGCGCTGGTGCCGGGGGTGCGGTAGCTCATCAGGTTGAACTGGCCGAAATCCATGGTGCGTTTCCCGTGTCGTTGCCGGCAGTCTCAGCCGGAAGCGCGGCCTGCTCAACCCGGGAAAAAGGCCGGGCGGAGGGGGCTGCATGGCTCGGCCCGCAGCCGCGCGATTTCCGCTTGGCGGGCCCGCGGCATGGCGCCAGCATGGCGGCCAAGAACCGGAGGAAATGGCCATGCGTGCCGTCATCGCGCTGTTGCTGCTGCTGGTGGCCATGCCTGTGCGGGCGCAGGGCATTGCCATCGTGGTGCCGTTCCCGCCCGGTGGCCTGGCGGATGTGATGGCGCGGCTGGTGGGCGAACAACTGCGCGAACGCCTGGGCCAGCCGGTGGTGATCGACAATCGCCCCGGCGCCGGCGGCATCGTCGGCGCGCGGCTGGTGGCGCAGGCGCCGCCGGATGGCTCCGTGCTGCTGCTGGGCAACACCAACCTGGCGGTGAACCCCAGCCTGTACCGCAGCCTGCCGTATGAGACGCTGACCGCCTTCGCCCCCATCATCCAGGCGGTGGCGGTGCCGAATTTCATCCTGGTGCATGCCGGCACGCCGTACCGGTCGCTGGCCGAGTTCGTCGCCGCCGCCCGCGCCCGGCCCGGCGCGCTGAACTACAGCAGCGCCGGCAATGGCACCTTCCCGCACCTGGCCTTCGTGCTGTTCATGCTGAAGGCGGGCATCGAGGTGACGCACGTGCCCTACAACGGCGCCGCCCCGGCCCTGCAGGCGCTGCTGGCGCAGCAGGTGGAGGCGCTGTCCAACGACCCGCCCACCGCCCTGCCGCATATGCGCAGCGGCGCGCTGCGGGCGCTGGGCATCACCAGCAACGAACGCCTGCCCCAGGCGCCGGAGGTGCCGACCCTGGCGGAACAGGGGCTGCCGGGCTTCGCCGCGGTGGGCTGGCAGGGCTTCCTGGCCCCGGGCGGCACCCCGGCGCCGGTCATCGCCCGGCTGCATGCGGCCATTCAGGCGGCGATGACCGCCCCGGCGATGCGGGAGAAGCTGGAGCCGCAGGGGGTGCGGATCGTGGCCGGCAGCACGGCGGACTTCGCCGCTTTCCTGCGCGCCGACATCGACCGCTGGCGCGAGGCGGTGCGGGCTTCCGGCGCCAGCGTGGAGTAGCGCCGGGCCGGCTTCAGAAGCTGACGCCGAGGATGGTCTTGACCATCCAGCGGTCGCTGGCCGGGGTCAGCCCGCGGCCCACGCCCACGTTCACATCCACGCCGAACAGGGTGAAGTCGGCGGCGGCGAAGACCTGGTGGGCCTGCTGGTTGAACTTGCCGAAATGGCCGAAGCTGCCCAGGTCCGAATAGGTCTCGATCCCCACCGCCAGGTCCTGCTGCACGGTGTAGAAGATGCGGTTGGCCGGCAGGAAGGCGTCCGGCTGCTTGCCGCCCAGGCCCAGGCCGACGATCGGGTTGCTGACGATCTGCCAGCGCCCCAGGTTCAGGCCCAGGATGGGGCGGAATTCCACGTTCCAGCGGCTGCGGGAAAACCGCTGCGGCGCCCAGGAAATCTCGGTGTTGATGCCGTAGAAGAAGGTGCGTTCCGCCGCATTGGGGGAAACGAACAGGTTGCGCACCTTGAAGCCGCCGGGAAAGAAGCGGTCGTCGCGGGCGGCGAAGGGCAAATAGAGCCCGGCCTCGTACCAGTCGGTGACGCCATAGGCCAGTTCGGGCGTGCCGTTGATGGTGCGGAAGGCGTTGATGGTGCTGCGGTCCGCGTCCTTGCGGCGGGTGAAGCCGTAGTTCAGGTGCTGCAGCAACGCCCATTCGTTCGGCGCCGCCACCTCGCCGGTATAGACCTGGATCTCGTCCACCGCGCGGGCCGGCGGGGCCAGCAGCAGCAGCGCGAGCAACACGGCAGGCAGGGCGAACTTCAAGCGCATGGCATTAAATCCCGGTTACCTTTCTTCCTA
>CANBXZ010000448.1 GCA_947373495.1 Acetobacteraceae bacterium
GCTCGGCCCCCGGCTGGGCGGCCAGCCAGGCACCCAGCAGCCCCTCGACCACCGCCGCGATCCAGCCACCCGAAGGGTCGGCCGCGGTGGCGATGGTGGGCGGCGCGGCGTGGGAGACCATCAGCACACGGTCGTTCGGGTCCAGCGAGATTTCGACATAGCCCCAGTCGATCTGGGCCAGCACGTCGTTCATCCGCGCTTCCAGTTCCGCCAGGCTGGAACAGCCCGGCAGCGGTGACAGCGCGGAGATGCGTGCCCCTACCGCGCGCAGCAGGCTGTCGCGGGAGGCAGCGTCCAGGTGGCTGTCCAGGGTTTCCACCAGGGCGCGCAGGAAGGTGCGCCATTGGCCGGAAACCCCGCGACGCGCGAGGTAGGACAGGGTGGTCGGATCAGCGGCAGTCATGGCAGCGGCCACTCCTCAACGGTCCAACCGGTACCGCGCGAAGATGAGGCCACGGGCCTCATTCCAGTTCGCGGTACGGTCGTAGCGCAGCAACGCGCCGATGCGTAGGTTCGGTGTCAGCGAATACTCGATATCGCCGCGTACGCCACCGATAATTCCGGCCTCGGACCGCGCCGGTTGAATCGAACGCGCCGTGGCATCGCCGCTGAGGAAGCTTTCCAGCTGGGCCTGCGACGCCGTGTCGGTCGGGAAGTACTTCGCCGCATTCTCCCGGTAGGACTGGTAGCCGATGGTGCCGCCCAGGTGGTAGGCCCAGTCGCCACTGCGGGCGCGCCAGTCAACCGGAATATTCGCCGCGAAATAGCTCTGCGGGCTGAAGTAGCCGCCGTTGCCGAAGGTGAACAGGCGCTGGTTCTTGTCGTAGTGGAAATAGACCAGGTCCAGCCCGATCAGCATTTCCTCATCCGGCCGGCGCCACAGCGTGTACTGCGTGCCCACGCCCGCTTCCGCCCGCGCGTTATGCGCGACGTTGCGGCCGTTGATGACCGAATAGCCACCGCCGAAATACACCCCGACCGGGCCGGAGACATATTCCAACTGCGCCCGGCCACCGCTGCGCACCACGCCACCCCAGGTGGTGCCGGTGCGCGGGTCGCGCACGCCAGACCAGGACAGCACGCTGTCCGTGACCGAACGCTGCTCACCCGTGATGCGCAACCGCACCGAGTTGCTGAGCGCCGGCGCGATTTCCAACCCGCCGATGACGTTCTGCCGGCGGAAGCCGATCGGCGAGGAGCCGATATCGCCGGAGAACACGCCGCGCTGGTAGCCCAGGCCCAGGCCATAGCCCAGCAGGCTGGTGTCCCGTGGCGCCAGGCGGTCGCGCAGCGCCTGGCTGACCTGCTGCGACTGGCCGGTGGTGTTGTAGAGTCGGCTGTCCAGCGCATTGCTGCCGTAGCCGCGCAGCACGGTGGAACTGGTGCTGTCCAACTGGCCGCTGTTGATCGAGACCGGGGTGGCATTGGCGGTCAGCCGGCCACCCAGGAAGTTGGGCGAGATCGAGGCACTGACCGGCGCGGAGTATTCCTCCAACCGATCCAGGCCATTGCTGCCCGAACGCGAGCGGAAGCCCATGCCGCCCTGCACCCGGGCCGCGGTTTCCTCCCGCACGGAGGCGAGTTCGCGGGCGATTTCATTGCTCAGCGGGTCGTTCGGCAGCGCCAGCGGGCCACCGCTGGCACCGGAACGCGACAGCCGGGCGAAGGGGTTGTCGAAGGCGTCGATCACCTGCGCCCCACCCCGGCCACCCATGGCCGGGTCGGAGGACAGCGCCGTTGCGGCACGCCGCTGCTCCGCCGCCAGTTCCAGCGCCCGCAAGGCGCGGCCGGTATTGCCGTTCGCCCGGGCGATACGGGCTTCCAGCAGCGGCACGCGAGGGTCGTTCGGGTTCAGCGCCCGGGCTTCCACCATCATCGCCTCGGCCCGGCCGAACTCCCGGCCGGAGATCGCGGCTTCCACCGCGGCGAAGCGGGCATCCAGGCTGCGCGGGTCGCGCGCCAGCACCGCCTCGGCGATCTGGCTGGCTTCACGCGGCTGCTGGGCGCCCTGGTACAGTCGGGCCAGCGCCAGGTTGGCGGCGGCGTTGGAGGGGTCCCGCTGCAGGGCCGGGGCCAGCGCCTCATAGGCGGCGGCCTGGTTGCCACGGTCATTCAGCCGGTCCGAGACGCGGATGGCCACGCCGGTGGACAGGGCCGCGGCCTGGCGACGTTCCTCACCGGTCAGGTTGGGGCTGGCTTCCAGGATCCGGGCCAGGGACTGCGCCTCCTGGTCCGCCCCGGCACCCAGCATGGCACCGGCCAGCGCCAACCGGGCGGAACCCGGGGCGTTGGGGTTGGCGGCCATGGCGGTACGGCCGGCTTCCGCCGCCGCCGCCGGGTCGTTCAACCCGCCCAGGGCCCGCACCGCCAACGCCCCGGAATTCCCGGTGGGGTCGGGCCGCGCGGCCAGCGCGAACAGCGCGGCGCGGGCTTCGGCACGGCGGCCACCGCGCCACAGCGAAACGGCGCGGTCGACTTCCTCCGCCACCCGGGTACGGGTCAGCAGGCGGGTCATGTCCGCGGTGCGCAGCCGGGCCGGAATGCCGTTGACGTAGCGCGCGGCATCGGCCGGGCGATTATCCTCATCGGCGAACAGCGCGGCGGCGTAGAGCACTTCCGGCGAACCGCCGGCCGCGGCCGGGCCTTCCGCCAGTTGCCGCGCTTCCGCCTGCCGGCCCTGGCGCGACAAGGCCCGGGCCAGGTCCAGCCTGATCCAGGAATTGTTCGGGTCGATCTGCAAGGCGCTGCGCAGCGTGGCGATGGCCGTGGCCGGGTCGGTGGCGCGCTGCGCTTCGGCGCGCAGGGCATAGGCCCGGGCGGCCCCCGGGTCGCCACCACCACCGAAGACCGCGGCGCCCAGGCGGCGCTGCAGTTCCTCGGCTTCGGCGAAGCGGCCCTGCTGTTGCAGCACCTCATAGAGCCCGGAGGCGGCGCCAGCCAGGTTGGGCCGGCGGGCCAGGGCGGCGCGATAGCGGGTCTCGGCACCGCCGAGGTCACCCCGGCGCAGCGCCAGGTCCCCCAGCAGCGCCTCGGCATCGGCGCGGTCGGCGGATTCGCGCTGGATGGCGCTGCGCAGCGTGCGCTCCGCCAGGTCCAGGTTGCCGGCCTGCAAGGCGCGGCGGGCGTCGGTCAGTTCACCGGCATAGGCGGCGCCGTCCAGCGCCTTCTGCCACTGGGCGCGGCCTTCCGGGTTCAGCCGGATGGCGGCTTCCAGCAATTGCCGGGCCTCGCCGAAGCGGCCTTCGCGCAGCTTCACCA
>CANBXZ010000449.1 GCA_947373495.1 Acetobacteraceae bacterium
GCGCGCGGCCAGCAGCAGCCTGGCCCCCAGCCCCTTGCGGGCGCGGGCGAGCAGCGCCGCATCGGGTTCCAGCGCCAGCCATTGCGCCTGGGGCGCCGCCTTGCCGAAGCGCAGGGTGAAGTCCAGCTGCTTGCCCAGCAGCAGCACCAGGTCGGCCTCGGCCAATACCTCGGCGAAGGCGCCCAGCGAGGGGTCGTTGACGCCGCGCGGGCTTTCCATCGCCAGCACCGGCACGCCCAGCGCGCTCTGCAGCGCCGCCAGCGCGTGGCGGCCGGTGGGGGTGCACAGGGCGGGCGGCGCCAGCACCAGCGGGCGTTGCGCGGCCTGCAACGCGCGCACCACCGCGGCCACCACCTCGGGCGTCGGCGGCTGGGCCGGGGCGGCGAAGTCCAGCACCGGCTCGGCCTGGGTCACCAGCGCCTCCAGCACGTCGGTCGGCAGCGAGACATGCACCGGGCCCGGCCGGCCCTCCCGCGCGGTGCGGATGGCGGCGGCGATGTCCTCGGCCAGGGTCTCGGCGCTTTGCAGCGTCAGGCTGGCCTTGCACAGCGGCGCCGCCATGCGGGCCTGTTCCAGTTCCTGGAAGGCGCCGAGGCCCAGTTCATGCAGCGGTGCATGGCCGGACAGCAGCAGCACCGGCACCTCGCCGGCCTGGGCGGTGCACAGCGCCGCCACCGCATTGGCATGGCCCTGCCCGCCGGTCACCAGCGCCACGCCCACCTGCCCGGTCAGCCGCGCCCAGGCGTCTGCCATATGCACGGCGGCGGCTTCCTGGCGGGTGTGGATCAGTTCCACCCCGGCGGCCGGCGCGGCGTCGAACACGCTCATGATGTGGTTGCCGGACAGCGTGAAGACGGTGGAAACGCCGGCGCGCGACAGCGTGCGCAGCAGAATCGCGGCGCCCCGGATGGGCTGGGTCATGGGGTGGGTCATGGCTTGCTCCCTGGTGCCCTGCCTCTGCCGCGCGGGGTCGGCGGCGGGCGGTGCCTGATGATGCCGCATGCTTGACACGCCGGGCGGGCTCTCGCCATCCTTGGCGCAAGGGGTGCCGCGATCGCCCCGTGAGGCGACAGCCGAAGCATCGCGTCCTGCCAACTCCGACCGTGAGGAGAGGACGCCCATGCCGGCTCCCGATGAGATCACCGTTGCCCAGCTTGCGCGCCGCATCGGCCTGCCCGACGCGCCGACGCTGCTGGACGTGCGCACCCCCGAGGATGCCGCCGCCGACCCGCGCCGGCTGCCCGCCAGCGAAGGGCGCGACTGGCGCCAGGTGGCGGAATGGGCCGCCGACTATCGCGGCCAGCAGGTGGTGGTGGCCTGCCAGAAGGGGCTGAAGCTGAGCCAGGGCGTCGCCGCCTGGCTGCGCCATGCGGGCGTGGCGGCGGAGACGCTGGAAGGCGGCTTCCTCGGCTGGCGCGACGCCGGGCAGCCGCTGCTGCTGCCCGACCACCTGCCCCCGCGAGACGCCCGGGGCCGCACGCTGTGGGTCACCCGGCACCGGCCGAAGGTGGACCGCATCGCCTGCCCCTGGCTGATCCGCCGCTTCGTGGACCGCGGCGCCGTCTTCCTCTACGTCGCCCCGGCCGAGGTGGCGGAGGTGGCCCAGCGCTTCGGCGCCACGCCCTTCGATATCGAGGGCTGCGCCTGGAGCCATCGCGGCCCGCTGTGCACCTTCGACGTGATGCTGGCGGCATGGGGGCTGCGCACCCCGGCGCTGGAACGCCTGGCGCTGATCGTGCGCGGCGCGGATACCGCCGAGTTGGGGCTGGCGCCGGAAGCCGCCGGCCTGCTGGCGGCCTCGCTGGGGCTTTCGCGCATGTATCGCGACGACCTGGCGCAGCTGGAAGCCGGCATGGCGCTGTACGACGCCTTCTATCGCTGGTGCCGGGATGCTACCGCGGAGGCGCATAATTGGCCGGCAGGGAAAACCGCATGAGCGACACCTCGTTCCCGACCTTCGCCCAGGCGGTGAAGCTGTGGTTCCGCATCGGCTGCCTCAGCTTCGGCGGCCCGGCGGGACAGATTGCGCTGATGCACCGGGAGGTGGTGGATGAACGCCGCTGGGTTTCCGACGAACGCTTCCTGCACGCGCTGAACTTCTGCACCCTGCTGCCGGGGCCGGAAGCGCAGCAACTGGCCACCTACCTCGGCTGGCTGATGCATGGGGTGAAGGGCGGCGTCGCGGCCGGGCTGCTGTTCGTGCTGCCGGGCGCGCTGGTGATGCTGGCGCTGTCGGCGATCTACGCGGCGTTCGGCAACGTGCCCTTCGTGGACGCGCTGTTCTTCGGGCTGAAGGCGGCGGTGCTGGTGCTGGTGGTGGAGGCGCTGCTGCGGGTGGCGAAGCGGGCGCTGAAGGGCCGGCTGCCCTGGGTGGTGGCCGGGTTGGCCTTCACCGCGCTGTACCTGCTGAAGCTGCCCTTCCCGCTGGTGGTGCTGGCGGCCGGGCTGCTGGGCTACGCCCTGCCCGGGGCCTTTGCCGGCGGGGGCCATGGCCAGGCCAAGGCCGGCCCCCCGGCCCTGCTGGACGCGCTGCTGGCGCGCGAGCCGGACCATATCGCCCGGCTGGCCCCCGGGGCGCGCCGCGCCGGGCTGCTGGCGCTGGGGCTGTGGCTGTGGCCGGTGGTGCTGCTGCGGGAGGGCGGCGGCGTGTTCGCCGACATCGCCTGGTTCTTCTCCAAGATGGCGGTGGTGACCTTCGGCGGCGCCTATGCGGTGCTGGCCTATGTCACCCAGGAAGCGGTGGAGCATTACCACTGGGTTACCCCCGGGCAGATGCTGGCCGGGCTCGGCCTGGCCGAGACCACGCCGGGGCCGCTCATTCTGGTGCTGCAATTCGTCGGCTTCCTGGCCGCCTGGCCGCAGGGCTGGCTGGCCGCGATGGCCGGGGCGGGGCTGACGGTGTGGGTGACCTTCGCGCCCTGCTTCGCCTGGATCTTCCTCGGCGCGCCCTATGTGGAACGGCTGCACCACATGCCGCGGCTGAAGGGCGCCCTGGCCGGGGTGACGGCGGCGGTGGTGGGGGTTATCGCCAACCTGGCGCTGTGGTTCGGCCTGCGGGTGCTGTTCGGCCGCATGGCTGCGACGCCGCTGGGCTCGCCCCTTGGCACCCCGCTGGCGCTGGAATGGCCCGAGCCGGCCAGCCTGGACATGCACGCCCTGCTGCTGGCGCTGCTGGCGGCGGTGTGCCTGTTTCGGCTGAACCTGGGCGTGGTGAAGACGCTGGGCGTCGCCGCCCTGGCCGGGCTGGCGCTGAA
>CANBXZ010000450.1 GCA_947373495.1 Acetobacteraceae bacterium
GGCGCCGCCGGTGGCCCTGCGCTTCATGCTGGCGGCCTCGGTGATGGTACCGCTGCTGTTCCTGGCCGGCGCCGCCTGGCAGGATTATCGGCGGCTGACCGCGGATGCCCATGCCTCGGTGGAACGCCTGACCAACGTGGCCAAGGAACACGCGCTGAAGGTGGTGGAGACCAGCAGCGTGATCCTGGACCGTATCGAGGACCAGGTCCGCGGCATGGGCTGGGCCGAAATCGACGCCAATGGCGCCGCCATCCAGGCCGAGCTGGCCCATATGCAGGCCCCGCTGGCGCAGGTTGCCTCGCTGCACCTGGCCCGGCCGGATGGCCGGCTGGCGCTGATCAGCATCGCCTATCCCACACCCGCGGTTAACCTTTCGGCGCGGGTCTATTTCCGCCAACTGGCGGCCGGCGCCCCCGGCCCGGTGTTCGGCGAACCGCTGCGCGGCGCCACCTCCGGTATCGTTGCCTTCACCATGTCCCGCCGGCGCGTCGCGCAGGATGGCAGCTTCAATGGCCTCGGCATCGTTTCGCTGCTGCCGGGCTATTTCCAGCAATACTGGAGCACCATGGCGGGGGATGACCGCTTCGCCTTCGGCCTGCTGCGGGCGGATGGCCTGGTGCTGGCCCAGCACCCACCGGCCCCGAACGACCAATTGGCCACGGTGCCCACCGATGGCCCGCCGCACGCCATGCTGCAGTCCTCCGCCAGCACCGCGGTGGTGGAACGCGGGCCGGGCATGGATGGCGCCAACTGGCTCACCGGCTTCCGCCAGGTGGGCAATACGTCGCTGTATGTCTGCGTGGCGCTGCCCATGGCGGCGATCTGGCAGACCTGGCTGGCCAACCTGGCCTGGACCGCGGTGCTGTGCCTGGCCGCCATGCTGGCGCTGGGCTTCGCCACCCTGCTGGCGCTGCGGCGCTGGCGTTCCGAGCAGCGGGCGCGGGCCGAATTGCAGGCCACCGCCGATGAACTGCGCGCCGAGATCGAACGTCGCGAACAGGCCGAGGCCGGGTTGCGCCAGGCGCAGCGGCTGGAAGCCCTGGGCCGGCTGACCGGCGGCGTGGCGCATGATTTCAACAACCTGCTGACCGCCATCCTGGGCACCGTCACCCTGCTGGAACGCCACCTGGGCGCCGCGGTGGACGACAAGGCCCGCCGCCTGCTGGGCGCGGCACGGGACGCGGTTTCGCGCGGGGCCAGGCTGAATGCCGGGCTGCTCGCCTTCGCCCGGCGGCAACCGCTGCGCCCGGCCACCCTGGATGCCAACGCGCTGCTGCGCGGCTTCACCCCGCTGGTGCAGCAGGCGCTGGGGGAAATGACCAAGCTGACGCTGGACCTGGTCGACACCCTGCCGGCCTGCCGGGCGGATGCCAGCCAGTTGGAAGCCGCGGTGCTGAACCTGGCGATCAATGCGCGGGACGCCATGCCGCGCGGCGGCACGGTACGGCTCAGCACCCGGGCCTGCCGGCTGGACGCCGCGGCGCTGGGCGGCAACCCGGATGCCAGGCCCGGCGCCTTCTGCGCCATCGCCTTGGCCGACAGTGGCGAAGGCATGGCGGATGACGTGCGCGAACGCGCCTTCGAGCCATTCTTCACCACCAAGCCGATGGGCAAGGGCACCGGGCTGGGGCTTTCCCAGGTGTTCGGCTTCGTTCGCCAGTTGGGCGGGCATGTCACCATTGAAAGCGGCGCCGGCCGCGGTACCACCGTGACCCTGTACCTGCCGGTGGATGGCAGCGCCGCCCAGCCGGAAGCGGAACGCGAGGACGAGGCGCTGGGCGTGGTGGCGCTGCGCCACGGCAGCATCCTGCTGGCCGAGGATGACGAACGGGTGCGCGAAGTTGCGGCCGAGATGCTGCGCGACGCCGGCTTCCGCGTGCTGGCGGCGGAGGACGGCCGCGACGCCCTGGCCCTGCTGCGCCGTGGCGAACCGGTGGACCTGCTGTTCAGCGACGTGGTGATGCCCGGCGGCGTCAGCGGCTTCGAGCTGGCCAAGGAGGCCCGGCGGATTCGCCCCGGCCTGCCGGTGCTGCTGACCAGTGGCTTTTCCGGCGCGGTTTCGGAACCGCTGGGCCATGGGCTGGAGGTCTTGTCCAAGCCCTATGACCGGGTGACCCTGCTGCACCGCATTGGCATGCTGATGGGCCAAGGCGCCCGCGGCGTGGCGTGAGGCCCGAAACATGCCCGGCATGAGTAGGAATATTAATATATTGCGCCTATGAGCCATCGGTTCCCTGAATATGAGGCTTCCGATGTTCCGTCGTACCCTGCTGGCGCTGCCGATGCTCGCCGCCCTGCTGTCCTCCGGCGCCCAGGCGCAGTGCGACACCACCTTCACCCTGATCAATCGCTCGGGCGAGACGGTCAACGAGTTCTATTACAACCCCGCCCGCAACTCGAGCTGGGGTCCGGACCGCCTGGGTGAAGGCGTGCTGGCCAATGGCCGCCAGCGTGCCTATCGCCCGGCCCGTGGCGGCGCCTATGATTTCCGCGTGGTCTGGGCCGGCGGCGCCGAAGCCGAGGTGCGCAACATCGACATCTGCGCCACCAGCAACATCATCGCCACCCGCAGCGGCATCCGCGCCGAATAAGCCTGCGGCTTGACCACGGCGGGGGCCGGGCAAATCCTGCGGCATGACCGCTGCCCGTCCCCTTGCCCGTCCCCTTGCCGAAACCACCGCCCCCATCACCCTGCGGCCGCACCAGCCGGGCGATATCGGCTGGATCATCAGCCGCCACGGCGCGCTCTACGCCGCGGAGTGGGGCTGGGACATCACGTTCGAGGCGCTGGTCGCCGAGATCGGGGCGCAGTTCATCCGCGAATTCCGCCCCGGGCTGGAATGCTGCCTCATCGCCGAACGCGCCGGGCAGCGCCTGGGCTGTGTCGCCGTGGTGCGGGTGGCTGCCGACACCGCCAAGCTCCGCCTGCTGCTGGTGGAACCGGCGGCGCGCGGCCTGCGCCTGGGCCAGCGCCTGGTGGCCGCGGCCGAAGATTTCGCCCGCGCCGCCGGCTACACCCAGATGACGCTGTGGACCCAAAGCTGCCTGCTGGCGGCACGGCGGATCTATGCCGGGCGCGGCTGGGTGCTGGGGGAGAGCGAAGCGGTCCGGGCCTTTGGCGTCGACCTGGTCAGCGAGGTCTGGGCGAAGCCGCTGTAGCCGCCGCCCGCGCCCGTTCCACTTCCCGCCAGCGGGCCACGTTGCGGTTGTGCTCCTCCACCGTGCGGGCGAAGGCGTGGCCGCCG
>CANBXZ010000451.1 GCA_947373495.1 Acetobacteraceae bacterium
TGACCCGCAACCAGCTGCTGCAACTGGCCCGCAGCGAGGACAACCAGGCCTTCGCCGTGCCGCTGCAACGGCTGTCCCACATCACCACGGATTTGCAGGAAGGGGTGATGAAGACGCGGATGCAGCCCATCGGCAATGCCTGGGCCAAGCTGCCGCGGCTGGTGCGGGACCTCAGCCACGACCTGGGCAAGAAGATCGAGCTGCAGATGAAGGGCGCCGAGACGGAGCTGGACCGTCAGGTGCTGGAACTCATCAAGGACCCGCTGACCCACATGGTGCGCAATTCCGGCGACCATGGGCTGGAAACCCCGGCCGAACGCCGCGCCGCCGGCAAGAACGAAACCGGCCGCGTCATGCTGAACGCCTACCATGAAGGCGGTCACATCATCATCGAGATCGCCGATGACGGCAAAGGCCTGCCGGTGGCGAAGATCCGCGCCAAGGCGCTGGCCCAGGGCATGGCCACCGAAGCCGAACTGGCCGGCATGAGCGAGCGCGACGTGCTGCGCTTCATCTTCCGCCCGGGCTTTTCCACCGCCGCCGCCGTCACCGCCGTCTCTGGCCGTGGCGTCGGCATGGACGTGGTGAAGACCAACATGGAACGCATCGGCGGCACGATCGAGGTGCGCAGCAAGGAAGGCAAGGGCACCGCCTTCGTCATCAAGATCCCGCTGACGCTGGCCATCGTCTCCGCCCTGATCGTGGAGAGCGGCGGCGAGCGCTTCGCCATCCCGCAGATCGGCGTGGTGGAACTGGTGCGTGCCGGCGGGGAGGGTGGGCCGCAGCTGGAACGCATCAAGGACGCGCCGGTGCTGCGGCTGCGGGACCGGCTGCTGCCGCTGGTGTCGCTGTCCCGCCTGCTGCGGCTGGACACGGCGGCGCGGGAGGATACCGGCTTCGTCGTCGTCACCCAGGTGGGCGCGCATGTCTTCGGCATCATCGTCGACCGGGTGTTCGACACCGAGGAGATCGTGGTGAAGCCGGTGGCGCCCATCCTGCGCCACGTCACGATGTTCAGCGGCAACACCATCCTGGGCGATGGCAGCGTCATCATGATCCTGGACCCCAATGGCATTGCCCGGGCCAGCGGCGTGGGCGGCGAAAGCGCCGCCGAGACCGAGACCGAAGCCCGCCAGGGCACGCTGCCGGGCAGCGCCGAGAAGACCAGCCTGCTGCTGTTCCGCGCTGGCGACAACACGCCCAAGGCGGTGCCGCTGGGGCTGGTGGCGCGGCTGGAGGATGTGGAGCGCGAGCGGATCGAGACCGCCGGCGGCAAGCCGCTGGTGCAGTATCGCGGCCGGCTGATGCCGCTCATTCCGCTCGACCCGATGTGGACCCCTGACCAGGCCAAGGAACGCCAGCCGGTGCTGGTGTTCAGCGACGGCGACCGCGCCATGGGCGTGGTGGTGGACGAGATCCTGGACGTGGTGGACGAACACCTGACGCTCGACCCGGCCGGCGAACGCCCGGGCTTCCTCGGCAGCATTGTCATCAACAAGCGCGTCACCGAGGTGATCGACACCGTCTGGTGGCTGCGCGAGGCCGGCGAGGACTGGTTCGGCAGCGGCAGCACCACCCGTGCCCGGCCGCAGCAGCACGTGCTGGTGGTGGAGGACAGCGCCTTCTTCCGCAACCTGGTGGTGCCGGCCCTGACCGCCGCCGGCTACGGCGTGACCGCGGTGGGCCACGCCAAGGAGGCGCTGCGGCTGCGCGACGCCGGAGCGAAGTTCGACATCGTGGTCTCCGACATCGAGATGCCGGAGATCGACGGCCTGGCCCTGGCCCGCACGCTGCGCGAAGGCGGCGCCTGGGCCCATCTGCCGCTGATCGCGCTGACCGGGCGCAGTGCGCCGGGGGATGTGGAAGCCGGGCGCGTTGCCGGCTTCACCGACTACGTGCCGAAATTCGACCGCGAGGCGCTGCTGGCCAGCCTGCAGCAATGCCTGGCCACGCCGGTGGCGGGCTGAGGGCAAGGAGAGCAAGAGATGCAGCACGCCCATCCCGAAGCCGGTCGCGCCCCGCCCCGGCCGACCGCCATGCCCACCGACGAAGCCAGCGAGGCCTACCTGACCCTGACCGTGGCGGACCAGCTGTGCGGCGTGCCCGTGCTGGCGGTGCGCGACGTGCTGGGGCACCACGCCATCACCCGCATTCCGCTGGCGCCGCCGGAAGTGGCGGGCAGCCTGAACCTGCGCGGGCGGATCGTGACCGCCATCGAACTGCGCTGCCGGCTGGGCCTGCCGCCGCGCCCGGCGGAAGCCCGGGCGATGAGCGTGGTGGTGGAGCGCGACGGCGAATTGTACAGCCTGCTGGCCGATGCGGTGGGCGAAGTGCTGCCCTTGCCGCTGGCCCAGCGCGCCGCCAACCCGCCAACGCTGGACCCGCTGTGGCGGGAGGTTTCCACCGGGGTGCATCGGCTGGGTGAGCGGCTGGTGATCCTGCTGGATGTCGAACGCATTCTGGCGATCGGGTGATGAGCATGGCAACGGCAATGGAAGCCCAGGGCACCTGCCTGGTGGTGGATGACAGCCGCGTGGTGCGCAAGGCCGCGCGCCGCATGCTGGAAAAGCACGGCTTCGTGGTGGAGGAAGCGGCCGACGGCGCCGAGGCCCTGGCCGCCTGCCGCCACCAACTGCCGCGCGCGGTGCTGCTGGACTGGAACATGCCGGTGATGGACGGCATGGAATTCCTCAAGGCCGCGCGGGCCGAATTCGGCCCCGACCAGCCGGTGGTGGTGCTCTGCACCACGGAAGCCGAGCTGTCGCGCATTCTGGCGGCGCTGGAAGCCGGCGCCCAGGAATACGTGATGAAGCCGTTCGACGAAGCCATCCTGGTGGACAAGTTCACCCAGGTGGGGCTGCTGCCGGACAACGCGGCGTGAGCCTGGCGCCCGTGCCCGCGCCGGCCGGCATCATCCGGCTGATGCTGTGCGACGACAGCGCCACGGTGCGCGGCATCATGTCCCGGCTGCTGGCAGCGGAATCCGACATGAAGGTGGTGGCCACCGCGCGGGATGGCGCCCAGGCCATCGCCCAGTTGCAGGCCATGCCCGAGGCGGAACGGCCGCAGGTGGTGCTGCTGGACCTGGAAATGCCGGTGATGGACGGCATGACCGCGCTGCCGCATTTGCTGAAGCTGCGGCCGGCGCCCATCGTCATCGTCGCCAGCGCGTTGACCCAGCGCGGCGCCGCGGCCGCCATGGCGGCGCTGCGGGCCGGTGCGGCCGACTACATCCCCAA
>CANBXZ010000452.1 GCA_947373495.1 Acetobacteraceae bacterium
CGGGCCAGCAGGCCGAGGCAAGCCAGGTAGCCCAGTGGCGGCAGCAGCAGCACGCCGGCCGGCACCGCCAGCCCCTGTTCGGCCATGCGCCGGGCGGTGCGCGGGTGGCAGGGCCAGGCCAGCGGCAGCAACCGCGCCGCCGCCGCCACCGCGCCCAGCCAGGCGGCCAGTCGCGCCGGCGCGTCCACATTCTCCGCCCGGTGCAGCGTCAGCACGCCATAGCCGCCGGCCACCAGCCCCGCCGGCAGCGGTTGCGCCCGGGCACGCGGCAACTGGTGCAGCAGGCTGGCCGCCATGGTGTTGCCCACCGCCACCACCCGGGCCGGCGCATGGCCTTCGCGCAGCAGCGTGGCGGCGGCACCGTGCGAGGGCGGCCACAGCAGGTCGGCAATCGCATCCACGGCGCGGCGATTGATCTCCTCCGCCATGTCGCGGTCCGCGCAGCGCAGCCCGGCTTCCAGATGCACCACCGGCAGGCCCAGCTTGCGCGCCGCCAGCGCCGCCGCCAGCGTGCCGTCCACGTCGCCCACCACCACCACGGCGGCGGGGCGTTCGCGCTGCCACAGTTGCTCGCAGGACAGCATGGTGCGGCCGGTCAGCTCGGCATGGCTGCCACCACTGACCGCCAGCGCATGATGCGGCGCCGGCAGCCCCAGGTCCGCCAGGTGGGCGTGGAACATCGCCGCGTCGTGGTGCTGCCCGGTATGCACCAGCCGGGGCACGCACAGCGCCGGCCGCGCCGCCAGCGCCGCCCACAGCACCGCCAGCTTGGGCAGGTTCGGCCGCGCCGCGGCCACCAGGTGCAGCAGCGGCGGGCTCACCCGCCGACCTGCCCGATGTGGACAGCCCCCGGCGCGGCCCGTAGAAGCCGGGGGCCGCGACCCCACTCAGGGCCGCCGGTGGGAACGGGCATTGGCAGCATGAAGATCCTCGTCACGGGCACGGCTGGGTTCATCGGCTTCCACCTGGCGCGCCGGCTGCTGGCGGAGGGCCATAGCGTCGCCGGCATCGATTCCATGGTGCCCTATTACGATGTACGATTGAAGCAGCGCCGCCACGCCATCCTGGGCGAGCACAGCGACTTCCGCCCCTACATCGTCAACCTGGCGGACATGGCCAAGACCGCGGCGGTGATGGAAGCCGAGCGGCCGGAGGTGGTGCTGCACCTGGCCGCCCAGGCCGGCGTGCGCTACGCGCTGGAACACCCGGAAAGCTATGTCGAGAGCAACATCGTCGGCAGCTTCAACCTGCTGGAGCTGGCCCGGCGCTTCCCGGTGCGGCACCTGCTGCTGGCTTCCACCAGTTCCGCCTACGGCGCCAACACCAAGATGCCGTTCGAGGAAACCGACCCGGCGGTAACCCCGCTGACCATCTATTCCGCCAGCAAGACCGCGACGGAGCTGATGGCGCATGCCTATGCCCACCTGTGGAACCAGCCGATCACCGCGTTCCGCTTCTTCACCGTGTATGGCCCCTGGGGCCGGCCGGACATGGCGCTGTTCAAGTTCACCGACGCCATCGCCCGCGGCCAGCCGGTGGACATCTA
Source organism: Acetobacteraceae bacterium (assembly GCA_947373495.1). Classification (GTDB taxonomy): domain Bacteria; phylum Pseudomonadota; class Alphaproteobacteria; order Acetobacterales; family Acetobacteraceae; genus CAIMOR01. Next base: position 1,547 of record CANBXZ010000452.1, read on the forward strand.
CAACAACGGCGAGATGAGCCGCGACTTCACCTATATCGACGACCTGATCGAAGCGGTGGTGCGCCTGATCGCGGCGGTGCCGGTGCGCGGCCAGCCGGTGGCCAGCTTCGACAGCCTGAGCCCGGTGGCGCCGTTCCGGGTGGTGAATATCGGCATGGGCGAGCCGGTGCCGCTGATGGACTTCATCGCCGCCATCGAACGCGCGGTGGGGCGCGAGGCCATCCGCAACTTCATGCCGATGCAGCCCGGCGACATCACCGCCACCTATGCCACCACCCGGCTGCTGCAGGCGCTCACCGGGTTCACGCCGCAGGTGCGGGTGAACGAGGGCGTGGCCCATTTCGTCACCTGGTTCCGCGACTACTACGGCGTATGAGCGCGTGCGGCTGGGCTTCCTTGCTATGCCCCCGGCCGCTTGTTATCACCACTTGGCAATGAGCCTGGTTCCTGGCGCCACCGAACGTCGCCGATCGCCCTGCCTGGGCGGGCTGGCCGCCCCCCGCGCCAGCCGACGGCAGCGCCGCGACGGGCCGGCATGACCCTCGCCGCCCCCGCCCAGCCAGACCCCGCCAGCCGCGCAGCGGCGCTGGATGCAACCGGCCGCGAAGCGGCGCTGGACGCGACCGAACTGCACGACTGGCCACGCGCCGCCGCGCTGTGGGCCGAACAGGCCTCGGCGCAGCCCCGCGACTTCGAGGCGCAGTTGCGGCTGGCCGAAGCCCTGTTCTTCGCCGCCCGCCCGGCCGAAGCCGTGGCGCCCGCCAAGCTGGCCGCGCGGCTGCGACCGAAGGAGGCGCGGCCGTTGCTGGTGCTGGCCCGTGCCGCCACGGCGCTGGAGCCAGCCGCCGCCCCGGCCGCCTGGCGGGCCGTGCTGGCGCTGGCGCCACGCAGCTTCGAAGCCTGGGCGCGACTGGCGGAACTGCAACTGGCCCAGGGCCGAGCCGCGACGGCGCTGGAGCCCTTGGCGCGGGCGCTGGGCGTGCAGCCCGACCATCCCTTTGGCCTGGCCCTGGCCGGGCGGGTGCTGGGCGCCCTGCCCGCGCGGCAGCGGCAGGACCGGCTGAACCAGGCGGTGGCCGCCGCCACGCCCGACGCCGGGCTGGCGCTGCGGCATGTGGCGGCGCAGGTGGAACCGCTGGACATGCGGGCGCAGGCGGCGCTGGCCCAGGCCCTGCTGGCCCGGCAGGCGCATGCCCAGGCGCTGGCCCCCCTGCGCGCCCTGGTGCAGGCCAGCCCGAACGCGCCCGAGCCGTTGGCGCAATTGGCGCGCTGCCTGCACCACACCGCGGCCTGGCCGGCGGCGGCGCGCAACTGGCGCCGGCTGCTGCGGCTGCGCCCGCAGGACGCCGAAGCCGGCCAACACCTGGCCGAGGCGCTGCGTCATGACAACCAGGCCGAGGCCGCCCTGCGCGTGGCGCAGCAGGCGCTGGGCCACGCGCAGGGCCATGCCGGGCTGCTGCGCGAACACGCGCTGTGCCTGGCCGCGCTGGGCCGCCATGCCGAGGCCAATACCGCCTGGGCCACCGCGCTGGCCGCCCACCCGCATGACAGCGCGCTGCACCTGGAACAGGTGGCGTACCTGCTGCGCCAGCATCGCCACGCCGAGGCGCTGGCGGCGTTGGAACGGCGGGTGGGTCCCAGCGCCGGCTACGACCGGGCCTCCCTGCTGCTGCTGCGCCAGTTGCAGCGGCA
>CANBXZ010000453.1 GCA_947373495.1 Acetobacteraceae bacterium
GCTATCCCCCACCACCGCGAACATCTGGCGGAAGCCGGCGGCCTCGGCGCGTTCCAGCAGCGCCGCCACCAGCGCCTTGCCAACGCCCTGGCCGCGGATGTCGTCGCGGACGTAGATGCTGTCCTCGGCGCTGAAGCGATAGGCGGAACGGTCGCGGAACTGGGCGTAGTAGGCGTAGCCGGTGACCTCGCCTTCCTGTTCCGCCACCAGCCAGGCCCAGCCATGGTCCTGCACCTTGGCCAGGCGCGCGGCCATCTCGGCCTCGGTCGGCGCCTCCTCCTCGAAGGTGCCGGTGCCGTGGAGCACGTGGTGGGCATAGATGGCGGTGATGGCCGGCAGGTCTGCCGGCAGGGCGTCACGGATGACCATGACCCTTGCCTAAACCAGATCGCGCGGGTCGGGAAGCCGTGGCGTCATGGCTGGCTCGTCGCCTGGCCCATCGCCTGGGCCAGCCGCGCCGCCAGCGCCAGCAACTGCCGGTCCCGCCCCGGCGCCGCGACCAGGGAAAGCCCCACCGGCACCCCCTCCACCCGGCCCAGCGGCAGGGTCACCTCCACCAGGCCGGCCAGGCCGGCAATGGCGGTTACACCCATGGTGCGTTCCCGCACCGCGTTCTGCGCTTCCAGCGAAATCGCCAGGCGCGGCGCCTCGGTCGGCGAGGTCGGGTAGGCCAGCACCGCGCCACCGGCCAGCAGCGCCCGCATCCGCGCGGTGAACATGCGGCGGAAGGCGCGGCCGGCGGCGGCCTTGGCCGGGTCCATCGCCTTGGCGGCGGCGAAGCGTTCCTTCACCCCGGGGCCGAAGCTCGGGTTGGCCTGTTCCACCCAGCGGCCCAGCGTGGCCCAGGCTTCCTCGGCCTGGGCGCAACGGAAGTTCTCATACAGCGCGGCCAGCCCTTCCGGCGCCACCTCCACCGGCAGGGCGCGGCCCAGCAGATCCTCGGCCGCGGCCAGGGCGGGGGCCAGGGCACGGGCGGTGCCGGGCTCGGCGTTGATCCAGGCGTCATCCACCTTCAGCAGCGGCCCCAGCGTACCCCCGGCCTCCCCCGGCAGCAGCACCTCGCCCACGCGGGCCAGCACGGCGGCTTCGCGGGCGAACCAGCCGCAGGTGTCATAGCTCGGACCCAGGGCGCAGGCCCCGGCCAGGTTCACCGCGCCCCAGCTCGGCCGAATGCCGAACACGCCGCAATAGCTGGCCGGAATCCGCACCGAACCGCCGGTGTCGGTGCCCAGGGCGAAGTCCACCAGGCCGGCGGCCACGGCGGCGGCGGACCCGCAGGAGGAGCCGCCCGGAAACCGGTCCGGCGCCGCCGGGTTCAGCGGCGTGCCGTGCCAGACATTCTCGCCGGTCAGGCCATAGGCCAGCTCGACCGTCTTGGTCTTGCCCTTCAGGTCGGCGCCGGCCTGCAGCAGCGCGGCAACGGCGGGCGCCGTGGCCACCGCCACGCCATGGCTGCGGCCCCAGTCCGGGTTGCCATAGGTGGTCACCGCGCCGGCGACATCGAACAGGTCCTTCACCGCGAAGGCCAGGCCGGCCAACGGGCCGCCAGGGCTGCCGGGCCGCTCCACCCGGGGGCCTGGGATGAAGGCGCCAACGCTGTCGGCAGGGGTCTCGGCCATGGGGTAACCCGTCGGTTCAGTCCACCGCGAGCATGGCGCAGTGCGTTGCCTCACACAATGTTAGCGCAGGTGAAACATGGTGCCTGCGCCGCCCCGGATTGCGCCCGCGCAAGGCGGGGCGCACGGGAGTGTTGCACTTTTCGCCGCATCGCAGCATTTACCCGGTCCCATGGACGCCAACTCGCCAACCGCCCCCGCAGCCTCCAAGGTGCCGCCCGCCTTCTTTGAACAGAAGGTCACCTGGGTGCACCACTGGACCGAGAAGCTGTTCAGCTTCCGCTGTACGCGGGACCCGCATTTCCGCTTCGTCGCCGGCCAGTTCGTCATGATCGGGCTGATGGTGGAGGGCAAGCCGCTGGTGCGGGCCTATTCCGTGGTCAGCGCCCCGTGGGAGGAGGAGATCGAGTTCCTCTCCATCAAGGTGCAGAACGGCCCCCTCACCTCTCGCCTGCAGCACGTCCAGGTGGGGGACAGCGTGCTGATCGGCCGCAAGCCCACCGGCACCCTGCTGACCGAGAACCTGCTGCCCGGCAAGACGCTGTTCTGCTTCGCCACCGGCACCGGCCTGGCCCCGTTCATGAGCCTGATCCGCGAGCCCGAGGTGTTCGAGAAGTACGACCGCGTGGTGGTGCAGCACACGGTGCGCGAGGTGGCGGAACTGGCCTATCGCGACTTCATCACCAAGGACCTGCCGGAACACGAGCTGCTGGGCGAGATGGTGGCCGGCAAGCTGCTGTACTACCCGAGCGTGACGCGCGAGCCCTTCCCGGTGCAGTTGCGCAGCACCGCCTTGATCGAAAGCGGCAAGCTGTGTGCCGACCTCGGCCTGCCGGCGCTGTCGCCGGAGACCGACCGGGTGATGATGTGCGGCTCCGAGGCGTTCAACGCCGACATGATCCCGCTGCTGGAAGCCCGCGGCTTCGTCGAGGGCAACAACAGCAACCCGGGCAGCTTCGTGGTCGAGAAGGCCTTCGTCACCAAATAGCCGCCGCCCGTCGCCGGGCCGGGAGCCCTCCGCAGCGCCTGAACAGCGCCGCGGAGGGCTTTGGCATGCCCGGATGGCGCCCGCGCATGGCCCAACCAGGGGTGGATGAGCCGGCCCTTGGTGACGCGGTGCACGCGCATGGCGTTGGCAGTACCCCGGGCAGCATCAAGCCAGGCCGGGAGGGGTTTTGCTCAAAGCCTCGCGAAGATTGCGCCGCGGTCATGTCTTTTCAGACGCGCTTAGCCGAGTGGACATTGGCGAGGGGGCCGCCAGAAAGGTCCGATTCGGCTCCATCAGTCAGCGCAACGCAGCTACTCAAGGTTGTATTGGTTGATACATAACAACCATTCTAACTTTATAACATTGATAATGTTGGGGAATTTCTGCTGATCCCGGCTCTGGCCTGGCTTCGCGGCCGCATGCAGGACCGCAGGGCTTTCGATATTGCTATGAGTAATATCGCTTTTCAGATTACCGATGAGAAATGTTAAGCTGGTAAAAACTTACCGCAATTTATTGAACGCTTGGTTGACGTTGGGCCATGCTTTTACCGAATTTAGCGCCACGACCAGGGTGCGTCGCCGGCGGGGGAAAACCCGGCCTGGCGGCGCGTGCC
>CANBXZ010000454.1 GCA_947373495.1 Acetobacteraceae bacterium
TTTTGCTGCGCGGCCAGGATGAGCCAGCCGGCGCCGCGGCGTCATACCCCCGGGCCGCAAAACTGCTGTTCCATTTTGGCCGAAATCACCCGGCCAGCCCGGACCAACCAGCGCACAATCCACTTCGCGGCATTTCGGACAGATCGGCAAGGATGATTTGCCGATTTCGGCCTTTCTTTCCCGCCTCGGCTTGCCGCACCATGGGGCCAATGTTTGAACCAGGGTCCAGGGGAGCCGGCACATGAAATTCGGACTGTTCGGGGGCGCCCGCACCAAGCGCGGCGTTGGCGACGTGGTGGATAGCCACGGCTACCAGGACTACATCGACTACATCTGCGAGGCTGACCGCCTGGGCTTCCACAGCCTGTTCATGGTGGAACACCACTTCACCGGCCAGGGCCAGGTTTCCGCGTCGATGACGCTGCTGGCCTACCTGGCCGCCAAGACCACCAACATCCGCCTGGGCACCGGCGTGGTGGTGATGCCGTGGCACAACCCGGTGCTGGTGGCGGAACAGGCGGCGACGCTGGACCTGCTCTCGGGCGGCCGCTTCGACTTCGGCGTGGGCAAGGGCTATCGCCAGGCCGAGTTCGATGGCTTCTGCATCGACATCAACGAAGCCACCGAGCGCTTCGACGAGGCGATGACGATCATCCGCAAGGCCTGGACCACCGAAGGCCGCTGGAGCCACCACGGCAAGCGCTGGAACCTGGAGAACGTGGTGGTGGAGCCGGAGCCGCTGACCCGCCCCCACCCGCCGCTGTGGATGGCCGCGGGCAGCGAGGGCACCATCCGCCGCGCCGCGCGTGAGGGCTACTGCATCCTGCTCGACCAGCTCGCCTCGGTGAAGCAGGTGATCGAGCGGGCGACGATCTTCCGCGAGGAATGCGAGAAGATCGGCCGGCCCTACAACCCGATGATGGTCGGCGTGACCCGCGCGCTGCAGATGATCCATACGGAAGCCGAGCGTGAGGCCGCCTTCGCCACCCGCAAGCGCGTGGTCGGCGTCATCGGCGACCTGGCCAAGGGCGAACGCCCGGCCAACCTGGAAGCGGACGACGCCCCGCTGCTGGGCACGCCGGCCGAGATCATCGCCCGGCTGCGCAAGCTGCAGGCCGGCGGCATCCAGAACATCCTGATGGCCGACCCCACCGCCACCCCGGCCGGGCTGCGCGCCTTCAAGCAGGAGGTGATGTCCGCCTTCGAGACCGTACCGCAGGCGGTGGCCGCGGAATAACCCACCGCGCTGTTGTCGAGACGCGGCCCGCATCGCAAGGTGCGGGCCGTTTTCGTTGGACCCGAGGGAGAGAACCGCGATGAGCCGGTTGCCGGAAATCAGCTACGACAATTTGGATGCCGCCCAGAAGGTGGCCTACGACCGCATCGCCTCCGGCGCACGGGGCGGCGTGGGCGGCCCGTTCAAGGCGTTGCTGACCAGCGCGGAGCTCTGCGGCCGGGTGGAACAGGTGGGTGTGTTCATCCGCTACGAATGCAGCGTGCCGATGCGCCTGCGGGAGTTGGCCATCCTCTGCGTCGGCCAGCATTGGAAGGCGGCCTATGAATGGTTCGCCCATGCCCCCATCGCCGCCAAGCAGGGCGTGCCGCAGGCGGTGATCGACGCCATCGGCCAAGGCCAGGCCCCCGCCTTCGACCAGGACGCCGACCGCGCGGTGCATGACTTCGTCCGCGTGCTGCTGCGCGAGGGCAAGGTGCCGGACGCCATCTATGCCCCGGTGCAGGCGCTGCTGGGCGACAAGGGCGCGGTGGAGCTGACCGGCCTGGTTGGCTACTACAGCCTGCTGGCCATGCAGTTGAACGTGTTCCAGATCGCCCCGCCGCCGACGGTGCCGATCCCCTGGCTGGGTTGATCCCCTGGCTGGGCTGATCAGCCGCCCGTACGGGTGATCTGCACCAGGAAGTCGATGAAGGCGCGCAGCTTCGCGGGCAGGTGCCGCTGCGGCGGGTACAGCACCGAAACCGGCGCGCCTTCCGCTTCCCAGTCCTGCAATATCGCCCGCACGCTGCCGCCTTCCAGGTCCTTCCGATACAGCCACCAGGTGCCCTGGGCCAGGCCGGTGCCGGCCACCGCGGCTTCGCGCAGCGCGTCGCCGCTGTTGATCACCGCATTGCCATGCACCCGCTGGGTGAAGGGCCGGCCATCGGCGCCACGAAAGCTCCATTCCGGGCCGAAGCGACTGATGAGGCAGTTGTGGTCGCGCAGTTCCTGCGGTGTCTTCGGCTCGCCATACCTGGCCAGGTAGCGCGGTGCCGCCACGGTCACCTGCGGGCCACGGGTCAGCAGCCGGGTGGTCAGCCGGGAATCGCTGAAATTGCCGGTGCGCACCGCCAGGTCGAAGCCCTCCGCGATCAGGTCCACCATGCCGTCGCTGAAATGCAGTTCCAGGCTGATCTCGGGGTAGCGTTCGAAGAACGCCGGCAGTTCCGGCATCAGCGTCACCCGCCCGAAGCTCAGTGGCACCACCGCCCGCACCCGGCCGCGGCTGACCGCGCTGCCGCGCTTCAGCGTCGCCTCGGCATCCTCCAGGTCGGCCAGGATATGGACGCAGCGTTGATAGAACTCCTGGCCATAGTCGGTGGTGCGCAGCCGGCGGGTGGTGCGGTTGAACAGCTGGGTGCCGACCTCATCCTCCAGCCGGGCGATGGTCTTGGTGATGGCCGAGGGCGACAGCCCCAGCTTGGTCGCCGCCGCGGTGAAGCCGCCATGCTCCACCACCCGGGCGAACACCGTCAGCGCCATGAACTTGTCCAAGCCGGCAGCCTCCCGGCCCCTGATGCGTGCCCCGGGCGCCCTGGCCCTCGGCAAACGCGCCATGCCTTATGTTTGAGCGGACGAACCAGCCCCTGGATTTCCGCGTGGTTCACGCCCGGCGACGATTCCGTCCCGGACGACCACATGCCAGCCTACCGCTTCAGCAGCCCGGGCAGGAAGGCTTCCAGGCTGGCCACCATGCGGGCGCCCACCTCGGCGTCCCATAGCGGCGGCCGCACCGCGCGCGGCCAGCCGCCGGCCAGCACCTCCGCCACCGCGGCCGGCAGGGCCTCGGGCTGTACCAGGCGGCTGCTGCCCAGGGTTTCCGGCCGCTCGGTGCTGTCCCGCAGGGACAGGCAAGGCAGGTCCAACATGGTCGCTTCCTCCTGGATGCCACCACTGTCGGAAGCCACCAGACGGGCGCGGGCCAGCAGGCCGAGGCAAGCCAG
>CANBXZ010000455.1 GCA_947373495.1 Acetobacteraceae bacterium
GAGATGGCGGTCAGCTTCACCGCGCGGCGGCCCAGCACGCCGTCCACCCATTCCAGCGTGCGCTGGGTCAGGAAGAAGCGCCAATAGGGCGATTTGCCATTGGCCATGGCCTTGGCCAACTGCTCCTCGGTCATCTTCAGCGCGGCGCGGTCATATACCGGGGCGCGGCCGGCCTTCAGCTTCTGCTCGCGCTTGAAGCGAAGCTCTTCCTCGGATTCCAGGCAGGGGTACAGGCGGTTGCTGCGCTTCAGGCGCTCGGCGGCGGCGGCGTAGCGCGGCAGGCGCTCGGACTGGCTGAACTTCTCGTCCCAATCCAGGCCCAGCCAGCGCAGGTCCTCCTCCAGCGCCTCGGCGTATTCGGGGCGCGAGCGGGCGGTGTCGGTGTCGTCCAGGCGCAGCAGCACCTGGCCACCCTTCTGGCGGGCCAGCAGCCAGTTGACCAAGGCAACCCGGGCATTGCCGACATGCAGATAGCCGGTCGGGGAAGGCGCGAAGCGGAGTTTCAAGGGTTGGGGTCCAGCGCGTCGTAGTCGGTTTCCGCCTTGCGGGTGGCCGGGTTGGCAATGCAATGGTCAACCCAGGCGGCACTGTCGAAACCCTCCGTGGCGGCATATTCGCCCCACATCAGGTACATGTCCTTCAGCGCCGCGGCGCTCTCGGCCTCCCGGCGCAGATCCTCGATCTGGGCGCGGATGAAGCGCCGGGCGTATTCCTCGGCAACGGCGGCGGAAGCGAAGCCTTCCACGATCCAGCCGTCATCCTCGTCATCGTCATCCTGGGCGAAATCGCCGCAATGGACGGCGAAGCTCATTCATCTTCCTCCGCCGCGTCGTCATCCTCGTCCCGCCGCGGGTCCAGGGCGCGCCAGTTGCGCTCCTCAGCGTCCTTGGCTGGGCGGGCGGCGAAGTCGTTCAGCTCAGTGGCGCTGCGCCAGGCCTGGTCGCCACCGCCGGTCACCTCGGCGTCCTCGCCGAAGGCGAACCAGGCGGCCAGCACGGCATCCGCCGCCATGCCACGGGTACGGCAGCGGTCCAGGCTGTCCCGCACATAGCGGCGGGCGAAGGCGTTGGCGTGTTCCAGGGTGCGGAAGCCGCGGACGGTTTCCACCGGCTCGCTGCCATTGGCGCCCGAAAGGTCCAGGATGCGCACCTCCAGCCCGTCGGGCGGGGCGAAGATGCCGGGGTCGAGAGCGCTCATTTGATCAGGTTCGTATAGCCGTTGGTGATGGGATAACGCCGGTCACGGCCAAAGGCACGCGGGCCGATCTTCACCCCGGGCGGCGCCTGGCGGCGCTTGTACTCGGCACGGTCCAGCATGCGCCACACCCGCAGCACCGTGGCGCGGTCCTGCCCGGCGGCCACCAGCGCATCCACCGATTGCTCACCCTCCACCAGGCCCTGCAGGATCGCGTCCAGCACCTCATAGGGTGGCAGCGTGTCCTGGTCCTTCTGGTCCGGCTTCAACTCGGCGCTGGGCGGCTTGGTGATGACGCGTTCCGGCATCACCGGCCCCTTCGGGCCCAGCGCGCCGGGCGGGAAGTTGGCGTTCCGCCAGCGGCACAGCTCGAACACCGTGGTCTTGTAGATGTCCTTCAGCACCGAATAGCCGCCGCACATGTCGCCATACAGCGTGGCATAGCCGACCGACATTTCCGATTTATTCCCGGTCGTCAAAACCATGTCGCCGAACTTGTTGGACATGGCCATCAGCGTGATGCCGCGCGACCGGGCCTGGATATTCTCCTCGGTGGCATCGGGGGCACGGTTGGCGAAGACCGGCGCCAGCATCTGCTGGAAGGCGTCCATCGCCGGGCCGATATTGACCGTGGCATAGGTAATGCCCAGCAGCCGGGCGCATTCGGCCGCGTCCTCCAGGCTTTCCTGGCTGGTGTAGGGGCTCGGCATCATCACCGCGCGCACCTTGCCGGCGCCCAGGGCGTCGGCGGCGACGGCGGCGGAAATCGCGCTGTCGATGCCGCCCGAAAGCCCCAGCACCACACCCGGAAAGCCGTTCTTGGTAACGTAGTCGCGCAGGCCCAGCACCATCGCCTGCCAGATCTGCTCCAGTTCGCCCGGCAGGGCGGCGGGCGGCTGTGGCGTGCAGACCAGACGCTCGCCCTCGCGGTGCCATTCGGTCACCACCAGCGCCTCGGCGAAGGCCGGCATCTGCACCGCCAGCGAACGGTCGGGGTTCAGCACGAAGCTGGCGCCCTCGAATACCAGTTCATCCTGGCCGCAGACCTGGGCCAGGAAGACGAAGGGCAGCCCGGTTTCCACCACCCGCGGCACCGCCAGGTCCACCCGGCGCTGGCACTTGCCGACCTCGAACGGGGAGCCGTTGATGGAGAGCAGGATCTCGGCACCGCTTTCGGCCAGGGTCTCGCTGACGCTGGGGAACCACCAATCCTCGCAGATCATCAGCCCCAGGCGGAAGCCGCGGAAGGCCACCGGGCCCGGGGCGGGGCCGGCCTCGAACACGCGCTTTTCGTCGAACACGCCATAGTTCGGCAGTTCATGCTTGGCCCGGCGGGCCAGGATGCGGCCGCCTTCCAGCACGAACAGCGCATTGTGCCGCCGGCCGTTTTCCACCCAGGGGCCACCCACCACCAGGCCGGGGCCACCATCGGCGGTCTCGGCCGCCAGGTCGGCAATGGCGCGGGCGCATTCCTCGTTGAAGGCCGGCTTCAGCACCAGGTCCTCCACCGGGTAGCCGCCGATGCTGAACTCCGGCGTCACCACCAGGTCGGCGCCAAGCGCGGCGGCCTCGGCCCGGGCACGGCGGATGCGGTCCGCATTGCCGCGGATATCCCCGGTATGCGGATTGAGCTGGGCGAGGGCGATGCGAAGCGTTTCTGCCATGGTGCGCCGGAAGCTAGAGCAACGGCCGAACCGGGGGAATCACCGGCTGGCGCGATTTGCTCGCTGGAACAAAGACTAAGCCGGGTTCCGCGAACCCTTGGGGAACGGCCCCCGATTTAGTCATGCCGGGGCCAAGGGTCAACGTGAGGCGCCCGGCAGGCCACGGTGGCCCGGCTTCAACCGCCGGGCTTGCCGTTCTTCTTGCGGCCGCCATTGCGGTGCAACAGGAACTCGCGGCCGATCTTCACCCGCTGCTGGCCATCATATTCCACGATATCCGCCGTGGCGTAGGTTTCGGACCAGATGTCGGGGATGAAGCTGCCGGTGCCCACCACGTCGATCGGCGCCTTGGCCTC
>CANBXZ010000456.1 GCA_947373495.1 Acetobacteraceae bacterium
GCCACTCGGCCACCCCTCCTCAGGTATGACAGGCTCACGACGTATGCGGCCCGCGTCATACAGCCGAGATGCAGCCACGTCAAACGCCTCTGAGAGGTTGAAGCGCATTGTGGGCAAGTTCGAAGTCAAACAAGCATTTCTGGCGCCAGCAAGCGGCGTCGACTCCGTCCGAACGCTGCCCTGGGTCCAAGGCGCTTTGCCTTGCGCCTTCCTCTGTCAGACGCAGACCAGGGTGGGTGACGTGGCCACAAGGCCACGCCCCCGACCGTATCCTCAGGAAAGCGCCACTTCAAAGCCACGGGCCGTCGCGGGGCGGGCCATCATCGTCGCATACCAACGCTGAACGTATGGGAAGTTTGCCAAGTCTACCCGATGCCGTTCATGTCGCCACGCCCAGCCAAGAATGGCAAAGTCAGCCACGCTGGGTTCCCCTGCGGTGGCCACGTATTCGGAAATGGCAAGGCGGCGATCCAGCACACCGTACAACCGCTCCGTTTCCTTCTGGTAGCGCGCCAAACCATATTTCTGGTCAATCGGATCGCCGACCTGCAGGAAGTGGTGAACCTGTCCTGGCATGGGGCCGAAGCCGCCCATTTGCCACATCAGCCATTCATATACCGGCACCCGGGCACGCTGGTCCTGCGGCAGAAAACGGCCTGTCTTTTCCCCCAGGTACAGCAGAATCGCGCCCGATTCGAAGACACTGATCGGTTGGCCACCAGGGCCATCGGGGTCGACGATCGCAGGAATGCGGTTGTTCGGACTGATCTTCAGAAAGTCCGGCTTGAACTGCTCGTCCTTGCTGATGTTCACAGGGAACACCTTGTACGGCAGGCCCATCTCCTCCAACGCAACGCTGATCTTGCGCCCGTTGGGGGTGTTCCAGGTATGTAGTTCGATCATGCAGACGTCTCCCGTGAGCGATTGCGGTGCAGGCTAACCCAGGGCGACCACATGGGCGAGACGGCAGCTCCGGTATGTTGCGCCATGTTTCAATCCCCCCTTCACAGACCCGCCCAAAACCTGCGAGAAACAGGTCTCGCCACCCCTGGGGCGAGCCCTTGGCGAAATGTGGAGACTGTCTAAGTGCCGTTCGACGCCAATTCCGCTACGCCGGCTAAATCCGTGCGTCTTGCTTATCTGCTGTGGGCTTTCCTGGGACTGTTCGGCGCGCATCGCCTCTATCTTGGTTGCGCCCTTTCCGGCACCGGCATGGCGGTGATCAGCCTCATCAGCGTACCCTTGATCTGGAGCGGCCTGGGGTTGCTTGGCTTTGTCGCCACAGGCACCTGGATGCTGGCCGACGCACTGCTCATTCCTGGCCTGGCGCGGGAAGCCAACGGCACCTGAGCGCCCCACCGCGGGTGGGCACTGCGCCTGTCACCCGCGGTGACGCAGGGCACTTGCCCTTGATGAGGGCGGTTGCATCACCGCCCTCGATACATTGGAAAAAGTCCAGGCCCGCTTCCAACAGCAAAGCTGCGCAGGGCGGGCCTGTCCTCAGCCAAGGCCCTTCTTCACCGCGTCGTTCACCAGGGCCGGGTTACCCTTGCCCTGCATGGCCTTCATCACTTGGCCCACAAAGAAGCCAAATAGCTTATCTTTGCCCGAGCGGTATTCGGCCACCTTGTCTGCATTCTTCGCCATCACCTCAGCCACCACGGCATCAATCGCGCCAGTGTCGGTCACCTGGCGCATACCGCGTTCCTCCACGATGGCGCCCGGTGACTTGCCAGTTTCGATCATTGCTTCGAACACCGCCTTGGCCAGTGTGCCGGACAGCGTCTTGTCAGCCAGCAAATCCAGCAGCGCCCCCAGATATTCAGCCGGCACCGGCGGTTCGGCGATACTGGTCTTGGTGCGATTGATGGCGGCGAACAGGTCTCCGGTCACCCAATTGGCGGCCAACTTGGCATCCCGGCCCTGGGCCACAACCTCAAAGTAGGCGGCGGTTTCCTTCTCCAGCGTCAGCACATGCGCGTCGTAGGGCGTCAGCCCCAATGCCACATAGCGAGCACGGCGGGCGTCCGGCAGTTCCGGCAACGCGGCCTTCAACTCGTCCACCCAGGCCTGTTCCAGCACCAGCGGGGGCAAATCCGGGTCCGGGAAGTAGCGGTAGTCGTGCGCGTCTTCCTTGCTGCGCATGCTGCGGGTGATGCCGCGGGCGGTGTCGAACAGCCGGGTTTCCTGGGAAACCTCGCCACCCGATTCCCAGACCTCGATCTGGCGGATGGCCTCCGCCTCCACCGCCTGCATGACGAAGCGGATGGAGTTGACGTTCTTCACCTCGCAGCGGGTGCGGAAACCCTCCCCGGCTTTGCGCACGCTGACATTCACGTCGGCGCGCATGCTGCCTTCGTCCATGTTGCCGTCGCAGGTGCCGAGGTACTGCACGATCTGCCGCAGCTTGGTAAGGTAGGCACCAGCTTCCTCCGGGCTCCGCATATCGGGCTCGGAGACGATCTCCATCAGTGCGACGCCGGACCGATTGAGGTCGATGTAGCTCTTGGAGGGATGCTGGTCGTGCAAACTCTTGCCGGCATCCTGTTCCAGATGCAGCCGCGTGATGCCGATGGTCTTGGTGGAGCCATCGGACAGCGTCACCTCAATCTCACCGGTGCCGATGATGGGGTGCGCGAACTGGCTGATCTGGTAGCCCTGAGGCAGGTCCGCGTAGAAGTAATTCTTGCGGTCGAAGCGGCTCCACAGATTGATCTGGGCGTTCAGTCCCAACCCGGTACGCACGGCCTGGGCCACGCATTCCCGGTTGATCACCGGCAACATGCCGGGGAAGCCGGCATCCACGAAACTCACCTGGCTGTTGGGCTCGGCGCCAAACGTCGTGGCGGCACCGCTGAACAGTTTTGAGTGGGAGGTCACCTGGGCGTGGACTTCAAGACCCACGACAATTTCCCAGGGGCCGGTCTTGCCTTCGAGAATGTAGCTCATGCGGAAGCCCTCAGGCCCGGAAGTGCGGTGAAGTTGGCGGCATGTTCCAATGCGGTGCCCACGGCGAAGACGGTTTCCTCGTCGAACGCCTTGCCCAGCACCTGCAGGCCCAACGGCAAGCCTTGGTGATTAAGCCCCGCCGGCACAGCCAGGCCGGGCAGCCCAGCCAGGTTCGCGGTTACGGTGAACACGTCGTTCAGATACATCGTCACCGGGTCTTCGTGCTTCTCATCCATACTGAAGGCCGCTGACGGCGTGGCA
>CANBXZ010000457.1 GCA_947373495.1 Acetobacteraceae bacterium
TCAGGCCCGGCAAGGGCGCGGAGCGGAATGAGCGACAGCGGCGCGGCGGATCCCTTGATGGCGGCAGCGGTTCGGCTGGAATCGGCGGTGGAGCGGTTGGCGACGGCGCTCAGCCGCCCGCGCACCGACGAGGATGCCGTGCCCCGCGCCGATGTGGCGGCATTGAGCGCCCGGCTGGAGGCCACCATGGCCCGGTTGAAGACCGCCCTGCGCGACCAGATCGCCCCCGCGGATGACAGTGCCGGGGATGACAGGCTGGGCGACGATGGTGGCGTGGACGAGGGGGAGGAGTAGCCGGTGGGTCAGGTCACGGTAAAGGTGAACGGCTACAGCCACACCATCGGCTGCAAGGACGGCGAGGAAGACCACGTTCGCGACCTGATGGCGCAGATCGAGGGCAAGGTGCAGGTCATCCGCAACATGGGTGGCCAGTTCTCGGAAAGCCGCATGCTGCTGCATGTCTCGCTGCTGCTGGCCGATGAACTGGGTGACCTGAAGGCGGAAATGGCCGCGCTGCGCGGTGGCGCGCCGCTGCCGGCGCCGGCCGCCGCCGCCACGGCACAGCCTGATCCGGCGCTGGCGGAGCGCCTGGCGCGCATCGCCGAACGGATCGAGGGCATTGCCCTGAACCTGGACAGGACCTAAGTAGGTTGGGCAGGGCTGCTGGGCGCGTTCAGGTAATTTATCCCCAGGGCCAATAAGCATCCTCCGGGAGCTGGCTCTGTCCGAATCTTGGTTCGGGTATCTGGTGCCCACCTGCATTAGCAGGCCTTGGGAGGATAATAGACCGACGGCTTCGGCGGCTCTGCACTCTCTCTTGCCTTCAGGCGCCGGCTTTCGCCGGCTTGGCTGACGCAGCCACGGGGCCGGGCTGCGCTTGGGGACCTTGGCCGGTTGGCCTGGCCTTCGCGTTCATGGCCGCGGTGCGGCCGCGCTGCGGTGGGGTTGGGTCCGGTGACGGAAGTCTTCTGCGACGTGCTGCTGGCGGAGATGAAGGCCGAGGCACGGCGCCAAGCGCTGGCCGCGCGCAACGCCTGCGATCCGCGCCATGGCCTGTGGCTGGCCGGCCAGGTGCTGGCGCAATGCCCGCCGCCGCCCGGCGCCGTGGTGGCCGGCTTCTGGCCCATGGGCGCCGAGATCGACATTCGCCCGTTGCTGCTGGCCTTGCAGGGCCGGGGCCATGTGCTGGCCCTGCCGGTCACGCCCCGGCGCGGCCAGCCGCTGGCGTTCCGCCGCTGGCGGTTTGGCCTGCCGCTGGCCCGCGGCCCCTTCGGCACCAGCCAGCCGCCGCCCGAGGCCGCCAGCATCATCCCGGACTTCCTGCTGGTGCCGCTGCTGGCGTTCGACCGCAGCGGGCATCGGCTGGGCTATGGCGGCGGCTACTACGACCGCACCCTGGCGGCGCTGCCCGCGGCGGGGCGGCTGGGCGTGGCCTTTGCCAGCCAGCGGGTGAACGCGCTACCCAGCGGCCCGACCGACATTCCCCTGCCGCGCATCGCCACCGAAGCCGGTATCCACGAAAGCGAGACCTGAGTTGCGAATTCTGTTCCTGGGCGACGTGGTGGGCCGCAGCGGCCGCGATGCGCTGACCGCGAAGCTGCCCGGCCTGCGCCAGCAACTGGCCTTGGACCTGGTGGTGGTGAATGGCGAGAATGCCAGCCACGGCTTCGGCCTGGCGCCGGACATGGCGCGCGCCTTCCTGGCCGCCGGGGCCGATGTCATCACCCTGGGCAACCACAGCTGGGACCGCAAGGAACTGATCCCGTACCTGGAACAGGAACCGCGGGTGATCCGCCCGGCCAACTACCCGCCCGGCACCCCCGGCCGCGGCGCCACGGTGGTGAACGTGCCCGGTGGCCGCAAGGCGCTGGTGATGAACGTGATGGGCCGGCTGTTCATGGACCCGCTGGACGACCCGTTCCGCGCCGTGCAGTCGGTGCTGGCGACGCATCGCATGGGCGCTGGCGGTGCGGTGCAGGCCATCATCCTGGATGTCCACGCCGAGGCCAGCAGCGAAAAGGCCGCCTTCGGCCATAGCTTCGACGGCCTGGTTTCGCTGGTGGTGGGCACCCATACCCATACCCCCACGGCGGACCATCAGATTTTGGCCGGCGGCACCGCCTACCAGACCGATGCCGGCATGTGCGGCGACTATGACAGCGTGATCGGCATGCAGAAGGAAGGCGCCTCGCTGCGCTTCTGGAAGAAGCTGCCGGGCGAGAAGCTGGCGCCGGCCGAGGGCGAGGCGACGTTGTGCGGCCTGTTCGTGGAAACCGACGACACCACCGGCCTGGCCACCAGGGTGGCGCCGGTGCGGCTGGGCGGCCGGCTTTCCCAGGCGATGCCGGGGTAGGCTGGCCCGGTTGGGCCAGCCTTCACGCCGATGTCATCACGGCATCCATCTTGCTGGTCCATGCTGGCCAGTGGGAAGGAATACGGACCATGGGACCGAGGCAGCAGGGCATTCGCCCACCGGGTGGCACCATTCTGGGCGGCGCCGCCGGCGGCTTCAGCTACGAGGGCGCCTGGAACGACGCCCAGGCGCGCGAGGATGCCGCGTTGAAGCGAGAGGCCGGCCATGCGGCAGGGCCTGCCCGCGGACTGCTCAAGCCCGCCGGCACGCCGCCCAAGCGCCAGGCGAAGCGGCAAGCCTGAAAGCGCCGGGCCTGAAAGCCCCAGGCCTGAAAGTCTCAGGCCAGAAAGCCCCGGGCCAGAACCGGCGCTTCAGGCTTTCAGGCTAACCCCGCCAGCCGGGGCCGGGGCGGCGGCCGGGGCCGGCTTGGTGCTGGCCATCGCCTTGGCCGCGGCCGCGGTGGCAGCGCGCAACGCCTGCTGGTCGGCGCGCAGCGCGGCGTCTCCGGCCTCATTGGCCTTGTCGGTGGCGAGCTTGGCCGTGGCCTTGGAAACCTTGGCGCGGGCCTGCTGCACGCTGGCCTGGGCGGCGGTGAGCGACGCGCTGGCCGCCGGGGTGGCGCCGATACTGGACATGGAGGCTCCTGCTGGAAGGTGTTCCGCAGGCTAGCCCGCAATCAATGCTGAACCATGAAGGCCGCCCGGCCGGCTCGGTACGGCCTGCCTCAGTACATGGTGTCCAGCAGGCGCTGGGGGGCTTCGGCGTCGTAGCTGGCGGCCTCGACCTGGCCGTTGGTGTGGGCGGCCAGCAATTGCCCGGCGGTGGGCACGCCCGGCGGGCGCGGTTG
>CANBXZ010000458.1 GCA_947373495.1 Acetobacteraceae bacterium
CGATGACCAACCAGGCCGCCCAGGAAGCCAGCCGGGTGCTGCGCCGGGGCGGGCTGGGCCGCTTCTGATGCGCTGGCGGCCGGCCCTGCCGTTGCTGCTGGGCCTGGCGGCCTGCGCCGAGATGCGCACGCCGCCGCCGCCGGCACCCCCGGCGGACCTGGCCAGCAGCGCCCAGGGTGGGGAGCGCGCGGACCCGCTGCGCGCCGCCATCCTGGCCAGCGCCGAAGCCTTCGGCGATGCCGGGCTGAGCCTGGCGGAAAAGCCGGAGGCGGTGGCCCAGGCGGCGGCGCAGCTTGAATACGTGACCCAGGCGCTGCCCCAGGCGCAGGCCTATGCCGCCATGCCGCGCGGCACGCTGCTCAGCCTGGGCCTGGCCCGGACCGAGTTGCGGGCGGCGCTGGGCATCGAGGAAGCCGCCGAGCCGCGCCAGGTGATGCTGGCGCTGCTGGCCGCGGCCCGCGCGCTGCGGGCCAACCAGCCGGAACAGGCGGCGCGGGCGCTGCCGGCCGGCATGTTCCGCCCGGGTGGCACGGCTTCGCTCCGCCGCTTCGCCGAACCGGGGCCGCTGCCCCAGGTGGCCACCGCCACCGCCAGCGCCCGGCAGGAATTGGGCAAGCTGGACAGCAACCAGGCATGGTTGCAGGGCCGCAGCCAGGACATGATCGGCATGGAAATCGGCAATACGCCAACCGGCAACGGGCCGGGGATGAGCACGGGCTTCTGAACCAGCCACGGGCGGCAATCGGGGGCCGGGCTGGCCCCCGCCAGCGGCCTCAGTCGCTGGCCATCACCGCAACGTAGCTGCCGGGCGCGTTTTCCAGCGCCTTCAGCTTGCCGTCGCCAGGCTGGCGCGCCGGCACCTTCTCGGGCCCCTGGGCGCCGACCCAGCGATGCCAATCCGGCCACCAGCTGCCGGCCAGTTCGGTGGCGCCGGCGAACCATTCGTCCGGCGTCGGCGGCAGCTTCTCGTTGATCCAGTGGCTGTACTTGCCGCTGTCGGGCGGGTTCACCACGCCGGCGATATGCCCGCTGGCGGCCAGCACGAAGCGTTTCGGCCCGGCCAGCAGCTGGGTGCCGCGATAGGTGGATTTCCACGGCGCGATATGGTCCTCGCGCGTGCTGATGAAGTAGGCCGGCACCTTGACCTTGCGCAGGTCGATCTTCACCCCCAGCAGTTCCACGCCGCCCGGCTTCATCAGGTCGTTCGCCTGGTACATGCGGCGCAGGTAGAAGCTGTGCATCTTCGCCGGCATGCGGGTGCTGTCGTCGTTCCAGTACAGCAGGTCGAACGGGAACGCGTCCTTGCCGAGCAGATAGTTGCTGACCACGAAGGACCAGATGAGGTCGTTGGCGCGCAGCATGTTGAAGGTGGTCGCCATCTCGCTGCCCTCGAGATAGCCGCGCTTGTTCATCTTCTCCTCCAGCGCCTTCAACTGCTCCTCGTCGATGAAGACGCCCAGCTCGCCGGCTTCCTCGAAGTCCATCATGGTGACGAAGAAGGTGGCGGTCTTGATCCGGGTGTCCTTCTTCACCGCCATGTGCGCCAGGGTGGTGGCCAGCAGCGTGCCGCCCAGGCAATAGCCGATGGCATTGACCTCGCGCTCGCCGGTGGCGGCTTCCACCGCGTCCAGCGCGGCATAGACGCCTTCGCGCATGTAGTCGTCGAAGCCCTTCTGGGCCAGGTGCTCGTCCGGGTTCACCCAGGACACCATGAACACGGTATGGCCCTGTTCCACCGCCCACTTCACGAAGGAATTCCGCGGCCGCAGGTCCAGGATGTAGAACTTGTTGATCCAGGGCGGGAAGATCAGCAGCGGCCGCTTCAACACGTCCGGCGTGCTGGGGCTGTACTGGATCAGCTGCATCAGGTCGTTCTGGAACACGACCTTGCCGGGCGAGACGGCGATGTTCTCGCCCATCTTGAACTTGCTGTCGTCGGTCATGCTGATGCGCAGCTGGCCCTTGCCGCGCTCCAGGTCCGCCAGCAGGTGGGACAGCCCCTTCAGCAGGTTCTCGCCGCCGGTCTCGGCGGTTTTGCGCAGCACTTCCGGGTTGGTCATCAGGAAGTTGCTGGGGCTCATCGCGTCGACGAATTGCCGGGTGTAGAAATCCACCTTCTGCGCGCTCTTCGGCGTCATCCCGTCGGCGCTGCCGGCCACGTTCTGGAAATAGCGGGCGCTGAGCAGGTAGGACTGCTTGATGAAGTCGAAGACCTCGTTTTCCCGCCAGGCGTCGTCCTTGAAGCGGCGGTCCTTCGGGTCCTCGGCCACCACCGGGGTGATTTCCTGGCCCATCATGCGCCGGGCGGTGTTCTGCCACAGCGTCAGGTAGTCCTGCCAGAAGCCAAGCTGCACCTGCACCAGCCGGGCCGGGTTGGCCATCAGCCGGGCGGTCATCTCCATGAAGGCGCCGCCCAGGTTGGCGGGGTCCAACTGGGTGCCGTCCTCGGCCTGGCGCTTCAGGAAGTCGCTGACGATGCGCTGCCCACGCTCCGCCACCTCGGCCATGGTGCGGGTCACCAGGGCTGGGTCCGGCAGGCGGAAATGGGGCGATTCGGTCGGCTTGTTGTCGGCCATGCGGCTACCGCGCGCGGGCGCGGTCCTCTATGCGTCCCCGTCACATGCGCCAAGCCGGGGCGCCGTTCAATCCCCAGTAAGGCCGGCGTGCCGGCCAAGGCGCCCCAGGCGGCGACTTTCCCCCGCCCCGCTTCCGCGCTAACCCTCTCGTGATCCGGAAACGGGAGCCAGGATGTGGGGCCGCCAGTGGCAAAGCGACGCAGCACGGCTTGGGCCGACCTGACCCGCCCGGTGACGCTGGGGGTGGTCTTGGGCCTGTCCTTGGCCGGCTGCACCGTGCCGAAGGAAATCGACCCCTTCGTGATCTATGAGGAAGTCACCGGCGAGATCGACCGCGGTCGCGAACGGCCGCCGGGCATGGACCGGCCTTTCCCCAGCCTGGGCAGCGTGCCACCGCGGCCGGAACGGCCCGACGCCCGCACCCGCACCAGCCTGACCAGCACGCTGGAAGCCGACCGCACCCGCTCCCTGACCCCCCTGGCGCCGCGCACCGGCGCGCCGGCGGCGGCGGAGGCCGATTCACCCGGCACGCCGCCGCTGCCCGCCGCGCCGCCGCCGCCGCCGCTGCTGGCCGGTGCGGTGCCGGTGCCCTGGGTGCTGCCCGGCGTGCTGGCGCCGCCGCG
>CANBXZ010000459.1 GCA_947373495.1 Acetobacteraceae bacterium
GGCCGATATCGACCGTGCCCATGGCCACCTGCATGAAATGCACGACCAGCTTGGCATGGCCGGGCATATCGCCAAGTTCACCGCCCGCATCACCGGCCCGCATGAGGCGGTGGCGCTGACCCAGGGGGCGATCCGGGCCGCCATCAGTGGCCGGCCGCGCCCGGCGGTGCTGGAATGCGCCATGGATGTATGGCCCAAGCGCGGCGCCATCTCGCTGCCCGCCGGCCCGGCCCTGCCGGAGGCGCTGGCGCTGGACGAGGACGCGCTGGACCAGGCCGCCGCGCTGCTGGCCGGGGCGAAGCGGCCGCTGATCGTGCTGGGTGGCGGTGCCATCGGTGCCGGCGCGGCCATTGCCGCCATCGCCGAGCATCTGCAGGCGCCGGTCACCAGCTATCGGCGGGGCCGGGGCGTGGTGCCCTCGACGCATCCGCTGGCGGTGCCGGTCAGCGTCGGCCACCGGCTATGGGCGGAAGCCGACGTGGTGCTGGCCATCGGCACCAGGCTGTTCATGCAGCAGGGCGGCTGGGGCGTGGATGACGACCTCAAGGTGGTCCGCATCGACATCGACGCCGCCGAGCCGGACCGCTTCCGCCGCGCCACCGTGCCGGTGGTGGGGGATGCGGCGGCCTGCGCCCCGGCGCTGCTGGAACGCCTGCTGGCCACGCCAGCGCACCCCAGCCGCGCCGCCGAACTGGCCGGGCACATGGCCTGGATGGCCGGGCAACTGGCGGTGCTGGAGCCGCAGATGGGCTACCTCGGCGCCATCCGCGCGGCGCTGCCGGAAGACGGCATCTTCGTGGATGAGGTGACCCAGGTGGGCTTCGTCAGCCGCCTCGGCTTCCCGGTGACGCGGGAGCGGACCTTCCTCTCGCCCGGCTACCAGGACAATCTCGGCTGGGGCTATGGCACCGCGCTGGGCGCGGCGGCGGCGCGGCCGGACGTGCCGGTGCTGAGCATCGCCGGCGATGGCGGCTTCCTGTACCAGATCGGCGAGTTGGCGACGGCGATGCAGCACGGGCTGCCCGTGGTGGTGGTGGTGTTCGACAACAACGCCTTCTTCAACGTCAAGCGCATCCAGACCCTGGCCTATGGCAACCGGCAGATCGCCTGCGACCTGCACAACCCGGATTTCGCCAGGCTGGCGGAAACCTTCGGCATGGCCAGCTTCAAGGTCTCCGACGCCGCCGGGCTGGAACGCGCGGTGGGCGATGCCATCGCGCTGCGCGCCCCGGCCCTGGTGCATGTGAAGTGCGGCGCCATGCCCAGCCCGTGGCACCTGCTGCAAATGCCGCGGGTGCGCGGTTAATCCAGGCTGATCCCCCGCTCCCGCACCACTTTTTCCCACAGCACCACGTCGTCGCGCATCGCCTGGTCCAGCGCCGCCGGGCCTTGGGCGATGAAGCGGGTGGCCAGCGGCCTGAAGCGCTCGGTCACCCAGGGGTCGCCGGCCAGGTCGGTGATGGCGCGCGCCATGACCGCGACGGCTTCCGGCGCCATGCCCGGCGGTCCCCACAGGCCGTGGAAGGCATAGGCGATGATGTTCGGGTAGTACTGCTTCATCAGCGGCACGCCGGGCAGTTCCGGCTCCGGCTCCCGCCCCAGCACGGCCAGGGCGCGCACCCGGGCGTCTGGCCCGCGCGTCAGCGTTATCGCCAGCGCCGTGGGCTCGATCGCCAGTTGGATCTGCCCGGCGATCAGCTCATTGCGCGGGGTAACCCGGTGCGGCACGTGCAGCATTTCAATCCCGGCGTCGCGCATCAGCAACTCGCCGCACAGATGCGCGAAGGTGCCGGGGCCGCTGGTGCCCCAGGCGATGCTGCCCGGCCGCGCCTTGGCCAGGGCGACGAATTCGGGAATGTCCCGCGCCGGCAGGTCCTTGGGCACCAGCATGACGAAGGGCGTGTCGCTGACCAGGGCGACGCGGGTGAAGCGGTCCGGCTCATACGGCAAGCGGCGGAACAGCAGCTTGTTCAGCGTCATCAACTGGTTGTAGCCGAACAGCATGGTGTAGCCGTCGGTCGGGGCGTTGAAGACGGCCTCGGTGCCGATGATGCCGGAGGCGCCGGGCTTGTTTTCCACCACCACGGAAACCCCCAGCTTTTCCCCCAGCCGCTGCGCCAGGATGCGGGAGAGGATGTCCGGGTTGCCGCCCGGCCCGCCCGGCATGAGCAGGCGAACGGATTTGTCCGGCCAGCCCGCTGCCCGGGCGCGGTTGGCGAGGAATGGCAGCATCAGGCCACCGGCAAGGCTACGGCGCCGCATTGGCAATCTCCCTTGTCCCGCGCCTCTGCGGGCGCGTGGCGGGCAGGCTACAGGCGCCGCGCTAGCGCCGCAAAGAGGTATCCTGCCCCAGCGGCGGGGTGGCGATGGCGGCCTCTATGGTCGCAGCCGGGCGCCATTGCTCGGCCGGGCGCAGCCGGTGGTCGAAGCCGACCTGGTCCAGGCCCCAGTAGAGTTCCAGGTGATGGCCATCGGGGTCGAGGAACTCCACCGCCACCTGGCAGCCGGCGCGGCGACGGCCCTCGAACACGATGGTGACGCCGTGCTGGCGCAGGTGGTCGCGGGCGTCGATCACCTCCTGCAGGGTGGCCAGCTCAAAAGCGGTGTGATGGGTGCCGCGGCGCATGCCCGGCTTCTGGCCCTGGCCGACCAGCGCCAGGGAATGATGGTCGGGCCCGAAGCGCAGGAACACCATGCCGCCGGCCATCATGCCTTCGTCGTACACATCCGCCAGATGGAACCCCAGCACCTGGGTATACCAGCGCGCCGAGGCCGCCAGGTCGCTGACATAGAACACCGTATGCCCCAGCTTCTGCACCCGGAAGGGAATGCCCGCGGGCGGTTGCATCGCTTCGATGGCGGCCTTGTCCATGTGCTTCTCCCCATTGGCGGTGCGCGCTGGTGTTCTTGCCCGGCGCGGCGTGGCGCAGGGTGGCGCCGAGCCTAGGGCGATGCGCCGGCGCGGCCAAGTGAACCACCGGGCGGGCCGGGGCGTTGGCGCCCACAACCGGGAGCATCCAGCCATGCACAGCGCCATTCCCCTTGTTGCCGCCCTGCTGCTGCTGGCCGGCCCGGCCCTGGCCCAGGGCCCGCGCGCGCCGGTGCCGGAACGCCCACCCATCGGCCAGCCGGATACGCGGGTGCCGGAACGCCAGGTGGCGCCGATGG
>CANBXZ010000460.1 GCA_947373495.1 Acetobacteraceae bacterium
CCAGGGGGGAGTTCTCCCACCAGATCGAGGGCACCAGAACCGCATCCACGCCGCGCATCAGGGCGTGGACGCGGCGATTCTCATAAGGGCCCATGTAGCGGAAATTGGGCGGGGCCTTGGCCAATTGCCGTTCGAATTCCTCGCGGAACACCGGCGGCTGATTGGAATAATCGCCATAAACCTCGAACCGCACGCCGGAGACCTCGTCGGTGTCCAGCAGCGTCGCCGCCTCCATCAGCAGGCCGATGCCCTTCAGCTTCGAGATCTGGCCGAAAAAGCCCAGCACCAGGTCGCTGCTGCGGTCGGCCGGCTGTGCCTCAACCTTGGCATTGCCTTCCGGCATGCCGTTTTCGATGACCGACATCTTCCGGGCCGGCAGTCCCCAGTCAATGTAGCGGTCGGCCAGGAATTGGCTGGGCGAGATGAAGTGGTCCACGAGGCCGAAGAAACGCTTCAGGTAGAGGTCGCGCAGGAAGAAATCCTGTTCGGCCTTTTCCGGGAAGCATTTGGCGCAGGCGTTCGGGCTGGATTTGTCGCACAGGAAGAAGTTCGGGCGCGTTACCATCTGGCCGAAATGGTTGCAGATCGCCAGGTATTCATGCAGCGTCAGTACAATGCGCGCCTGCGGCAATGCTTGGCGGATATGCAGGAATATTTCGACGCCGAAGTTGGTGTAGTGATGCAGATGTACCACATCCGGCTGCAACGTGGTCAGCAGGGTGGTCAGCGCCTTGGGGAAATTGGGGTCCTGGTTGGCGTGGATGAAATGGTCGAACCCACTGCCGCAATAGACATATTCGTCTTCGCCGAAAGGCTGCACGAAGGGGGTGCCGAGCCGACTTTGCACCTTGCCGCCGGAAGCGGCAACGAACCAGGCTTCAACCCCGGGGCGGGCCTTCACCTTCTCATACAGTTGGTAGGCCGCGATTTCCGCGCCACCACGCGATACTTTCGGGTGCATGTGCGACAGCGTCAGCACCCGCAACGGCCGCTTGCCAGACTGCTGCGCCGCCACCGCGGGCTGGGAGGAAAGGTGGCGTTCCAAGGCAGTCATCTCTCCGGAAGGCAGCGTCTTAACCATCAGCGCAGACAATTTCGAACGCCCGCATCGATTTCATTTCCGTTCACTTGGCCGAATGGCAGCTGGAATGAATAATTCTTTTCCATTTAACCAACTGTCTCGACAAGCGAAATGATTGTAACGTTTGCGTGAAGTCCTGCGGCAATGGTTTGCTTTCTGGCGTGTCTTGGCAAGCGGTAAGTGGTGATATTGTACAAAAATGTGCAAAAGCCATCCTGTCGGCAGGTATAGCCGTGCCGCTCAGCGCATGAACATGACGCACTGATGAAATAACCGGGCTCCAAGGTCGGTTGTTCTCAATATCGTACACGGTTCAAATTCGAAACAACAAGCGGGAACCCTACCCGGCGCGGAACGGCGGTGGTGCGCCCGGGGCCAGTTCCGCCGCGACCTGGCGAAAGGCGGCGCGGTAGTCCGTGGCCACCCGCAGGTCCACGCCTTCCTCCAGCGCCTCCGGGCTCAGGCCCGGCCAGGGGCCGAAATGCCGCGCCAGGCCGAAGGGCCGGCTGCCGCCGCCGGCCAGCGCGAAGATGGTGCCGGCGCGGCCATGGTCGGTGCCCTGGCTGCGGTTGCTGCGCAGGCGGCGGCCGAATTCGCTGGCCACCAGCACGGTCCAGCGGCGCGGCAGGTCGCGCAGGTCGGTCTCGAAGGCGGCCAGCCCGCGCACCAGGGTGCGCAGCTTTTCGGTATAGGGCGCCTGCTGGGCGTCGTGCGTGTCCCAGCCCCCCAGCACCACCGCGGCCGAGGTCAGCCCCGGATTCAGCCGCGCCACGCGGGCGATGGTCGCCAACCCGCGGCCGAAGCTGCCTGATTCGGCGTAGCTGGCTTGGCGCGCCGGGGCATAGGGCAGCAACTGGCCGTTCGGCCCGCGCGGCAAGGCCTGGTCCACCCCCGCCAGCGCCGCCAGGGCGGAGCGTCCGGCGGCCGCGGCCGGACCTTCCGCCTGGCCGTGCAGCGCGCCGAGCATGGCGGCGCCAAACTCGCCCCCAGGCGGCTGCAGGCCGCTGTCCAGCGCCAGCACGCTCAGGCTGCGCCCGGCGCCCACCAATGCCGGCGCGGTGGTGTTCTGGCCCGACAGGCTGAGCAGCGGCATCTGGTTGCCGGCGGCGCGCGCCACGCCTTCGGTCCAGCCGGCCAGCCAGGCTCGGCCGGCGCTGGGCTCGACCGAGCGGCCCTTGCCCCAGCCCATGATCGCCTGGGCTTCGAAGTGGCTGCGGGTGGGCTGCGGTACCCCGGCGGCCGGCCAGAGCGCCAACCGGCCATCGCGCCACAACTCGGCCAGCGGCGCGGCTTCGGGGTGCAGGCGGAAATCGGTCGTCGCGCTGGCGTCCAGCCGATGCCCGGCCTGGGGCCCGCTGGCGGTTACCCGCAGGTCGGCCGGGCGCATGTCGGTGAATATGCCGTCATCGGCCGGCGAGAGGAAGTTCAGCCCATCCATGCCGCCGGCCAGGAACACATGCACCAGCAGCGGCTGGTCCGGCAGCGGGGTGGCGGCGAAGGCCATGCCGCGCAGGGCGCCAAGCAGGCCGGCACCCAGCCCGGCACGCATCAGGCCACGGCGGCCGAACAGCAGGCGCATCGGGGGCTCTCCGGAAGGGGCGGGCATGGCCGGGTTCAGCTGTGCTGGAAGGCGGGGGCGGTCAGCACCCAGCCGGCGATCTCGCCCACCTCAGCCTCGCCCGGCATGGGGCTGCGGCCGGCGCGGGACCATACCTCGGCCACGGTGCGGGCCACCGCCGCCCCGGCCGAGCCCAGCGCCAGCGCGCCCAGCCGAGCCGCCACCTGCGCCACCGGCCGCCCGGCCAGCCCGGCATAGGTTGGCACCGTGCCAGTGGGGGCATGGGCCATCTCAACCAGCATGGCCCAGCGGCCGCGCAGGCTGCCGGCGCCGTCATACTGCCAGGCTTCCAGCGGCTGGCCGTCCGGTGTGGGCCAGTTGAACAGCGGCTGCCCCGCGGCGGCCAGTTGCCCCAGCAGCACCTGGTTCGGCGCCAGTGGCAGGGCGAAGGCCCGGGCGCCGGC
>CANBXZ010000461.1 GCA_947373495.1 Acetobacteraceae bacterium
CCGACTTCGCGCTTGCGTCCAGGGAAGCCACCAGCTCCAGCGGCTGGGTGATGCGTTCGAGATAGCCCCGCAGTTGGGTCTTCAGCTTGGCGTCCAGCATGGCGATGGCTCCGGCTTGGCGAGAGGGGCCGGCCCCGGCCGTGGCCGGGCCCAGGGTGGGCTGTGGGTGGGCTGGGGGCAGCAGGGAGGGGTCGGGCCCGGCGCGGTGCCGGGCCCGGCTTTCGCCTCAGATCTTGCCGACCAGGTCCAGCGACGGCGCCAGGGTCTCGGCGCCTTCCTGCCACTTGGCGGGGCAGACTTCGCCCGGGTGGCTGTGGACGTACTGCGCCGCCTTCACCTTGCGCAGCAGCTCACCGGCGTCGCGGCCGATGCCACCGGCGGTGATCTCGACGATCTGGATCCTGCCGTTCGGGTCCACCACGAAGGTGCCGCGGTCGGCCAGGCCGGCATCCTCGATCAGCACGTCGAAGTTGCGGCTGATGGCGTGGGTCGGGTCACCCACCATGGTGTAGCCGATCTTGCCGATGGCCGGGCTGGTGTCGTGCCAGGCCTTGTGGCTGAAGTGGGTGTCGGTGGAGACGCTGTAGATCTCGACGCCCAGCTGCTGGAACGCGGCGTAGTTGTCGGCCAGGTCTTCCAGCTCGGTCGGGCAGACGAAGGTGAAGTCGGCCGGGTAGAAGAACACGACGGACCAGCCGCCCTTCAGGTTGGCCTCGGTGACCTCGACGAACTTGCCGGCCTTGAGGGCGGTGGCCTTGAACGGCTTCACTTCGGTGTTGATCAACGACATGGGCAGGCTCCGCTGGCCAGTGCCGGCAGGCTTCCGCGGAAGCACCCGGCGCTGGCAATGATGGTTGCGAACCCGGTTCACGCTGCTCGGCGATGGCGTCGGCAGCGACCAGGCCCCTGGCACCGCGTGTTGTGCAGTGCGGCAAGACCGGAGATAGGCGGTTTCAGTGAGCGATAGAAACTCAAAATACCGATTGAATTGATCGTCTGAAACGATAAGTAAGCAGGCATGAAGCCGCTCCCGACCCTGCGACAGCTGCGTTACCTGGTGGCGGTGGTGGAACGCTGCCACTTCGGCCAGGCGGCCGAGGCCTGCCTGGTCAGCCAGTCCACCCTCAGCGCCGCCATCCAGGAACTGGAGGATCTGCTGGGCGCGCCGCTGCTGGAACGCAGCCGCCGCCTGGTGGTGGCGACGCCGCTGGGGCGGGAGATCGCCGCCCGTGCCCAGGCGCTGCTGGAAGGCGCCGAGGACCTGGTGGACGTGGCGCGCACGGCGCAGGACCCGATGGCCGGGCCGCTGCGGCTGGGGGTGATTCCCACCATCGGCCCCTTCCTGCTGCCGCGGGTGATGCCCGGGCTGCGCACCGCCTTCCCGCAGTTGAAGCTGTACCTGCGGGAGGACCAGAGCGCCCGGCTGCTGGCCCAACTGGGGGCGGGGGAGCTGGATGCGCTGATCCTGGCGCTGCCCTACCCGATGGCGGAGGTGGAGGCGGTGGAGATTGCCCAGGACCCGTTCTGGCTGGTGTTTCCGCCGGGGCACCGGCTGAACGGCGCCACTGCGGCCCGGCCGAGCGACATGGCGCTGGAGGACCTGCTGCTGCTGGAGGATGGGCATTGCCTGCGCGACCACGCGCTGGCCGCCTGCATGCAGGAAGGCCCCCGGCGCAACACCGCCTTCCAGGGTACCAGCCTGCATACGCTGGTGCAGATGGTGGCCAATGGCCTGGGCGTGACGCTGCTGCCGCAGATGGCGCTGGACGCCGGCATTCTGCGTGGGCTGGAGCTGAAGGCGTTGCCGGTGGCAGCCGCGGCGCCGTTCCGCCGCATCGGGCTGGCCTGGCGCCGCACTTCCGGCCGCAAGGAAACCTTCCGCCGGCTGGCGGCGGCGCTGCGGGCGGAACTGGCGCCGGGCGCTACAGCCGTTCCTCGGCCTGTTCCAGCCGCCTGAGCCAGGCGCGCAGGGGCGCCATCTCGGCCGGCGCCACCATCACGCCGCCCATGGGCTGGCCCGGCCGCAGGAACACCCCCTCGAACAGCGCCGGTTCCGAACGGGCGATGCTGCGCAGGGAAGGGGCCTGCGGCGGGAAGGCTCCGGTGGTCACGCTGCTGGCAGCGGGGGCCAGGTCGGTGCCCAGGGCGAGGCCGGGGGTGAGGCCAGTGGTGGGGCCGGTGGCGTTGACGTCGTGGCAGGCGCCGCATTGCGCCTGGGCCACCACATGGCCGAGGATTTCCTCCTCCGCCACGCCAGCACTGGCGCGTAGCGGTAGCAGGCCGGCCTGCAGCAGCAGCAGGGCCAGCAACAGAACACAGGAGCGGGGAGACAAGTGGCGGGTCCCGTTCATGCCAAGCGTTGGCCAGGGGGTGGTGGCAGCTTGCGGCGGCAAAGTCCCGCTTATTCAACCAAAGGGCGCATCACGACCGCGCGGCTGGGCCTGGCGTGGCACCGCGTGCCATAAGCGCCGCGCAACTGTCCCAAGCGCCGAGCCAACATGTTCCGACTAGACAACATCAGCAAGCAGAACGGTCAGCAGATCCTCTTCATCGAGGCATCGGCGGCGCTTCAGAAGGGCGAGAAGGTTGGCCTGGTGGGTCCCAACGGCGCCGGCAAGACCACGCTGTTCCGCATGATCACCGGGCAGGAGCAGCCCGACGAGGGCCAGGTCTTCGTCGACCGCGGCGTCAGCATCGGCTTCTTCAGCCAGGATGTCGGCGAGATGGAGGGCCGCAGCGCGGTGGCCGAGGTGATGGACGGCGCCGGCGATGTCAGCACCGTGGCGGCCGAGCTGGCCCAGCTGGAAGCCGCCCTGGCCGACCCCGACCGCGCCGATGAGATGGACCAGCTGATCGAGCGCTTCGGCGAGGTGCAGGCCCGCTTCGAGGAACTGGGTGGCTACGCGCTGGAGGGCAAGGCGCGCGAGGTATTGGCCGGGCTGAGCTTCAGCCAGGAGATGATGGACGGCGACGTCGGCGGGCTTTCCGGCGGCTGGAAGATGCGCGTGGCGCTGGCCCGCATCCTGCTGATGCGCCCCGACGTGATGCTGCTGGACGAACCGA
>CANBXZ010000462.1 GCA_947373495.1 Acetobacteraceae bacterium
GCAGGCGGCGCTGGCCTTCCTGCTGGCGCCGCCGAGCACGGCTGGCGGGTAGGGCTGGCGGGTAGGCGCGGGGCGCGCCGGGCGGCGCCAAATCCGGGGCAAACCCCCGGTAAACCTTGGGCAAACCGTGGGCAAACCGTGGGGCAAACCAAGGCCCGGGGCGGCTGCGGCGCGCCCCGGCGAACGGCTTGCCCCGCCCGCCGCGGCGTTCCACCCTGCGGCCACAACCAAGGGGAAACGGCCATGAACAGCTCGGCCATGAACAGCACCGGAATCGCGGAAGACCTGAAGGGCAAGGTGGCCATCGTCACCGGCGCCGGCAGCCGGCCCGGCGAGGGCGTGGGCAATGGCCGCGCCGCCGCCATCCTGCTGGCCCGCGCCGGCGCCCGCCTGGTGCTGGCCGACGCGATCGAGGAATGGGCCGCCGACACGAAGCGGATGATCGAGGCCGAGGGCGGCCAGGCCGTGGTGGTGCGGGCGGACGTGACCCAGCCGGCCGATTGCCAACGCATCGTCGAGGCTGCCACCACCAGCTTCGGCCGGCTGGACGTGCTGGTGAACAATGTCGGCATCTCCGGCGCCAAGGGCAGCGCCGAGAGCGTGGACCTGGAGGAATGGAACCACGGCCTGCTGGTGAACGTGACCAGCATGATGCTGATGGCCAAGTACGCGGTGCCGGCGATGCGCGCGGCCGGCGGCGGTGCCATCGTGAACATCGCCAGCGTCGCCGGGCTGAAGGGCGGCCACCCCTCCCTGCTCTACCCCACCAGCAAGGGCGCGGTGGTGAACATGACGCGGGCGATGGCGGTGCATCACGCGCCGGACAAGATCCGGGTGAACTGCGTCTGCCCGGGCATGGTGTTCACCCCCATGGTCCAGGCCAACAACATGACGCCGGAAAAGCGCGAATTGCGCCGCAAGCGCAGCATTCTTCAGGTTGAGGGCAGCGGCTGGGACGTGGGCGCCGCGGTCACCTTCCTGTGCGGCGGCAATTCCCGCTGGATGACCGGCGCCATCGTGCCGGTGGACGCCGGCGCCACCGCCATCGCCGCGCTGCCGAGCGGCAGCGGCGGCTAGCCCGCCTCGGCCGGCCCCGCCCAGTTCCGCCACGGCCGCGCCCGCCGCCGCCCCTGGACGGAGGCGGCCCGGCGGCGTTAAGCCCCTGGCACTGTCGCCAAGGTTGCCCAGGAGCGAATCGCATGCCCGCACCCAAACCCGTGATGCTCGTGGTGCTGGACGGCTGGGGCTGGCGCGAGGAAGTGGCGGACAACGCCGTCCGCCAGGCCAATACCCCCACCTTCAACCAGCTCTGGCAGGGTGGCCCGCATGCCTTCCTGCACACCTCCGGCCAGGATGTCGGCCTGCCGGACGGCCAGATGGGCAATTCGGAAGTCGGCCACCTCAACCTCGGCGCCGGCCGGGTGGTGATGCAGGACCTGCCGCGGATCGACGCCACGGTGGTGGATGGCTCCATCGCCACCTTGCCGGCCCTGGTGGCGTTCATCGCCAAGCTGCAGGCCAGCGGCGGCACCTGCCACCTGATGGGCCTGCTGTCGCCGGGCGGCGTGCATTCCCACCAGAAGCACGCCGCGGCGCTGGCCCGGGCGGTGGCGGCGGCCGGCGTACCGGTGGCGATCCATTGCTTCAGCGACGGCCGCGACACCCCGCCCCAGGCGGCCCCCGAGTACATGGCGCGGTTCCAGGCCGACCTGGGCGCCGCGCCCGGCATCCGCGTCGCCACCGTCATCGGCCGCTACTTCGCCATGGACCGCGACAATCGCTGGGAACGGGTCTCCCAGGCCTACAACGCCATGGTGCTGGGCCAGGGGGCGCCTGGATGCACGACCGCGGCCGACCCGCAGGCCGCCATCGCCGCCGCCCATGCCGCCGGCAAGACGGATGAGTTCATCCCCGCCTGCGCCATCGCCGGCTACCAGGGCATGGCCGATGGCGACGGCGTGCTGTGCTTCAACTTCCGCGCCGACCGGGCGCGCGAGATCCTCGGCGCCCTGCTCGACCCGGCCTTCAACGGGTTCGCGCGGCAGAAGGTGGTGACCTTCGCCGCCGCCGCCGGCCTGGCGCAGTACAGCACCTTCCTCGACAGCTTCATGGGCACGCTGTTCCCGCCGCAATCCATGGCCGACAAGCTGGGCGAGGTCGTCTCCCGCGCCGGGCTGAAGCAGCTGCGCATGGCGGAGACCGAGAAATACCCGCACGTGACCTACTTCCTGAACGGCGGCGAGGAAGCGGTGCTGCCGGGCGAGGACCGGATCATGGTGCCTTCCCCCAAGGTGGCGACCTATGACCTGCAGCCGGAAATGTCGGCGCCCGAGTTGGCGCAGAAGGCGGTGGATGCGGTGAACTCCGGCCAGTACGACCTGATCGTGCTGAACTTCGCCAACCCGGACATGGTGGGCCATACCGGCGTGCTCTCGGCCGCCATCAAGGCGGTGGAGACGGTGGATGCCGGTCTCGGCCGGATCGTCCAGGCGGTGCAGGCCCGGGGCGGCGCCATGCTCATCACCGCCGACCACGGCAACTGCGAGATGATGCGCGACCCGGTCACCGGCGGCCCGCACACCGCGCACACCACCAACCTGGTGCCGCTGATGCTGGTGGGCGGCCCGGCCGGCGCCGGCATCGCGGAGGGCCGGCTGGCCGATGTGGCGCCCACGCTGCTGGCGCTGATGGGCCTGCCGCAGCCGGCGGCGATGACCGGCACCTCCCTGCTGCGGCCGGCCTGACCTTGCGCAAGCCGCGCCGCCGCGCCGCGCTGCTGGCCTGGCTGGCGTTGGCCGCCCCGGCCCGGATTGTGCCGGCCTGGATTGCGCCCGCCCGGATTGTGCCGGCCTGGGTGGCACCTGCCTGGTTGGCACCTGCCTGGGTCGCCACGGCCTTGGTTGCGCCGGCCTTTGTTGCGCCAGTCGTGGTTGCGCCAGCCTGGGCCCAGGCCGGCAACGCCCAGGCGCCGGCACCCGGCCAGCTCAACCTGTTGCAGTTGCGCGAAGCCCAGCAGCGCGCCAACCAGGAACGCGAGGCCGCCGAGGCCGCCGC
>CANBXZ010000463.1 GCA_947373495.1 Acetobacteraceae bacterium
CCTCCGAGACAGGTTCGGAGGCCGGTGATGCAATGGCCGTGCCGGGGCTGCCACCAGGGGAAGCGGCAGCGGCAGACCCAACTGGCCGCTTAAATGGGCAACATGCCCATTATTCCAGCACCGCGCCGGCGGTTTTGACCACCTCCGCCCAGAACGGAATCTCGCGCTGGATGAAGGCGTCGAAGGCGGCGGGGGAAGCCGAGGCGAAGGTCTGCAACCCCTCCCCGCCCAGCTTGCCGCGTACCTCCGGCAAGGCCAGCGTGTCGCGCGTTACCTCGAACAGGCGTTGCCGCGCCGCCGCCGGCAGCCCCTTGGGCGCCCACAGCCCCCACCAGCCATTGATGTCGAGCCCGGGCAGCCCGGCTTCCTCGGTGCCCGGAATGCCCGGGATCACCGGGGAAGCCTTGGCCGTGGTCAGCGACAGCGCCCGCATCGACCCGCCGCGGATCTGCGGCAGCGCCACCGGCGGGGTGCCGACCAGGATCTGCACATCCCCGGCCAGCACCGCCTGCAGCGAAGGCGCGCCACCGCGGAACGGCACATGCGTCATCTCGGCGCCCGCCACCTTGGCCAGCATGGCGCCGGCCAGGTGAGACGGCGTGCCATTGCCCGGCGTGGCGTAGGTCCAGCGCCCCGGCTCGGTGCGAATCCGCCGCACCAGGTCGGCCAGGTCGCGCACCGGGCTGTCGGCCCGCACGGTGTAGATCAGCGGCAGGTCGGTCAGCTGGCTGATGGCGCTGAAGTCCGCCACCGGGTCGAACGGCAGGCGCCGGTACAGCGCCAGGTTCACCGCATGGGTGAAGTTGCCGCCGATCAGCAGGGTATGGCCGTCGCCCTCGGCATGCGCCACGTGTTCGGTGGCGATGTTGGAACCGGCGCCGGGCCGGTTGTCCACCAGCACGTTCTGGCCCAGGGCGCGGCCGAAGGGCTCGGCCAGCAGGCGGGCGAGGAAATCCCCGGAACCCCCCGGCGGAAAGCCCACCACCAGCCGCACCGGGCGGCTGGGCGCCCATATCGGGGCCGAGGTGGAGGCCGGTTGGGCGCGCGCCAGCGCCGGCGCCGCAAGCACCCCGGCGAACAACGCGCGCCGGCGCATCACGCGTTGATGCCGGTCTGGTAGGTGCTGGGCACCATGCCCTTCATGGCGCGGGCGCGCTTTTCCAGCCAGTACTTCTGCGGGTCCGGCATGGCGTCGAAGGCGGCCTCAACCCCCAGCTTGCGGGCGGCGTCGGTCGGCCAGTTCGGGTTGTACAGGATCTCCCGCCCCACCGCGATCAGGTCGGCGTCGCCGGCCTGGAGGATGGCCTCGGCCTGGTCGGCATGCACGATGAGGCCGACCGCCATGGTCTTGACCCCGCCCGCATGCCGCAGCCGCTTGGCGTAGGGCACCTGGTAGCCATAGCCCGGCCGCGCCTGGTTGGTGGCCGAGCCGGTCAGCCCGCCGGAGGAGCAGTCGATCACATCGACGCCCTTGGGGCCGACGATGGCGGCCAGGCGGGCGCTTTCCTCCGGCCCCCAGCCGGCATCGTCCTCCACCGAAAGCCGCAGGAACAGCGGCTTGTCCTGCGGCCACACGGCGCGAATCGCCTCCACGATCTCGATGCAGAAGCGCATGCGGTTCAGCTCGCTGCCGCCGTAGTCGTCGTTGCGGCGGTTGGCCTGCGGCGAGAGGAATTGGTGGATCAGGTAGCCATGCGCGCCATGAATCTCCAGCACGTCGTAGCCCGCGGCCAGGGCGCGCTGGGCGGCCTTGACCCAGTGCTCGATCACGGTGGGGATTTCCTCCCGCGACAGGCCGCGCGGCATCGGGTCTTCCGGCACCGCCTGGATGGCGCTGGGCGCCACCAGTTCCCAGGCTTCCCAATCGGTCACGCCGGCTTCGCGGGCGCCTGCCTCGGTCAGCGGGGCGCCGCCTTCCCAGGGGCGGAAGCGGCGGGCCTTGCGGCCGGAATGGCCAAGCTGGATGGCCGGCACCGACCCATGCAGGCGGATGAAGTCGGTGATGCGCTTCATGCCGGGAATATGCGCGTCGTCCCACAGGCCGGTGTCGCCCGCGGTGCCGCAGCCGCGGCGTTCCACCTTGGTGCTCTCGAAGATCACCATGCCGGCGCCACCGGCGGCGAAGCGGCCGGCATTCATCAGGTGCCAGTCGGTGGTGAAGCCCTTTTCCGCCGCATACTGGTGCATGGGCGCCACCACCACGCGGTTCTTCAATGTCAGCTCGCGCAATTGAATCGGGGTGAACAGCAGGGGCGTGGCCATGGTCTTATCCTTGTGGACGTTGGCGCCATGTTACCCCAGCCGGCGCCGCTGGCCAGGGCACTCGGCACGGGCAGTCGGCATGGGGCGGCCAGGCCTGGGCCGGCCCCGCAGTAGGCAGCGGCCACAGCCGTGCCAATATGCCATGGCAACGGGAGGGCTTGGGCATGCCGGAAGGCTTCATCGGGCAGTCGCTGCCCCGCTTCGAGGACCAGCGCTTCCTCACCGGCCAGGGGCGCTACCTGGCGGATATCGTGGTGCCGGGGGCGCTGCATGCGGTGGTGGTGCGCTCACCGCACGCCCATGCGCGGATTCGCGGCGTGGCGGCCACGGCGGCGCGGGCCATGCCCGGGGTGCGCGCGGTGCTGACCGGGGCGGAGCTGCGCCAGGCCGGCTTCGGCACCCTGCCCTGCCCGGTGGTGGCCGCCACCCGCGCGCCCATCATCGTGCCGCCGCGCCACATCCTGGCGCTGGAGGCGGTGCGCCATGTCGGCGAGCCGGTGGCCTTCGTGGTGGCCGAGACCGCGGTACAGGCGCGCGACGCCGCCGAACTGGTGGCGGTGGATTACGAACCGCTGCCGGCGGTGGTGGATGCCGACGCCGCCCTGGCCCCCGGCGCGCCGCTGATCTGGCCCGAGGCGCCGGGCAATTGCAGCTTCGTGTTCGAAAAGGGCGACCGCGCCGCCACCGAGGCCGCCTTCGCCGCCGCCGCGCATGTGGTGGCGCTGCCGCTGCTGAACCAGCGCGTCTCCGCCGCGCCGATGGAGCCGCGCGCCTGCATCGCCCGCTACACC
>CANBXZ010000464.1 GCA_947373495.1 Acetobacteraceae bacterium
AGGGCGCCAAGCCGGCCGACAGCCTGAACTTCGACCCCAGGCTGCTGCCGCCGCCCGCCACCGCCCTGGTGAAGCAGAGCCTGGCGCAGATCCGCAAGCTGAGCGAGGAACTGCGCGCCGCCGACGAGAAGCTGGCCGAGGTGCTGGCCGACCGCGCCAACCTGGACGCACAAGTAAAGGCGCTGCGGGCGGAGGTAGCCAAGGCCCTGGCCGCCAACGCCGCCCGGCCCGACACGCACGACTACAACGAAGCCGCCACGCGGGACCAGTTCATCGACCTGATGCTGCTGGAAGCCGGCTGGAACCCGAAGGCGCCGGGCGTGGCGGAAGTGCCGGTGCAGGGCATGCCCAACGCCAGCGGCACCGGCTTCGCCGACTATGTGCTGTGGGGCAGCAACGGCAAGCCGCTGGCGGTGGTGGAGGCCAAGGCCACCCGGCACGGCGCCCTGAAGGGCCAGCAACAAGCCAAACTCTACGCCGATTGCCTGGAGCGGATGCACGGCCAGCGCCCCGTCATCTTCTGCACCAACGGCTATGAGCACTGGATATGGGACGACACGCGCTACCCGCCGCGCGGCGTGCAGGGCTTCTACCGGCAGGATGAGCTGGAACTGCTGGTCCAGCGCCGCACCACCCGCCGCCCGCTGGGCGAGGCGGTGGTGGATGGCAACATCGTCGGGCGCCACTACCAGACCCGCGCGATCCGCCGCATCGGCGAAAGCTTCGAGGCGCATGGCCAGCGCAAGGCCCTGGTGGTGATGGCGACGGGGGCGGGCAAGACCCGCACCGTCATCGCGCTGTGCGACCTGCTGATGCGCTGCAACTGGGCCAAGCGCATCCTGTTCCTGGCCGACCGCACCGCGCTGGTGAACCAGGCGGTGACCGCCTTCAAGAAGCACCTGCCGGGCGCGGCGCCGGTGAACCTGGTGACGGACAAGACCAGCCAGGGCCGCGTCTACGTCTCCACCTACCCGACCATGATGGGGCTGATCGACGACCAGGACCAAGGCGGCCGCCGCTTCGGGCCGGGTTACTTCGACCTGGTCATCGTGGATGAGGCGCACCGGTCGATCTACAAAAAGTACGGCGCCATTTTCTCCTGGTTCGACAGCCTGCTGGTGGGGCTGACCGCGACCCCGAAGGACGAGATCGACCGCAACACCTATTCGCTGTTCGACCTGGACACCGGCGTGCCGACCGACGCCTACCCGCTGGAGGAAGCGGTGGCGGATAAGTACCTGGTGCCAATGAAGGCGGTTTCCGTGCCGCTGCGCTTCGCCCGGCAGGGCATCAGCTACGACGAATTGCCGGATGATGAGAAGGAAGACTGGGACGCCGCCGAATGGGGCGACGAGGACGGCCCGCCGGATAGGGTGGAGGCGGAGGCGGTCAACACGTGGCTGTTCAACGCCGACACCGTGGACAAGGTGCTGGAGCACCTGATGACCCATGGCCAGAAGGTGGAGGGCGGCGACCAGTTGGGCAAGACCATCGTCTTCGCCAAGAACCACGCGCATGCCGAGTTCATCCAGCAGCGGTTCGATAAGAACTACCCGCATCATGCCGGGCACTTCGCCCGGGTGATCGACTTCAAGGTGGACTACCCGCAGACGCTGATCGACAGCTTCGCCAACCCGGCCAAGGCGCCGCACATCGCCATCAGCGTGGACATGCTGGACACCGGCATCGACGTGCCGCAGGTGGTGAACCTGGTGTTCTTCAAGCTGGTGCGGTCGAAGACGAAGTTCTGGCAGATGGTCGGCCGCGGCACCCGGCTGTGCCCGGACCTGTTCGGGCCAGGGCAGGACAAGGCGTTCTTCTACGTCTTCGACTTCTGCCAGAACCTGGAGTTCTTCAGCCAGGCGGTGCCCACGGTGGAGGGTTCGGTGGGGGAGAGCCTGTCCGCCCGGCTGTTCCGGGCGCGGCTGGATGTGGTGGGTGGGCTGGATGCCCGGCTGAGGAGCGGCACCGCGGGCGATGGGGAAGCGGCGTTGCGCGCCGGGGTGGCGGAGCGGCTGCGGACCGAGGTGGCGGCGATGAATGTGGACAACTTCATCGTCCGGCCGAAGCGCAAGCTGGTGGAGGCCTACACCAAGGCCGAGGCCTGGGCGGTGCTTGATGTCGAGGCGCGTGACGCGCTCTCGGCCGAACTGGCCGGGCTGCCGGTGGAACTGGCCCCTGAGAAGGTCGAGGCGAAGCAGTTCGACCTGCTGATGCTGACGCTGCAGCTATGCCTGCTGACTGCAAGGGCCGGCTAT
Source organism: Acetobacteraceae bacterium (assembly GCA_947373495.1). Taxonomy (GTDB): domain Bacteria; phylum Pseudomonadota; class Alphaproteobacteria; order Acetobacterales; family Acetobacteraceae; genus CAIMOR01. Next base: position 2,259 of record CANBXZ010000464.1, read on the forward strand.
GATGGGCTGAAGGACAAGGTCGTCGCCATCGCCGCGGCCCTGGCCGAGCAGAACGGCGTGCCCGCCATTCAGGAACAGATGGACCTGATTTTGGCCATCCAGACCGAGGCCTGGTGGCAGGACGTGACGACGCCGCAGTTGGACGCCGCCCGGACGAAGCTGCGCGGCCTGGTGCACCTGATCGAGAAGCGCAGGCGCGCGGTGCTCTACACCGACTTCACCGATGCGATCGGCGCCGGCGAGGAAGTGCCGTTCGAGCAATTCGTCTCGGCTGATGCCTTTGCCAGGTTCCGCGAGAAGGCCCGCCATTTCCTGCGCCAGCATGAGAGCCACGTGGCGATCCACAAGCTGCGGAACAACCACCCGCTGACCCCGACCGACCTGGCGGAGTTGGAACGCATGCTGGTGGCAAGCGGTACCGGCACGCCTGAGGAGATCGCCCAGGCCAAGACCGAGAGCCAGGGCCTGGGCCTGTTCGTCCGCGGGTTGGTGGGCCTGGACCGCAGCGCCGCCCAGCAGGCGCTGGCGGGTTTCCTGGACGGCAGGACGCTGATCGCCAATCAGATCGAGTTCGTGCAGACGATCATCGAGAACCTGACCAAGGCCGGGGTGATGGACCCCTCCCGGCTCTACGAGGCGCCCTACACCAGGCTCAGCGCGCAGGGCGTGGAAGGCGTGTTCCGCGAGGCCGAGGTGGTGCAGTTGATTGCCATTCTGGAGGACGTATGGCTCCGCGCCGTGGCTTGAGCGCAACCATGCTTGTTCGAGGGATCATGGACCGC
>CANBXZ010000465.1 GCA_947373495.1 Acetobacteraceae bacterium
CTGGCGCGCACCCTGGCGGCCAGCGTCGCCGCGCCCGGCATGGCGGCGGAATATGCCCGCATGGCCATAGAACCGCCCAGCGCCGAACAGGCCACGCCGGAAGGGCTGGCGCGTTTCCTCAGCCTGCGGCTGGCCCGCGCCCGGGGCGGGTGAAGCGCGCCGGCAGCACCGCCAGCACGGCGGCCAGCAACGCCACCACCGCCGCCAGCGGGCCAAAGCCGCCAAAGCCGTGCTCGGCCATCATCCAGCCGCCCAGGGAAGCGGCGCCGAGCCAGCCGAAGCTGGCCGAGGTGACATTCAGCCCCAGCACGGTGCCGCGCACGTCCTCCGGCACATTGGCCAGGGCGGCCATCAGGCTGGGGCGGGCCATGGCGGTGACGAAGACGTAGCCGAAGCCCAGCGCCACGGTGGTGGCCAGCCCGACGCGCCAGCCGAACAGCGGCAGCGCCATCAGCGCCGAACCCAGCATGGCGCCGGCGAAGACCAGCAGCCGGTTGGGCAGCCGGTCCGCCAATTGCCCGCCCACCAGCGTGCCGAGGATGTTGCCGGCGGCGAACAGCGCCAGCGGCAGCGCCACCTGGCCGAGCGTGAGCGCGTAGGTGACCTGCAGGAAGGTGGCGAAGTAGACGGCGGTGAGGCCGTAGCAAACCCGTTCCGCCGTGCCCATCAGCAGCAGCCGCAGCACCGGGCCCGACAGCGCGGCGCGATAGCTGGGCGCCCGGGTGCCGGCGGCGCGGGGCGGGCCGGCCGGGCGGCGGGTGGTGGCGAACAACCCGATGGCGGCCAGCGTGGCCAGCCCGGCAACGCACAGGTTCACCCCGCGCCAGCCGATGTACACCCCAACCCAGGCGGCCAGCGGCACCCCGACCAATAGCGTGAGCGACTGCCCGGCCATGACCCAGCCCAGCGCCCGGCCGCGCTGGCGGTTTTCCACCCGGGCGGAGGCTTCGGCCATGATGACGCCGGTGAACGCCCCGGCGCTGCCGCCGCCCAGCGTGGCCCAGAACGCCAGCACCAGGAAGCTCTGCGACTGGGAGACCGCCACCATGCACAGCGCCACGCTGAGCGGCCCGCCGATGAGGAAGGGCCGCCGGCCCCAGCGGTCCGACCCCGCCCCGGCCAGCAGGGAGGCGATGCCCCAGGCGATGGAGGTGGCGGCGACCAGGTTGGCCACCAGGGGCAGGCTGGTGGCCAGGTCGCGCGACATGTCCAGCAGGAAGGGCGCACGGGAGGTGCCGCTGGAGGAAGCCGCGAACATGCCCAGCGCGGCGGCGGCCAGCAGGGCCCAGGGCATGGCGGGTGGTTTCTTGGACATGGGCCCTGTTAGAGCCTGATCGCCTGAGGCGAAATCGCCGAAAGGCGTGAATCAGCCTCCGAAGGCAGCCTGATCGCCTGAGGCGAAATCGCCGAAAGGCGTGAATCAGCCTCCGGGGGCAGCCTGATCGCCTGAGGCGGTGTCGCCGAACGGTGCGAAGCATGCCAGTTGCGCGAAGGTTGCCCCTTGCTGTCCCAGCGGATGCGGGCCGGCCAGCACCGTGCCCGGCAGCGGGCAGGAGCCCTGGGAAATCCCGCTGATCGGCAGGGCAGCGGGCAAGACCCCCTTGCCGCCCCGGCCCGGCCCGTGTTCAGAAGCCAGGGTAGAGAGGCCCAAGGAGAGACCCCATGACGGATACCAAGATCGGCACCGGTGCCGAAGCCACGCCCGGTCAGCACATCAGCGTGCATTATACCGGCTGGCTGTTCGACGCTGCCGCCGCGGACAACAAGGGCCGCAAGTTCGACAGCTCACGCGACCGCGGCCAGCCGTTCCAGTTCCAGCTTGGCGTCGGCCAGGTGATCGGCGGCTGGGACCAGGGCTTCGCGGGCATGAAGGTGGGCGGCCAGCGCACGCTGGTGATCCCGCCGGAGCTGGGCTACGGCGCGCGCGGCGCTGGCGGCGTTATTCCGCCGAACGCGACGTTGATCTTCGAGGTTGAGCTGCTCGGCGTCGGCTGAAAGCCGCGGTCGCACACGGCTGAAAGCCGCGGTCGTACACGGCTGAAAGCCGCGGTTGCTTGTAGCTGGAGGCTGGGGCGAAGGGGGCGGGCCGCAAGCCCGCCCCAGGTTGCGCTACTTGTAGACGAAGGCGGCGTCGTTCAGGTCGGTGGCCGGGAATTCGTCCTTTTCCGCCCAATAATCCTGGTTGTGTTGCCATTCCGGCTTGTCGCCACGCCGGGGCAGCAGGTGCATGCCGCGCATCAGGTAGCCCGGGTTGAAGTTCTCCGGGTCGATCCAGGGCAAGATCGGCATGTCCTTGTCTTCCGGCCGCAGCGCCACTTCCACCTGGCGCACGCCCTTCCGGTCCATCTGCTTCAACAGCCGGCAGACGAAATCCCCCACCAGGTCGGCCCGCAGCGTCCAGCTGGCGCGGAAGTAGCCGAACACCCAGGCCATGTTGGGAATGCCGGTGAACATCATGCCGCGATAGGTCACGGTCTCATGGAAGGCCAGCGGCTTGCCGTCGATCTCGAAGGCGATGTCGCCCAGCACGTTCAGGTTGAAGCCGGTGGCGGCGACGATGATGTCGGCCTCCAGCTCCTGCCCGCCCTTGGTCAGCACGCCTTTTTCGGTGAAGCGCTCGATCTCGTCGGTCACCACGCTGGCCTTGCCGCTGGCAATGCCGCGGAACAGGTCGCCATCCGGGATGAAGGCCAGACGCTGCCGCCAGGGGCGGTATTTCGGGGTGAAGTGGGTCTCGATGTCGTAGTCCGGCCCCAGGTAGCTGCGCACCGCGCCCAGCAATTCCTGGGTCACCTTCTCGGGTTCCTGGAAGGTGCGGCGGGTGAACTTGTCCTGCTCGAACAGGATCTTGCGGCGCACGATCTCGTGGATCCACGCTTCCTCGATGCCCAGCGTCCGCAGTTCCTCGGCCAGCTCGATCGCGTTGCGGCCGGTGCGGAAGAAGGTGGGGGAGCGTTGCAGCATGGTGACATGCGCGGCCTTGGGCGCCATGGCCGGGATGATGGTGGCCGCGGTGGCGCCGGAGCCGATGACCAGCAC
>CANBXZ010000466.1 GCA_947373495.1 Acetobacteraceae bacterium
GGCGCTTCAGCCCCAAAGCCGGGGGTTGGCCAGTTGCGCGGCGATGCGTTCCGCCGCGATGGCCAGCAGCCGGTGGCCCTTCTCCGCACTGGCCGGCCGCGCATCCCCCACCACGCCGCTGGGGGACACTTCCTTGAACGAACGCCGCATCAGCAGGGCGGCGGGCTGGCCCGGCACCCGGGTGCTGTGCGGGCCATGCGCCTCGGCCAGGTGCTCCGGGCGCAGCAGGTCGGGTGCCAGCGCCATCACCAGGCTGGTCTCGGCCTCGCAGGCGTGCATCACGCTGGCCTGCTTTTCCAGCACCGGGGCGAAGCCGTCCTCCACCAGGTACCAGTAGGTGCCGGCGCCGCAGCGAAGGCCCAGGTCGCGCTGGAATTCCATCGCGCAGACCCCCACCGCCTCGGCATTGCCGCCATGGCCGTTCAGCAGGAACACCCGGCGGAAGCCGCAGCGCGCGGCGGAGCGGACAATGCCGCGCAGCACGGCGCGGAACTCGTCGAACTCCAGGCTCACCGTGCCGCCGAAGCTCATGTGGTGCTCGGCCAGGCCGGTCCAGACGCAGGGCGTCACCACCACCTGCTCGCCGGCCGCGGCCAGCTGCCGGGCCACCGCCTCGGCCACGCCGGTGGCGCAGACGATGTCCACGCCGGTGCCCAGGTGCGGCCCATGCTGTTCCAGGCTGGCCACCGGGATGATGACCAGCGCATCCGCCGCCGCCTTGGCCCGCAGCTCGGCCGCCGTCAGGCGCATCCAGTCCAGGGTCATTTGCCCTACTCCGCGGTGGCGCCGGATTCGACGACCAGTTCCTTCCAGATGGCGTCCTGCGAGCGCCAGAAGGCGCCGAAGGCTTCCGGCGAGGCATCGGGCGCCGCCACGATGGTCAGGTCCAGCAGCTTGCGGCGCAGTTCCTCGCCGCGCAGCAGGTCGCCGATGGCCTTGTTCAGCGTCGCCAGGACCGGCGCCGGGGTGCCGGCCGGGGCCACCACGGACCAGAAGTTGAGCGCGTCGATCCCCTTGCCCGGCAGGGCTTCGTCCATGCCCGGCACGTCCTTCAGTTCGGTCACGTAGTCGATCCGCCTGGCGCTGCCGGCCACCAGCGGGCGGAAGCGGCCTTCGCGGATATGCGGCAGCATGGCCGGGATCACGTCGAACATGATGTCGATGTTGCCGGCCAGCAGGTCGGCGAAGGCAGGGCCGCCACCGCGATAGGGCACATGGGTGATGTCCACGCCCGCCGCGCGCTTCACCTTCTCCATGTACAGGTGGCTGATGGTGCCGGTGCCGGAGGACCCCATGCTGACCTTGCCCGGGTTGGCCCTGGCATGCGCCAGCAACTCGGTGAAGCTCTGCCACGGCGCGCGGGTGTTGCACACCATCAGCAGCGTGCCGGTGCCCACCGTGGTCACCGGCGCCAGGTCGCGCAGCGGCTGGAACGGCATGCGCGGGCCATAGAGGTAGGTGTTCGCGGTCAGCACATTGGCCGAGGTCAGCAGTAGGGTATGGCCATCCTTTTCCGCCTGCACCACCGCCTGGCCGCCGATATTGCCCCCGGCGCCAGGGCGGTTCTCCACCACCACCGACTGATGCAGCACCGGCGCCAGCCGTTCCGCCAGCATGCGGGCGATGAGGTCGTTGGCGCCACCGGCGGCGATGGGCACGATGATGCGCACGGTACGGCTGGGGAAGCCGGCCTGGGCACGGGCCAGGCTGGGCAGCACCAGGCTCGGCAGTCCAAGGCTCGGCAGTCCAAGGCTGGCGGCAAGGGCAGCGCGGCGGGAAAGGGTCATGGCAGGCTCCTGTTGCGGCGATGATGCTGCACCGCGGAATACGGTCAAGCCTCGGCGCGCATCTCCGGCCCGGCGAGGAAGCCGGCGGCCTGCGCCCGCAGTGCCGCCTGCTTTTCCGCCGGCATCTTCCGCCAGGTGTTCAACGGCATGGCCATGCGGTTGTTGCCGGCAAAGCGGTCGGCGTGGCGGGCGATGAAATCCCAGTACAGCGCGTTGAACGGGCAGGCCCGCGGCCCGGTGCTGGCCTTCACGTCGTAGCTGCAGCCGCCGCAATGGTTGCTCATGCGGTTGATGTAGGCGCCGCTGGCCGCATAGGGCTTGCTGGCCATGATGCCGCCATCCGCATGCAGCGCCATGCCATGGGTGTTGGGCAGTTCCACCCACTCATAGGCATCGGCGTAGACCACCATGTACCAGTCATTCACCTGCACCGGGTCCAGCCCGGCCAGCAGGGCGAAGTTGCCGGTGACCATCAGCCGCTGGATGTGGTGGGCATAGGCCAGGTCGCGGGTCTGGGTGATGGCGGCGCGCAGGCAGGCCATGCCGGTTTGGCCCGACCACCAGAACCACGGCAGCGGCCGGCTCGCCGCCAGCGCGTTGGTCGTGGCGTAGTGCGGCATCTTCAGCCAGTACAGGCCGCGGACATATTCGCGCCAGCCCAGGATCTGGCGGATGAAGCCCTCCACCGCGTTGAGCGGCGCCTGCCCGGCACGCCAGGCGGCTTCAGCCGCCTCGCAGCATTCGCGCGGCAGCAGCAGGCCGCAATTCAGGCTGGTGGAGATCAGCGCGTGGAACAGCGTCGGTTCCCCCTCCGCCATCGCGTCCTGGAAATCCCCGAAGCGCGGCAGTCGCTGGGCGATGAAGTCCGCCAGCATCGCCCGTGCCTGCGCCCCCGTCACCGGCCAGGCGAAGCGGTCCAGCGTGCCGAAATGGTCGGCGAAGCGCGCCGCCACCAGCGCCATCACCTGCTGCGTGATGGCATCCGGCGGGAAGTGCGGCGCGGGCGGCGGCTGCACGCCGCGGGCCAGCGGCTTGCGGTTTTCCGGGTCGTAATTCCATTGCCCGCCGGCGGGCTGGTCGCCCGCCATCAGCAGGCCGGTCTCGGCCCGCATCTCGCGGTAGAAATACTCCATCCGCAACTGCTTCCGCCCCTGCGCCCAGCGGCGAAACCGGCCGAGGTCGCACAGGAAGCGATCATCCGGGCGAATCTCCACCGCCACGCCGCAGCCGGCTTCCCAGCC
>CANBXZ010000467.1 GCA_947373495.1 Acetobacteraceae bacterium
CGCGAAGTAAGCTGCCTCCCAGGTCAACAAAGCCTGGGAGGGCAAGCGCCAATGCGCAGCGCAGTCATCGTCTCCACCGCCCGCACGCCGATCGGGCGCGCCTATCGCGGCGCCTTCAACGACACGCCGTCCCAGGCACTGGGCGGCCACGCCATCGCCGCGGCGGTGCAGCGCGCCGGGGTGGACCCGGGCGAGGTCGAGGATGTCATCCTCGGCGCCGCCCTGCAGCAGGGCGCCCAGGGCAGCAACTTCGCCCGGCAATGCGCACTGCGCGCCGGGCTGCCCAACTCCGTGCCGGGCATGAGCCTGGACCGGCAATGCTCCTCGGGCCTGATGGCCATCGCCACCGCCGCCAAGCAGGTCATCGCGGATGGCATGCAGGTGGTGGTCGGCGGCGGGCTGGAAAGCATCAGCCTGGTGCAGAACGACAAGATGAACCGCCACCGCACCCGCGACCCGTGGTTGGTGGAACATGTGCCGCAGCTCTACATGTCCATGCTGGAAACCGCCGAGATCGTGGCCGATCGCTACGGCATCAGCCGCGACCTGCAGGATGAGTATGCCCTGCGCAGCCAGAGCCGCACCGCCGCCGCCCAGGCCGCCGGGCGGTTCGACGCCGAGATCGTGCCGATGGCCAGCCGCATGGCGGTGCAGGACAAGGCGACCGGCGAGATCAGCTTCAAGGACGTGCTGCTGAAGCAGGACGAAGGCAACCGCGCCGACACCACCCTGGCCGGCCTCAACAGCCTGAAGCCGGTGTTCAAGGACGGCCAGCGCGTGGCCGAGGGCCGCTTCATCACCGCCGGCAATGCCAGCCAGCTTTCGGATGGCGCCAGCGCCGCCGTGGTGATGGAGGCCAAGGAGGCCGAGCGCCGCGGCCTGCACCCCTTGGGCATCTATCGCGGCATGGCGGTGGCCGGCACCGACCCGGACGAGATGGGCATCGGCCCGGTCTTCGCCATCCCGAAGCTGCTGAAGACCCACGGCCTCAAGGTCGAGGATATCGGGCTGTGGGAGTTGAACGAGGCCTTCGCCTGCCAGGTCATCTACTGCCGCGACAAGCTGGGCATTCCGGATGAATTGCTGAACGTGGATGGCGGCGCCATCGCGGTGGGCCACCCCTACGGCATGAGCGGCGCGCGGATGACCGGGCATGCGCTGGTCGAAGGCAAGCGCCGCGGCGCGAAGTTCGTCGTCATCACCATGTGCATCGGCGGCGGCCAGGGTGCCGCCGGCCTGTTCGAGGTCGCCTGACGCCGCATCGCCAGGGCGCCCCGCGACGGGCGCCCTGGCCCTGGTCCCTGGCCTCTCTCCCGTTGGCAACACGCCCTTGCCAGCCCCCGCCGCAACCCCACCTGCCCGTCATGCCGCGCATGACCAGGAAAGCCGACCTGCCGCAGAAGCCCTGCCTCGCCTGTGGCCGCCCCTTCGCCTGGCGGCGCAAATGGGCGCGGGACTGGGACGCCGTGCGCTATTGCTCGGACCGCTGCCGCGCCGCCCGCCCGGCCCCGACCCCGCCACCTGCGGCCCAACGATAGGCCGGCGCCTATCGCCGCCATCGAAGCCACGTATTGGCTGGCCCCCGCCCCCACCGCCTAGCCTTGCGTCAGCGGCGGACCTTTCCGCCCCTGGCAAGAACGAGGCACCCGATGCCGCAGATGGGACAGTTGATGACCAGGCCCGCCGGGCCGGGCCCGCTCAACCCGGCCAATGACGAACTCGCCGTGATGGTGGTGAACGACCACGTCGACATCCTGGACGAAGTGGCCGCGCTGCTGCGCCGCCGCGGGTTGCCGGTGGAGGTGGCGCAGTCGGTCACCCAGGCGCGCAGCCGGTTGCGCCAGCATGCCGGCATCGGCGTGGTGGTGGCCGATGTCAGCCTGTTGCAGGGCGAGGGGCTCGACCTGGCGGCGCAGCTGCTCGGCGGCACGCGCGCCGCCACGGCGGTGGAGCTGCTGTTGATCGCCGGCTACGAGGACCGTGAGAGCGGCCCGCTGCTGGACCGGCTGGGCGTGCTGCGGGAGCCGCTGACGCTGCGCAACATCGAACAGGCGGTGCACCAGGCGCTGGGCCGCACCGTGGCGCGGCGCAGCCCGCACTACCCGCCGCACGGCTGAAGCCGGCCATCGGCGCGGCCTATCGCCGCCATCGAAGCCAGGTATTGGGCGGCCCCGGCCGGCCAGACCTATGCTTTCCCCAACGGTCGCTCCCCCGACGACCGGCACCACCTGCCTCGGCGCCCGCGGTCCAGGCCGCGTTTTCCCGAACGCCTCCCCTCCAGGGCGGCCCCCGCGGCGCCGGCCCGGCGCATGAAGTCCCCCCTTCATGCGCCGGGCTTTTTCTTTGCCCGCGGCGCCGGCCTGTGGTGCAACACGGCCATGAACTTCGCCGGCCTGTCCTTCCGAGACCTGGAATACGTTGTTGCCGTGGCCGACCTGCGGCATTTCGGCCGCGCCGCGCAGGCCTGCGCCGTCAGCCAGCCCACGCTGTCCGCCCAGGTGCGCAAGCTGGAGGAATTCCTCGGGCTGGAATTGTTCGAACGCAGCGCCCGCCAGGTGCTGGTCACCCCCCGGGGCGCCGAGGTGGTGGCCCAGGCGCGCCGCATTCTGGATGAGGCCCGCCGCCTGGGTGACATCGTGCAGGAGGGCGGGGAGCCGCTGTCGGGCCCGTTCCGGCTGGGCGTGCCGGACACGCTGGGCCCCTACCTGGTGCCGCTGCTGCTGCAACCGCTGCGCGCCCGCTTCCCCCGGCTGCGGCTGTTGATCCAGGAAGGCCGCGCCACCGGGCTGCAGGCCAGCCTGGAACGCGGCGAGGCCGATGCCGTGCTGCTGGCCGCACCACCACGCGACAGCGAGCTGACCGCCCTGCCGCTGTTCCGCGAGGAGTTGGTGCTGGCGGTGCCGCGCGACCACGCCCTGGCCACGGCACCGCTGGTGACACTGGCCGAGGTGCCGGTGGAACAGCTTATCCTGCCGGCCGAGGGCCATTGCCTGCGCGACCAGGTCC
>CANBXZ010000468.1 GCA_947373495.1 Acetobacteraceae bacterium
ATTTTCAACTTCCAGACCATCGGCACGCTGATCAATACCGGCACCATCACCAGCGCCGGTTCCGCCGCCGTCGCCAGCACCGCCCGCATCGGCCAGCTCAGCAACAGCGGAGTGATCAGCGGCCTGCGCGGCATCGACAATGGTGGCCAAGGCATCATCGCCACCCTGGGCAACCTGGCCGGCGGCGTCATCCGCGGCGGGCAGACCGGCATCGCCAACGCCGGCACCATCGGCGCCCTGAGCAACAGCGGCACCATCAGCGGCGACGTCTTCGCCATCCGGAGTGCCGGCCCGGGCGCCATCATCGGCCCCATCCTCAACAGCGGCGTCATCCAGGGCAACGTCGAGATCCGGAACCAGGATGTCGCCATCACCGGCAGCAGCAGCGCGCTCTATGGCGCGCTGGTGGGCGGCAATATCGCGATCACCGGCGGCAACCTCGCGCTCGCCGGCAACCTCTCGCTGCAGCAGAACATCACCGTGCGCGGTGGCGCCGGCACCGTCACCAACACCGGCAATCTGCTGCTGACCACGCCGCAGAGCATCACCGGCAACTACGTCCAGGGCAGCGCCGGGGCGCTGGTCATCGGCGCCGGCGCCGCCGCGGCCGGCCGGCTCAACGTCTCCGGCAGCGTCAGCATGCTGAACGCCGCCGTCAACCTGGTGCCCCTTGGCGGCTACAAGTTCCGCGCCGGCAGCAGCTACGTGCTGGTCGATGCCGCAACCTCCGCCGGCACCAGCTTCGCCGGCACCACCGCCACCATCGTCGGCTTCAGTGCCATGCTGGAGACGCTGGTCGTCGGTGGCGACACGGAATTGGTGCTGACCCTCCGCTCCGCGCAGAACTACACGCAGCTCGGCCAGGCCTCCGGCGCGCGCAGCGGCAGCATGGGCAGCACGCTGAATGTGCTGGCCAACGGCACCAGCCCGGCCGCAGCCGCGTTCCAGGAGCAGGTCACCGCCTATATCGCGGCGCTGCCGGCCGGCTCGGCCCAGCAGAACGCCGTGCGGGAAACCGCGCCGACCCAGATCACCCCGGCCGGCCTCAGCTTCCAGGTCACCACCAGCGCCGTCGCCAGTGTCATCGAGGCGCACCAGTTGGGCACCGTGGCGCGGGGGCCGGGCGGCCCGGGGCTTGCCGCCGGCTCCACGCCGCAGGGCCTCGGCCTCTGGATGCAGGTCATGGGCGGCTTCGGCAGCCGCGGCAGCAGCGCCGGCACCGACGGCTACAACCTCCGCCAGGGCGGCGTGATGTTCGGCCTGGACTGGCAGCGCAACCCCGAGACGCTGCTCGGCGTGGCGTTCAGCGCGGTCTCCGCCCACGCCGCCGGCAACGCCTTGAGCACGGGCAGCAGCACCAATCTCGCCAGCTACCAGCTCACCGGCTTCGGCACCTGGCGCTTCCTGCCGCAGACCTTCGTCTACGGCCAACTGGGCGCCGGCCTGTCGGACTACACCCAGAGCCGCGCCATCGAATTCCTCGGCCTGCATGCGCGGGCCAGCTATGGCGGCCAGCAACTGACGACCAAGGCCGGCCTGGGCCATGACATCCCGCTGGCCGGCGGCGTGACGCTGACGCCGCTGTTCGGGCTGAGCTACGCGCGGGTGAACACCGCCAGCTACACCGAGTCCGGGGCCGGCGCCGCCAACCTCACCGTCAAGGCCAGCGACGTTGGCGCACTGACGCAGGATGTGGGCGCGCGGCTGGGCGCCACCTACGCCACCGGCTGGGGTACGCTGCGGCCGGAACTGCGGTTGGGCTGGGGGCACGACTACATCAGCGGGCCCATCGCCACCACCGGCACGCTGGCCGGCGCGGCCTTCACCACCACCACCAAGCGCCTGGCCACGGACGGCCTGCTGGTGGGCGCGGCGATGACACTGGCGCAGTCCGACCGCTGGGGCTTCCGCGCGGAATACGCCGGCGACGTGCGCAGCAACTACACCAGCCATGCTGGCCTGCTGCGCGCCACCATGGCCTGGTGAGGCGCGGCCAGCCGGCCGCGCCATGCACCCATGGCCCTGGCATCCTGGCCCGCCCGTTCCTTGCCACCCAGACCATGAGCCCGGGCTTTCGGCCGCGCCAGTTGCGGCCTTGCTGTAGGGTTTGGCGCTCGGTCGCCGGGGTGCGGTCCTTGCCCTCCGGCACGTTCAGGGCAGCTGGGGCGGGCTCCGCTGCGGGTACCCGCAGCGGAGCCTCACCGTCATGGTACGTTGATGTCGGTGCAGCCTTGCACGATGCCGGCCGCCGTTCGGAGTGCGGCGCAGTTGTGGATGGTGCTGCGGCCAGGTGTGCGGAAGGCGAAGTTGAAGGTCGCCGTGCCGCCATTCGGCGCGATCGGGCTGACGGTCGTGCACGCCAGCGGGGCGGTGTAGGTGGTCGGGAAGGGGCAGGTGATGTTCGAATGCCCCAACGACGTGGTGCCGGCTGGCGCGCCGGTGAGGGTTTCGGACAGCTGCGTCCCGCTGGGAATGGCGACCGTCGTGTTGTTGGTCACCGTCACCGCGCAGGTGAAGGAGTGATTGGTGCCGGGCGTGCAGGACTTGGTGACGGTGAGGGGGCCGCCGGGGTTGGGTCGCCGGGTGAAGCTGGTGCAGATGTTGGTGTTGTTGGCCGGGTTGCTGTCGGGCCGAGCGCCTGGGCCCTGGGTGGCCGTGGCGCAGTTCCGCAAGGTGGTGCCGGGCGGCACGACGAAGTTCAGGAAGACCGGCCCGCTATAGCCGGACTGATTGCCGAAGGTGAAACCCGATGGGAAGCTGCAGTTGATGGCGGCCGGCAAGCCACCTGGCGGGGTGGAGCACTGGAAGGTGCTGCCCTGGGCCACCCCGGCGAAGGTCGCGCCGGCGGGGCTGCTGACAGGCCGGTCCACAATGCTGGACGGGCCGGCGGAATTGGCCGTGCCGAGTTGATTGTCGACGTCAACCCTGCACGTCACCATGTTCTGCCCGAGATTCGGCGCGTCGTTGCAGGATTTCTGCACCCGGAGGTTGGGCGCACCCGCCGCC
>CANBXZ010000469.1 GCA_947373495.1 Acetobacteraceae bacterium
TGAGGATGTGGGCGAGGTTCTGTTGCAGGCCGGCGACAGCGTCTACCAGCCGCCCTTGGTCAAGCACGTTGAAATGGCGCATTCAGACGATATGGAGCTGGTGGAAATCACCTCTCCGGGTGAGTTTGTCACACGCGTGGTGGACGCCCCGGCCGGGCGGGGCTAGAACCCGCTTCGCAGGCCCCTGTGGCGGAATGGTAGACGCGGCGGACTCAAAATCCGTTGTTAGCGATAACGTGCCGGTTCGAGTCCGGCCGGGGGCATTTCGCTTATTTCATACGAAAAGCGGATATCTTGCCGGAAATATCGTTGACGTCAGCAACGACAAATCACAAAAGCGATCCTCCCTAACTTTTCCACGGAGGATTGCCCGGTGGCTGAAAACAACGACCAGCCGAAGCGCCTTGACCGGCGGCTTCTCGTCATTCGCCTGGCCAGCACGGCCACCGCGGTGGCGCTCGTTGCCCCGGCGGCCGAAGCGGAAACCCGCTTCAACAGCCCGGAAAACACCCAGCTCGCGCAGCGCACCACCGACCGCGACCCGAACGACGGCGAAGGCCGTGGCCGTGGCGGCCGTGGCGCTTCCGACAACGACCCGCGCGACGGCGCCGGCCGGGGCCGTGGTTCGGCCCGCGCCACCACCGACAACGACCCGCGCGATGGCGCCGGCCGGGGCATCGGCGGCCGTGGGTCGACCGACAACGACCCGCGTGACGCCGCCGGCCGCTCGCGCAGCCTGACCGACAACGACCCCTCGGACGGTCCGGGCCGCGGTCGCGGTCGCTAACGCCCATCCCACCGGGGGCCGCGTGCCCCCGGTGATTTCTTGCCGGGCACGCCCCGGCCACCGTGCCAGGCCGTTGCGCCGGCCGGATCCTGGCGCCGAATCCCCGCCCACGCTTGCCATCCGGGCGGGACTGCGCCAAACCCCTCCCCTATTCATTTCCTGCCGCTGGAGAAGCTCATGGCCTCGGCGTTCGACCGCATCGCCGACATCATCGCCGAGACATCCGATGTCTCGCGCGACAAGATCACGCCCGATTCGCACGTGATCAACGACCTGGGGATCGACAGCCTCGACTTCCTCGACATCGTCTTTGCCATCGACAAGGAATTCGGCATCAAGGTGCCGGTTGAAGCCTGGACCCAGGAAGTCAACGCGGGCCGGGTGCCGGCGGAAAACTACTTCGTCATGAAGAACCTGGCGCTGCGGATCGACGAATTGGTGGCGGCGAAGCCGGCCGCCGGGGCCTGACCTGAATGGCCGGGGCGACCCGGCCACCTGGAAACGGCCCGCCAGCCTTGCGGTTGCCGCCCACCGCCATGCGCGCACCCTGGAAGCCTTCCAGGCCCGGCGGCATCGGCCGGTGCGGCAAAATGTCTGGCAGACAACAAGCTATGGCGGCGCCCGCAGGCGCGGCCGGGCCGGAGTCGCGGTAGCCGCCATGCGCCTTGAATACTTCGAGATGATCGACCGGATCATCGCGGTTGACGACACCAGCCTGAGCGCGGAATGCCGCGTGCCGGCCGCCGCCGGCAACCCGGTTTTCGCCGGCCACATGCCCGGCTTCCCGTTGATGCCCGGTGTGCTGCTGATCGAGACCATGGCCCAGGCCAGCGGCTACCTGCTGCTGCACCGGCTCAACTTCACCCGCATGCCGCTGCTGGCCAGCGTGAAGGAAGCCAAGCTGCGCAGCTTCGTGCTGCCGGAAGCCACGCTGCTGGTGGAAGCGACGTTGCAGCACGAAGGTTCCGGCTATGCCGTGGCCAATGGGCGCATCAGCAGCAACGGCAAGAAGGTGTGCGAAGTGGAACTGGTGCTCCGTGCCCTGCCCTTCCCCTCGCCCGAACTGGCCGCCATGGTGCGCGAACGTGCCCGGTCACTGGGCATGGTGGTGGTGGAGCCGGCATGAGCGTGGACGTCTGGGTCACCGGCATCGGGCTGGTCTCCTCCCTGGGGGAAGGCGCGGCCCCGCACCTGGCGGCGCTGCGCCAGCCCAGCCCGGCCCCGGTGCTGGACGAAGCCAGCTTCGCGCCCTGGTCGATCCACCCGCTGCCGGCGCTGCCGTTTGAAACCCAGATGCCCCGGCGCGACCTGCGGCAGATGGAAACCTGGCAGCGCCTGGGGGTCTATGCCGCCGGCCTGGCACTGGATTCGGCCGCGGCCAAGCCACTGGCCGCCGAGATCGACCTGGTGGTGGCCGCCGGCGGTGGCGAACGCGATACCGGGCTGGACGAGGCGATCTTCGCCGAGATCGCCCAGGTGCCGCCGGCTGAACGCGCCGCCTGGCTGAACCACAAGGTCATGACCGGGCTGCGGCCGACGCTGTTCCTGGCGCAACTGCCCAACCTGCTGGCCGGCAGCATCACCATCGTCCACGGCGTCGCCCGTTCCTCCCGCACGCTGATGGGCAATGAGCTGGCCGGCGCCGATGCGCTGCGCATGGCGACGTCCCGCATCGCCCATGGCGCCAGCCAAATGGCCCTGGTCGGCGCCGCCACCAACCCGGCCCGCTGGGACGAACTGCTGTGCTACGGCATCGGCGGCTGGCACTGGGAAGGCCCCTGGCGCCCGGTGGCCGAACGCCAGGCGCAGGGCGGCGGCTTCTGCCTGGGCGGCATCGGGGTTTTCCTGGTGCTGGAAGCGGCGGAACACGCCCGCGCCCGGGGCGCCACGCCCTTCGCCCGGCTGGCCCATGTCGCCACCGGCATGGCCCAGCGCGAGGCGGCCGACACTTCCGCCGCCAGCGCCGCGGCGCTGCTGGCGCCGCTGCGGCCCCGGTTGCGCCCCGACCTGCAGCTGTTGAGCAGCGCCACCGGCATGGCCGCGCCGACGGCGGCGGAAATCGGCTTCCTCGGCGGGGTCAGCCCGGCGCCGGTGCTGTTCAGCGGCAACCTGCTGGGCCATGGGCCGGAACCCAGCTTCCCCGCCGCCGTCGCCCTGGCGGCGCTGCGCGCCCAGGCCGGCGACGCGGCACAAACCCTTGTCAGCGGCTTCGGCGCCT